>NZ_AP026764.1:314038-628076 GCF_026000435.1 Vibrio sp. STUT-A11 | reverse complement strand
ATAAACTAAATAGAATGCTCATGACTCGCCTACACAAGGTCAACAAAAAGAGAAGCACCAAAGGACTTGGTGAAAGAAGGAATCAACGTATTAAGTGATGAGACTCTTAGCGAATGAGCATATAGACAGAGCGAATAGTTCGACATCTTATTTTTACCTTATACAAGCAATTAAAGGGAGCTGGTCCGGTCCGTGGGGTCATTCACTGCTGGCGAGTGGATCACTCTGCCTGCTCCATGTGACGGCTTGTATGGGTAAGGGCCTTGAACAACGAAACCCTAAATCCCGTTTAAACGGGACGACAGTATAGTCAATAAAAAGAGATATTCATCACATTTATAAAAGCAAACGTTCAAGCGTTCATATTTCATGCAAACCAGGCATTTTGCGCTAATATCCACACCTAAATAAAGGCTATCATTAGAAGCCCTGCAGCTTTGCAAGTTAAAAATGACCAATAAATGCGCAATCAAACAGGAAAGACTAAAAATGCGTAACTTTACACTCGCCAAGAGGTAGAATTTGGTTATACAATTTGACCGCTTCTTTGCGAAGCCTCTGTAATACCAATCACCGTAAAGAAGTGCTCAGAAATAGCGTAGGAAAAATGCTTGAGAACAAGGCAAAAGTTTTCGATAAGTAGTTACTCTACAATCAAGGATTTTAACGAGCTAGAATGAGAAATTATTTACTACGATTGGTATAAGTGCAGAGCATCATGATGCCGAGATGGTGAAATTGGTAGACACGCTAGCATGAGGTGCTAGTGCCTTTGGTGTGAGGGTTCGAGTCCCTCTCTCGGCACCATTATCCTTCTTCTTTTGATTTCGTTTGAGTGTAATGCAAAGTTCTAAGCAGGCAAGACCATCCGCAGATGCAAACCAACTTCTGAGCGAACTTGCTGTGCATGCTTTACTGCATCTACATTTTAAAATTCATGCTTCGTCTCACCCTATCTCTTTAAAAGAACGTAATGATCTGCTGCAAAAATGGCTCAAGCCTAAATTGAAAAGCAATCGCTACAAGCTGATTAAAAAGCCATTAAAGTCACTGACTCAGCAAGCAAAAGGGGAAAACGGTAATCTAGAAGCGTTGTTGGAACGCTGTGTGGGAGCTGACAAGCCAGGTAACCCTCAGCCACATTTAGACAGCTACTTGCTGCTTATTAATGAAATCGAAAAGAAATTAGGCACCACGGTATTACTCTCTCGCCCAGAGGACGTCGACCTATCGTATGATCAACATGGTTGCCTGCTATGTGTCTTATCAGAAAACCTGAACCAGCATTTCGACGAGAATAATGCCTTAATCGAGCCTATTTCGATGCTTTTCCGCGGCCCGATGAGCCAGCGTTCACTATTCCTAGGCAGCATTTACGCCAACAACTCGTTTAATTACGAAGTGCTGTATCAAGATGAACAGTTCGTGCGCATTGCACTCGAACTGGCATAACTCGGTAACAGGCTACTGACTTCTTATCTCAATAACGCTCTGTGCCTATATCAACTTTCGCCTTTATTTTCGCATCTATTTTATCGCAAATGTATTCTCCAATAGGTATCGCCGATGTTGCAGCTGGCGATGGCGCATTACATACATGTAGACTCCGTGCAGTCTCTGCAAACAGAAAATCATGCACTAATGTACCATCCGACAACACAGCCTGAGCACGAATACCAGCAGGGTGAGGCTTCAAATCTTCAACTTGAATCGTAGGACAGTATTTGTTAACTAACTGCAAGTAGCCGGATTTCCACCAGGAGTTCTTAAACTCTTCTAAACCCGTTTTCAGATGTTTTTTCGTCACTTTCCAAAAGCCAGGGAAGCGCAGCATCCGCCATGTATCTCGAAAGCTGAAGTTAAATTTAGCATAGCCTTCCCGCTTCCAGCCTTGTACCGCATTTGGCCCCACGGTGACCGAGCCATCAATCATGCGAGTCAAGTGAACGCCTAAGAAGGGTAAGTCTGGATCAGGGATTGGGTAGATCAGATGATTGACGACATTGTTGTGCTTATTGTCTAAACGATAATATTCACCACGATATGGGATGATTTGAAAATCTGTTTTTATTCTCATCATCTTAGTCATACGATCAGCCATCAACCCACTGCAAGTCATCAACATCTTGCAGTTGAGCTGCATCGATTGACCATCGGAGACACAAGTAAGCTGTACCTCCTGATCTTTTTCGTCAATGGCGACCACTTGAGTACGTAAACTGACTTGCCCACCCAGCTTTTGGAACTCTCTCGCCATGTGTTCAGTCACTAATCGATAATCAACAATACTGGTGGTTTTGACGTAAATCGCCCCCAACCCGGTGATGTTTGGCTCAGCGAGTTTTAGCTGTGCTTGATCAAGCAATTCAACTTCTATGCCATTGATATGACAACGTTCGTAGAGGGCAATCATACGCTCTACTTCCTGTTCACTCGTTGCGACCAAAAGTTTGCCACAGTTCTCAACAGGAATACCGTGCTCTGCACAAAATGCGATGGTAGCCTCGACGCCTCGTTTACAAAAGTCGGCTTTCAGACTGCCCGGAGCATAGTAAACACCAGCATGAATCACGCCACTGTTATGGCCTGTCTGATGCATCGCGTAACCAGACTCTTTCTCCACCAGCAAAATGGAACGATCAGGATGACGCTGTTGCAACTGCCAGGCGGTAGATACGCCAACGATACCGCCGCCAACGACAATGTAGTCATAAACCGATTTCATACGACCTCAAATAAAAACCCAGAGTTGAGACTGTTGATACTTAAATTACGGCCACTGTAAACAAAATTGACAGAGAATACCGCGCAGCCTGCCACACGAAACAACATTTAAGTACCCAACGAAAGAAAAATGTTACCGATCTCCACGAACATCACGGTAAGCAGACCGATGGACATAACTTTCTCTAGACTTGATTTGAAGAAGTGCCTTAAAAATAAGAACAAGATTCAATCCATTAGAACCCGCTTACCTTTTGAACAGTTTTTGCAGATGAAAAACCTAATGCAAGTGAAAAAATCCACCTGCACACATAATTTACCAAATTTTATTAGTCATATATTCCAACTTAATTATAAAAAACCAGATGATAACTCCAAATCAAAAACAAACTTTAACCATATCCACTTATTTTTCTCTTCAGGGTTGTATCAAGGTAGTAGTGTTGGTTAGTGTAAGAACACGCCAAGGCTAACGATAGCCTGGCACTTTTTACGATTTAAGGATTTCCATGTCAGCAACTACGCAATCATCATTTACTTTGAAACGCCCTTCCAGCGTTGCTGCTGCAATCCTCCTGCTCTCTCTGAAACTGATTCAGGGCTGACAGGCAACACCACAATTTCTGTCAGCTTGATAAGAAGCTGACGGGTCACGATACACTCCCTATTCCTTTCAGTTTCTTTCAAGCGAAACACTAGAGGAATAACAATGTTAAGCGCACGTAATATCGCTGCTTTAGGCTTCATGACCTTCGCCATGTATTTGGGCGCGGGTAACCTTATCTTCCCTCCTTTTTTGGGTTATCAGGCTGGCGAAAACTTTCTTAACGGTATGGCAGGTTTCCTCTTAACCGGAGTGGGACTACCCGCAATGGCATTGGTAATCGTCGCGATAGTCAATGGCTCGGATAAATTAACTGCCGCCTTACCAAAACCGCTGGCCACCAGTTTTTGGGTCATGGTTTTTATTGTTATTGGCCCGGCATTTGTGATTCCACGCGCAATCACCGTCGCTTATCAATTCAGCTTTGCCCCGATTCTTGGTGATTCAGCGTTAATTCCTTTCACCGCCGTGTTCTGCGTAGTGACCATTTTGTTTGCGCTATATCCTGGTAAGTTGATCGATAATCTAGGAAAAGTTCTTACACCCGCTTTAATGGCAATCTTGGTCATCTTATCAGTAACGGCTTTGATCTACCCTGCAGGTGAGACAACTCACGCAACCGGGCCATACGTAGGCGGTGCTTTTTCAGAGGGCTTGACTCAAGGATATATGACGATGGACGCTCTAGGTTCGATTGGCTTTGGTTGGATAATCTTCCGTGCCATTCGAAGCATGGGCATAGACTGTCCAAAAGCGACGGCAAAGTACACGCTAATCGCGGCACTCATGTACGCAGTAGCCATGGCGTTTGTGTATATTTCTTTAGCTTATATTGGTTCTACCAGCACATATTTAGGAAACGAGTTCAGTAACGGTGGTGATATTCTTACCGCGTTTACTTTCAGTCACTTTGGTGCTTTTGGCTCGCTATTGTTGGGCGCGGTTATGGTACTAGCCTGTTTAACAACAGCGATCGGTGTCACCACGGCAGGGAGTGAATTCTATGATAAGACTTTTAGCAAAGTAAGCTACAAAGGCAGTGTTATCATCACAATGATCTTAGCAGGTTTGGTCGCCAACGTTGGACTGGAGCAACTCCTAGCGATCACCTTACCGGCAGTGGTTGCGCTTCATCCGGTCGCGATTGCTTTGATGATGATGGCTCCACTACGTAATAAAATGTCTCAGTCAATGGTGGTGGTCACTGCATTCACCGCACTGGTCTTTGGTTGTGTCGATGCGATGCATATTCTAGGTAATATGCCAGAGTCTATTGATCAATGGATGACTACTCACATGCCTCTTTACAGTGATTTCGCCAGTTGGATTGTACCTAGCGTTGTCATGATCACGCTAGGACTACTAGTCAAACAGAAGAAAAACCAAGGAGAGATTCTGGAGTTGGTCAAAGAATAGCGGTTTAACATAAGACAACTATCTACAATTACGTTAATATACGAGGCGCTTAATTATTAAACTCAGGCAAAGGAGTTGCCTGAGTTGTAGCTCAATACGGAGCGCCTATGGAAAGTCATTATTTAGATGTAAGAACACTTAACTTTATTGTTATTTTGTTTTCTTGTATCTGCTCTATCAGCCTCCTGTGCTACCAATACACACAGAATAAAATCAAAGGGTTGAACACCTTTTCTATCTCTTTGTTGTTTATTGGTCTTGGGCCATTTCTACTCGGGTTCCGAGGTTCCTTTCCCGACTGGCTCACCATCATCGTAGCCAATACCATTATCTTTGTAGGCTTTTCCCTTACCCTTTACAGTGTAAGTATTTTCCGTTCATTCCCACTTAAACTCGCCCATACCATGGCGCTCTCTATCCCCATATTTAGCAGCTTACTTTACTATTTCACGTTTTACGCACCGTCGGTCAAGAGTCGCGTTATCTATCTAAGTATTTATCTGTGTTTGGTGACTTTATGCAGTGGAATAGCAATGTTGAAAGGTAAGAAGAACGATCTATATCTTCCAGTAAAAGCCATGGCTTATTCTTTCTTTTGTTACAGTGCGTTTATGGGAGCAAGAACACTTTGGAGTATATTTGCGCCAGAAATAGCGAGCTTCATGAATGCAGGACTTATCCATCAACTTACTTTCTTATTTAGTATCTGTCTGATTGTTGGTTTGAGTTTTAATATTCTGTGGTTAATAAACGCCCGCCTCGTTGTATCGATTAACGATCTTTCTCTTCGCGATGCATTAACTGGTCTTTATAATCGTCGGGCTTTGGAAGAAATTATTCCGGATCTCATTCACGATGCCAAAATACAAAACACCCCCATCAGTATCGTGATGGCCGATATTGATCGATTTAAAGCAATTAACGACCAATATGGGCACACTATGGGTGATCAGGTTATGGAGAAGATCGCCACTATACTTAAAGAAAACCTGCCGGAATCCGCATGTGTAGTCCGAGTGGGTGGAGACGAGTTCGTGATGATTCTTTTAGATAAGCGAGATCAAGCGGAACGCTTTTCAGAACAGATCAGAACGGCAATAGAAAATGAAGTATCCCTTCAATCGTTTGAGATAAAAGTGACGATGAGTTTTGGCGTCAGCGAATTAGAAAACGGTAGCTCGATGGAAAATGCTCTGACGCAAGCAGATGTCGCGTTATACCACTCAAAGCATTCTGGTCGTAATCGAGTAACACTCTTTGATCAATATAGTGGCTTCTCAGAACATATAGCGACACAACCGACAAAGACTTATCCTGCTAAGATTCCTGAAACCCAGGGGTAGATTGGTGACAAATAGGATTGTGAGGATGTGCGCCTAAATAAACATGGATATAAACAGAAAAGAGCCCCGCAGAAGCAGGGCTGTGTTTAACGCATGAGGAGCTGGAATTATACTGCGATTTCACCACCGTCTTCACGGCGAATCACGACCGTTGAAGCGCGAGGACGAACCGTTGTACCAGCAGGTGTTTCTTCTGCTGCGTCATCGCTGTATGGCCAGTTACCCGGGTGCTGGATATTTATAAACAACGATTTGTAATCTGGGCTAATGGTAAAGCCTGTCACTTCACATCCGTTTGGACCAACAAAGAAACGTTTCAGTTCCGCTTGGTTATCGGCACCAATCGTCGCTGGATCGCCATTGTCATCTGTCAGTTTCGATGGTACGACCGCCAGCATTTGGTCATTGGTGTATGAAGTCACTTCTTCCGCACCGTTATCCGTTTGGATCCAAAGGATACCACGGCCGTCGAATGCCAATCCGTCAGGGCTTGCGAATTGGTTTAACTCCGTTAAGCTTGAACGGTTTGTATCTGCATCACCGTTAGCTGGTGAGCCAAACACAAAGATATCCCATGCAAACTCAGTAGCTGAATCGCCTTCATCCCAACGAATCACGTGACCAAATTTATTGTTTAAACGTGGGTTAGCCGCGTTAGTATCCTCGGTACGACGAGTATTGTTGGTCAGTGTCAGATAAGCCGTGCCAGTGAATGGGTCTACAGAACACCACTCTGGGCGGTCCATTGGAGTCGCACCAACACTGTCAGCCGCACCCGCTGTATTCAGAATGATTTCTGCTAACGAGTCGAACTCATCAGCCAGTGTGCCGCCAGTCGTTGTGATGCTATCTAGCGTTAGTGGTAGCCATGTACCTGTACTGTCTTCATTGAAGCGGGCTACATAAAGCGTACCTTCGTCCATGTACTTATCACCCGTGACCAGGCGATTCGCTGGGTTTGCATCAGCCGGGTCCCAAGCAGCTGCTGACTCAAACTTGTAGAGGTATTCAAAACGAGAATCGTGACCAGAGTAGAATACCACTGGTTTACCTTCTTCCAGCTTACCGAATGTACAACCTTCGTGACGGAAACGGCCTAGCGCAGTACGTTTTTTCGCGCGAGAGTTTTGCGTGTATGGGTCGATTTCAACAATATAGCCATGGCCATTAGCTTCGTTGCGGTAATCGTCTGTTGAGCTAGCGCCTGTTGGAGCCAGATTAAATCGAGTGAACTCATCCAAACGCTCTTCCGCGTTACCAGCTAGGGTCTCCCATAAGTAACGAGTGCTTCCTGATTCAATACCTATACGGTTTTGCTCTTCAGTACGCTCACCTGCATTAACAAAGTAACCAGGCCAGTTCTCTTCACAGGTTAGGTAAGTGCCCCAAGGCGTGTAGCCGTTACCACAGTTATTCAGCGTACCACGAGCCTGGCTGCCGTCTGGAGAGAAGCGCGTTACCGTCAATTCAGTGTGTGCAACAGGGCCAGATAGATCCATCACTGTCGCACCTGTGTAACGACGGTTTAATGGATCGGTATCGACCAATTTCCATATGTTGTCTTCTAGTTGGATACGAACAACCGATACGCCGTGTGCGTTGATCTCTTTACGAACTTCGTCAACGATGGTGCGGACATTGTTCTCTACCGTCGGGCCATTCGGATGCAGCGCTGCAGTATCAATATATTCATGGTTGATACATAGCAAGCCATCTGTTGTGCTGTCATTCAGCGGGAAGAAGTGCATGCCGTCATGGTGCATACCTAATGCGTTAAGCTGGTCATCACCGGTGTTTGAACCGTCACTTTCCCAAGCGTTTCCCTGTGCATTTAACGGCGTACCCCAAGGAACTAAAACTTGAGCAGTGTAACCTGATGGGATAGAAACTGCGTCCGTTAACGAACCAGGAATCGATTCAAAGTTTAGTACTGCTTTTGATACTCCAGACGCAGCACTTGCCGAAGTGCCTGAGCTTGAAGAGTTACACCCAGCCAAGCCAAAAGCACCAAACGCAGTCATTGCACTGATGCCCAATCCGCCTTTCAAAATACTACGACGTGATAGACTCGCTTCTAGTACTTCTTCAAATGGTTTGTTATTGCTGTGGTTATAACGCGTTGCGTCGAAGGTTTCCTTACTCATGATCTCACTTTCCCAATGTTTGATGTAATTTTAAATTAGAGTTTTATAAGTAGTTGAACGAAGGGAAGTTTGGAGAAAAATTATGACAACAATAATTAAGATAAATGAAGGTTATGTTGCTAAATCATTTCTTAACAGCATCAATCAGGGGTGGGGTGGACCTCATATCAACGCGGCGATAACTAAACGTAGTTCGAACAAAGAACAACCAAACATGTCGACTTGTTAGAATTTTACTTGGGATATAGGTTTATAGAAGGTATAAAGTGTGCGTACTAAGATCATCCACGAGAGATAGTTATGAAATTAGAAAGAATCGATAATAAAAGCCGTCGTATCCGTAAAAAGCTGTTCTTAGGTGAATTCGCGATCCTAGGGTTTGAAATCAGCTGTGAAACAGACATCAATGACTTCGACCGCTACGATGTATTCGTTGATGACTTTGTTGATTACATTGACGGTTTAGGTCTGTGCTTTGGTGGCGGTGGTCTGGAACTGTTTGAAGGCTTCCTATGCTCAACTGACCGTTACGGCAACGCAACTGAAGAGCAAAAAGCACAAGTTTTGGCTTGGCTGGAAGCACGCCCTGAAGTAAAAACTGCAAAAGCTAGCGAATTGGTAGATGCAAATTACTTTTAATTCCAGACAGTGAAACTGATCTAGGAAAGTATACAAAGGCTGATCTTCGGATCGGCTTTTTTATTTTTTGTCTAAGGGAAAGTAACGCTAGGAAGGTATTTTAGAGCTGGCAATTACTGGGAATATTGCATTCCACTGCCAGCCCATTGACGTCGAAAGTAGTTAACTATGATTTTTTAGCTGTTTCATCTTTCGTATCTTTCCAATACTGAATACGAACGCGATGTAACTGAGCTCTTCTCATCTTTTTCATAGTAATCTCCCTCATAATATAAGTAGCGCTCTCACTGAGCTTATTGTCTAAGGTTTGTAATTCCCTTAAATCTATATAGGAATCAACTAATTAACCGTGACCAGATTCACAACATAATGACAATAGTGGTTTGTTTGCTGTCTATTATTGTCTGACCAAACCAACTATTATCTTCCCTACACGGTCAACCTACTCACCAGATATGACAGAAAAATGGCAATCAAGTTCCCAGCTTTTACTGTCACCAAATCTTAATAAGACTTTTCGAGGTGGAACATAATCAATTACCATACTTTTAAAACAAAAGTCTAGTCTTTAATTAGAAAAACTAGCGATGAAACAAACTCTTCCAAATAATTTGCTTCATACTCATCTATAGATGAACGAGAGCATTGCTCAGCAGAGAATATTGATTACCCAAGATATATAGACCGGTTTGTGATCGAGAGCAAATCGAGCAGCTCATCCAAAATCATCACAATTACGACATACGCCCAATAACTTGTGCGAGATCTCTTACATAGCGTGTAAGTAAATGGATTAAACCACACTAAGACTAAAGCCAGAAAATAACATTAACCTATTGTTTATAAATAAAAACAATTTAATTCATGCAATCGATTTCAAAAATAATTGCAAATAGAGGATTGAGTAAAAACCACAAAACATGAATACTGAATGTGTCGACAGGATGTTGGCAGGAACAGGAAAAAGCCTAATGGACTAGGTATCTTCAGGATGAAGATTTGATAGCTTAGGATGAGTTGTCAGCAAGGATGTAGTTAAGCTCTAGGATAGAGTTCGCCCGTCAGGATGATAGGCAAGAATGGACACCGCTAGGAAGGCGATGAACAGGGAACTCGGTTAAAGGACTTAGCCATAATCAAGGATAGATGCAGGGAGCACCTATTTAGTAGCCGGATTGCTGCGAAAAAGAATAAGCCCCGTCTGGGAAACCAGGCGGGGTTTTATTATTTCTACTCTTGTCACTTTCCCTCTCTGCAAGAAATCACGCATTATAATTCGCTCGAATTCGATAAAAAATATTTGTCGTCACGACGAGTTTTTTTCGTTTTCATCTGCCAGCGAAAAAAACTAATGTGCACACCCTCAACGATGTGGTTGTCCAACCACCATTCTAACTCGTTGAAGTATGTAGGTTATGTCATATCAATATCATCAGCCTGCTGCATTCTATACTCTATACTTATATTTTTAATCTGGTACTGACTTACAAAGGAACAGCCATGCGTATCGCTATTCTCTCTCGTAATGAGAATTTATATTCAACCATGCGCCTAAAGCAAGCAGGTGAAGAGCGTGGACATCAAGTTGATGTTATCGACACGCTACACTGCTACATGGACATTACGAGTAACAACCCAAAGATTCGTTATATGGGTGAAGAATTGCCACAATACGACGCGGTTATTCCACGTATCGGTGCTTCAGTTACTTTCTACGGCACAGCAGTCGTACGCCAATTTGAAATGATGGGGACATTTTGTGTCAATGAATCGGTCGCGATAAGCCGTTCACGCGACAAACTGCGTTCATTGCAACTTTTGTCTCGCAAAGGCATCGGCTTACCACGTACGGGGTTTGCACACCACCCTGACAACATCCAGGATGTGATCAAAAACGTTGGCGGCGCGCCACTGGTTATTAAGCTACTTGAAGGTACTCAAGGGATTGGTGTTGTTCTGGCTGAAACCAATAAAGCAGCAGAAAGTGTGATTGAAGCCTTCATGGGCTTAAAAGCGAACATCATGGTTCAAGAGTTCATTGAAGAAGCAAAAGGGGCGGATATTCGCTGTTTTGTTGTTGGCAACAAAGTCATTGCCGCAATGAAACGTCAGGCAAAAGAAGGGGAATTCCGCTCGAACCTTCACCGTGGCGGTTCTGCGCAACTTGTCAGGCTGAGCAAAGAAGAACGAGCAACAGCGGTTAATGCTGCAAGAGTGATGGGCTTAAACCTATGTGGTGTAGACATTCTGCAATCCAAAAACGGTCCGGTGGTGATGGAAGTGAACTCCTCGCCGGGTCTTGAAGGTATCGAATTGGCAACAAACAAAAACGTTGCCGCGATGATTTTCGACTTTATCGAAAAAAACGCGAAACCAAATGCAAACCGCACACGCGGTAAAGGTTGATTACTATCCAAACAGCATAGAGAGATGACTTGGCCTCGCTATGCTATCCGTCGCTAGGATGACACTATGAATCAGAAAATTGTCATTGGGAATGCTGAAGCAATTTGCTTACCAGAATTAGGCATTCCCCACCTTGAAGCTCGTATCGACACTGGTGCGCAAACCTCTTCGCTCCACGTCGATAATATCGAGTGCTTTGAGAAGAACGGCCGTTCATATGTCGAGTTCGATCTTCACCCGGATGTTTACCACTTAGAACAGGTCGTTCGCTGTACTGCACCATTAAAAGCGAACCGTAAAGTGAAATCCTCAAACGGGACTTTCGAGCACCGCTGCGTAATCACCACAATGTTACGCATGAACGACCAACAGTGGCCGATAGACATTACATTGACTAACCGTGAAAACATGACTTACATGATGCTGCTAGGCCGTCAGGCAATGTCAGATAAAGTGTTGGTTGATCCGAGCCAGTCCCACTTATTGGCTCCGCAATAACTATCGTATTCGGCGAGTGACGCTCAAAGAGTGTCACTTGCCTCTGCGCTTATTTCTCCGTAACAAAACACTCAGTAACCCTTTCGCTTTTATTTTCGTCGCCCGCCAATGTGTATGTGGCTTAGTTGGCGCTGTATCCAGGATATGCAGATAAGCTTTTTCATCCAGAACCACTTCTCCTCCATGCGCAAGCAACAAACAGCTCGGCTGCAGTTCAAAAACCCGTTTAACAGAACAACGATATTGATTGGGATGAAAAACAGGAAACGGCGCAATCAAGTGTTTTTTCACTTTAACGATCAAATCCGCTACGTACAACACGCTCTGTTCTGCGTGGTAAACCGATAAGTCTCTGTCGGTATGACCCTGGGTTTCCAGTACCTGCCAATCTTCAAACCCCGGAATACTATCACCGTCAAGCAGCTCAATATCTGGATTCAGTTTCCGTGAATACCAGAGGTTACGTTTTGGTTTACGCATTCGATTTGCCATCCACCTTGCCAAACACAAGTCGGTTAAATGCATCAACCAGCCATCAATACCGCTATACCATTGAGCGTCACGCTTAGCCGCTAACACTTTGCATCCTGTCAGAGCTCTAAGTTTATGTGCAGCGCCCGCATGATCGGGATGCATGTGGGTAACGACCACCAGCTTGAGATCGGTAAATGGTCGCTTAAGTTGGTGCTCAATAAAATCTTTGAGATGAGGAATGTCGGCCCGGCTTGCGCCATCAAGCAACATGAGTTTGTCGGTGTACTCGGCGAGATACATGGTCTGTATGTACCCCTGAATTCGATGCAACTGCAAAACATATCCTTATGTTTGAGGTATTTTTCAATCAAGAAATCCATTCTGGTCAGACCAAATATAACAGCAGTGCAGTCCAAATGTTAAACAATTGTTTACATAATTCTTCGACAACCATACCTAATCGATAGGATAGATTTTAATCATTAGACTCTAGACAAGTTTTATCCGTTAATGCGCGCACACGGAGTTCGTGTCAGGGTATGAGGTGATACCAATCGTAGCAAGTAACTGGTCATTCTAGCTGGTTAAAATGTTCGATAACTGCGTTACAATTTTTGACTGTAGAGTAACTACTTATCAAAAAATTGTGCCTTGTTATCATGCATTTTCCTGCGCTATTTCTGATCATTTACTCACTGTGATTGGTATTAATGCCTCATGAATTGCTTTTTGGTACTTTTCCTTCTAATAAATTAAAGGCTTAAGTACATTTTGGTGAGAATTGAGTTGGAAAAAGCAACCAAATTAGACCGCATTCGCGCGGACTACAACGTTCACTACTGGAGCCAAGGCTTCTACGGTATCGATAACCAAGGCGAGGTATACGTCTCTCCTCGAAGTGACCGTGCACATCAAATCCCTTTCAGTGCCATTGTAAAAGAACTAGAAGCGAAGCAGCTGAACTTACCTGTTCTCGTTCGCTTCCCACAGATCGTGCACCAGCGCGTGCATGGTCTTTGTGATGCTTTCAACCAAGCGATTGAAGATTATCAGTATCCGAACCAATACCTGTTGGTGTACCCAATTAAGGTAAACCAGCAACGTGAAGTGGTTGATGAAATACTCGCCAGCCAAGCAGAACTCGAGACAAAACAACTCGGACTTGAAGCAGGCAGTAAACCTGAATTGTTGGCCGTACTGGCTCTGGCTCAACAGGCCAGCTCCGTGATTGTCTGTAATGGCTATAAAGACCGAGAGTACGTGCGACTTGCGTTGATTGGCGAAAAGCTCGGACATAAAGTGTTTATCGTATTAGAGAAGCTGTCAGAGCTTGATCTGGTACTACAAGAAGCAAAAAGCTTAGGCGTACAACCTCGCTTGGGTCTGCGTATTCGCCTTGCTTCTCAAGGTGCGGGAAAATGGCAGTCAAGTGGTGGCGAAAAGTCCAAGTTTGGTCTGTCCGCATCACAAGTATTGAGTGTGATTCACCGCCTGAAGCACAGCGACAAACTCGATGCTCTGCAATTAGTGCACTTCCACCTTGGGTCACAAATGGCGAACATTCGTGATGTGCGTAACGGCGTGAATGAGTCTGCACGTTTTTACTGCGAGCTGCGTGCAATGGGTGCCAGCATTGATTACTTCGATGTGGGTGGCGGCCTTGCGGTAGATTATGACGGAACACGTAGCCAATCATCCAACTCGATGAACTATGGGCTTGCTGAGTACGCGCGAAATATCGTCAACACGGTTGGCGATGTATGTCAGCAATATGAGCAGCCGATGCCGGTGATTATTTCTGAGTCCGGTCGCTCTTTGACGGCGCATCATGCCGTGTTGGTATCCAATGTAATTGGTACAGAAGCTTATCAACCTGAAAACGTGTTTGCTCCAGCAGATGATGCCCCTTTGTTGCTGCAAAATATGTGGCGCAACTGGGAAAACCTGCAAAACGGTACTGACGCGCGAGCACTGATAGAGATTTACAACGATACTCAAAGCGATTTGGCAGAGGCACATTCTAATTTTGCGACTGGCGTGATTAACCTTGAGCAGCGCGCCTGGGCAGAACAACTGTCGCTGCGCATTTACTTCGAATTGAGCCGTAAGATGAGCACGAAGAACCGCTTCCACCGCCCAATCCTGGATGAATTGAGCGAACGTCTCGCAGACAAGTTCTTTGTCAACTTCTCGCTCTTTCAGTCGCTGCCAGATGCATGGGGGATCGATCAGGTATTCCCTGTATTGCCGCTTTCTGGTTTAGGCGACGCCGAAGAACGTCGTGCGGTTATGTTGGACATCACATGTGACTCTGATGGTGCGATTGATCTTTACGTGGATGGTCAAGGTATAGAAAGTACCCTACCGGTTCCTGCATGGAGCAAAGACAAGCCATACCTGCTGGGATTCTTCCTAGTGGGTGCATACCAGGAAATTCTTGGTGATATGCACAACTTATTTGGCGACACCCATAGTGTGGTTGTGAACGTAGAAGAGAATGGTGAGTTTGAGATTAGCTACATCAACCAAGGTGATAGCGTAGAAGACATGATGCATTATGTTCATATCGACGTTGATGCAATTCGTGACAATTACAAACAACTGGTTTCAGAACGAGTTGAAGCCGGTGAACAAACACAAATCCTTGCTGAACTAGAACAAGGTTTGGTGGGATACACCTATTTAGAGGATTTCTGATATGAATGATTTGTTTACTAAAACCGATTATTCGCTTTACTCCAACTCAATGTCGTTTCTGCGTCTTCCGTACATTAAAAATCCGGTGACTGCAGAGGCAGACGTTGTGGTACTCGGTGTTCCTCTCGACATGGCAACATCTGGTCGTTCAGGGGCTCGCATGGGTCCGGATGCTATCCGTCGCGCTTCGGTGAATTTAGCCTGGGAAGGTAAAAAATTTCCTTGGGATTTCAACGTATTTGATAAGTTAACCGTCATTGATTCCGGAGACCTGGTCTTCGATAGCGGTGACGCAGAAGACTTCACTTACCGTCTGGAAGCGGCAACAAGCGAGATCTTAAAAAGCGAAAAAACAATGCTTGCACTAGGGGGGGATCATTTCATCACCCTTCCGATTCTGCGTGCTTATGCGAAACATTATGGCGAAATGGCGCTAGTTCATTTCGATGCTCATACAGATACATACGCGAACGGCAGCTCATACGACCACGGTACGATGTTCTACCATGCACCGAAAGAAGGGCTAATTTCTGCGAAGAACTCGGTACAAATTGGTATTCGTACTGAGTACAAACAGCAAGATCACGGTTTCAACGTTATTAATGCGATGCAAGCTAATGACATGTCTGTGAATGAGATTCTAGACGAGATTCGTCGTACCGTTGCTGATAAGCCAGTATACGTTACCTTTGATATAGACTGCTTAGATCCAGCATTTGCTCCGGGAACGGGCACGCCGGTTTGCGGCGGTTTAAATACTGACAAGGTGCTTAAAATCATTCGTGGTTTGGCTGGTATGAATATCGTAGGCATGGACGTGGTAGAAGTGTCACCACCTTATGACCAAAGTGATGTCACCGCATTAGCAGGCGCGACTATCGCTCTAGAACTGCTGTACGCTTACGCATCAGGTCGAGAACAAGCATAAATTTTTCTAAGGGAGCATTCGCTCCCTTTTTTGTCTTTTCGCACACCAAACTTTCGGATTATTTTTTCTAATCCAAATCATAGATTTTAATCTTGCTTGGCGGTGCAAGTTTAGATTGCCAACAATACATTCAAGCACTAATATCTCGCACGAACAATCCCCCTAAAATAACAAATACATTAGCACTCTTTATCGAGCGCTAAGGTTTTTTACACCTTAAATTTATTGGAGAGACACGTAAATGCCGGCTTCGTTTCCATTAGTGAAACTTACCTTCTTAATCGCAATATTGACTGCCGTAGGTCAAATGACCCAAACGATGTACGTGCCTTCAATCGGTCATATGGCGAGTGAGTTTTTGGTTTCTGCGTCTTCGCTTCAAGCCGTCATGGCTTGTTACTTGATCCCCTATGGCTTATCACAGTTTGTGTATGGTCCGCTGTCCGATCGTCTTGGACGTAAACCAATAATTATTGCTGGCTTGCTCATTTACATTGTAGGAACGTTAGTCGCTCTTTTTACCCACCAGTTTGAGTGGTTCTTAGTCGGTAGCTTTCTCCAAGGCTTAGGCATTGGTTGTGGTGGTGCCATGGCACGTATATTAACTCGCGACTGTTTTGATGGCGCAGAGCTACACCGTGCGAATAGCTTGATTAGCATGTGTATCCTGTTCTCACCTTTGGTTGCGCCATTACTCGGTGGTTATTTAACAGAGGCATTTAGCTGGCGCACAAGTTACCTGTTCCTCGCACTATTCGGTGTTGCTGTAGTGATTACTATGATGACCAGCATGATGGAGACGCTTCCTGTCGAAAAACGCAAACATGAGCCAGTGACTAAGAGCTACCAATACGTTCTATCCGATAAACGCTTCCAAGGCTTTTTGATCTGCCTTGTGGCAACATTCGCGGGAGTGGGCGTCATTGAAGCAGCAGCGGGCGTGCTATTAGGTGGTGTGTTGGGATTACCAGCGACAACCGTCAGCTTGCTGTTTATTATTCCGATCCCGGGATACCTGATCGGCTCAGGCTTATCGAGCTATATTGCACAACGCCGTTCAATGCGCCGAGCCCTGAATGTTGGTCTGGTTGCCATTTTTATCGGTTCAGCCGTCGTGTTGATCCCAGGCCTGTTTGGCTTAACGACCGCGTTAACTTTGATTGGCGGCGCTACTATTTACTTTTTGGGTGCGGGCATTTTATTTCCTGCGGCTACAACAGGGGCGATTTCTCCGTTTCCATATCATGCGGGGACTGCGGGCGCGACACTGGGCGGCATGCAAAACTTAGGCGCAGGTATCGCAACCTTACTTGCATCGCTATTTCCCGCTCACAACCAAATGCCTCTGGGTATTTTGATGATGGCGATGTCAATTATCGCCATGCTCGGGCTACGCTGGGTTAATCGCACGCCGGATCACTCCAACCAAGTACCACAGGTTATTTAACCTATTTAAACGGATAGTCTCAGGGACATGCTTTTCAGTATGTCCCTTTTTTATTTATTCATATCATCCGCCAAAGCGCATCTAACGGCCATCTCAGATTCAAAAACAGAGTTTGCTCTGTATAACAACTGGTTACACAATGAAGTTTCATATCGATCACTGGAAGATCAAGAACATCAGTACCCAAACTAAAAGCAAGCTCAAGCTATTTAGAATTAGATTCCATTCAAAAAGATAACTTGGGTATAAAATACAAGGATAAACAGATGCGTTTTACTCTTACAACGTTGGCCGTATCAGTCACAATTCTGGCCGGATGCAGCAATCAAGGAACTTCACCTATGAACCATTATTCTCAGTCACAGCTTATTGCTCAGCAAACTCAAGCTCCTGTCGCGAAAAAAGTCCCTCATGCTATGACGATCCATAACGATACCCGGATCGACAATTACTACTGGATGCGTGACGACGAGCGTCAAGATTCGGAGGTATTGCAGCATCTTGAAGCAGAGAATAAATATACCGAAACCGTACTCAAGCATACCGAAACACTTCAGCAAAACCTGTTTGAAGAAATCAAGGGCAGAATTGCCAAAGACGATAACTCCGTTCCGGTTCGAAAAGGAAGTTACTTTTATTCCAGTGAAGTCTCTGGAGACAATGAATACGAAGTTCATTTGCGCGCGAAAGACTTCGCAGGCACAGATAAATCGGTAATTTTGGATGTCAATGAACTGGCTAAGGAACATGAGTTCTTTAACGTCAGCGGGTTACACGTCAGTCCTGATGAAACGCTGTTAGCTTATGGAGAAGACACGTTAAGCCGCCGTATTTACACCATCAAAATCAAAAATCTGCTGACTGGTGAATACCTTGAGGACGAAATCGAAGGGGCTTCGAGTGCTATAGCCTGGCAAAACGATAACCAGGCACTTTATTACATAAAAAAGGATCCGCAAACACTATTGGGATACCAAGTTTACCGACATAAGCTGGGGACCCCTCAAAGTACAGACGAGCTTGTCTACGAAGAATCGGACAGTGAGTACTATACCTACATCAGCAAGAGTAAAGATGGAGAAGAGGTTTACATTTGGCACTCCAGTACAGAAACCAGTGGCGTGTCGGTTCTCGATGCCAACAACCCAAATGCGAAAGCTGAACCATTTTTTCCACGCGAAACTGGTATCGAATACAGCATCGCAAAACTCGGCGACTGGTACTACATCTACACCAACTACCAAGCAATTAACTTCCGTTTGATGAAAGTGCATAGAGACAACATGCACGACCGTTCGCAATGGCAAGATGTTATTCCGGCAGACGATGATACTCAGCTGGTCGATTTTGAGTTATTTGATGACCACCTCGTATATGAGCAGCGCGCAAATGGCTTGTCAACGGTGACTGTCCGGGAGCTATCTACTGGTAACGAGTTTCCCCTCCAATTTCACGACAGCGCATTTGCAGCGTATCTGACCGGGAACTACGAGTTAGATAACAAAAAGGTGCGCATTTACTACAGTAGCTTAACCACGCCCGGTACTTATTATGATTTCGATCTGAAAACGGGTGAGTCTGAAGTTATGAAACAAACCCAAGTACTGGGTGACTTTAATGCAGATAATTACCAGTCTGAACGAATCATGATCAAAGCACGAGATGGCAAGTCAGTACCTGTTTCACTGGTTTATCGCAAAGATAAGTTTAACAAAGATGGCACCAACCCAATTTATCAATACGGTTATGGATCTTACGGTGCCACTATTGAACCAACCTTTAGCTCAACCCGTTTGAGCCTGTTGGATCGTGGCTTCGTTTTCGCCATTGCCCATATCCGTGGCTCGGAAATGCTCGGCCGCCCTTGGTATGAGGATGGTAAAAAGCTCACCAAGCAAAATACCTTTAACGACTTTGTCGATGTCACCAAAGGCTTGGTCGAGCAACAATATGGAGCGAAAGACAAAGTGTTCGCGGTTGGCGGCTCAGCAGGCGGCCTGTTGATGGGTGCCGTCATTAACCAAGCACCTGAGTTGTACCGCGGCATTGGGGCGCATGTACCCTTTGTCGATGTCGTGACAACGATGTTGGATGAATCGATTCCATTAACCACCAATGAATACGATGAATGGGGTAACCCAAACAACAAAACCTATTACGACTACATGTTGAGTTATTCACCTTACGACAATATCAAAGTGCAGGATTATCCGAACATGTTGGTCACCACAGGTTTGCATGACTCTCAGGTGCAATACTATGAGCCAATGAAGTGGATAGCTAAATTGCGTGAGATGAAGACAGATAACAACGTACTGGTGTTAAAGACAGATATGGAAGCAGGCCATGGTGGCGCTTCGGGTCGCTTTAAGCGTCTAAAAGAAGATGCCCTTGAATATGCCTTCTTCCTCGATCTGCTTGACACAAAGTAACGAAAAAATATGCCCGCACTTGCGGGCATTACTACGATTAAATGCCGATTTTTCTCATCGCCCTGAATCAGGGTGGGAAGAAAAACGCCTACTCACATCGAGTAGGCGTTAACACAATAACTGTGTTTAGGCAGCAAATACTGTCCTATTGATTAGAAGTAGTAACGAGCACCTAAAATCCAGTAATCGTTCTCTTCTGCATCAATGTCGTTACCAAGATCGATTTGATAACCTGCAAATGTGTAGAATGAAGGAGTTACAGCGTACTCGGCTTGTAGTGCCATTTCGCTGTATAGTGTATCTAGATCGTCTTCATCAACTGACTCGTAGTTCACGCTGAATGTCCAATCGTTAACACCGTATGCCAGAAGAGCTTCTAGTTGAGTGGTGTCTTCGTAACCTACATAGAAGTACTCGTTCATGCCGTAAACAATTGCAGCGTATAGGCCTGAACCGTAAGAACCGTATTTAGCTGATAAAATGTGTGAACTTGCATTTTCAGTTTGCGCGCCGAAATCAACATCACCGCCGTTGTATGCATAGCCAAGACTAAAGCCAGCAAGTTCAGTGCTTAGTGCAATTTGACCACGATTATCATAGTCACCTTGCTCACCTTGCCATCCAAGGCCTAGGTTGAACGCGAAACCTTCACCGAATTGGAAACCTTTACGGTAGCTAAGCATTTTTTCGCCGCGAGCAGAACCCAGGTTGTATTGATTTGGATACAAGAAGTCGTTGGCAAACGCGATTGGTAGATCGGCAACGCCACCCACATCATAGTATGGTGTCCATTGTGTACCAGCTACAACACGACCGAGTTGTTCATGCGTTGCACCGATGTAACCAAGACGAGTCTTGAATGATTGCTCACCACCTTCGATGAAGTTTAGCTGCCACTCACCTTTGGCATCAACTGTTACGCCGTTGCCGATGTCTTTTTTACCTGCAACGTTGATACGAGGAGATACTTCATGTAATTTGACTTCATCTGGAGCATCTGGATCATACTCACCCACGCCCACAGATACGTGACCGCCGATTGATAAAGATGTACCATCGCTGTTGTAAACTTCTGCTGCGAATGCCTGTGTACCACATGCTAGTGCCGCCACTGCTACGGCTAGAGCTTTCATTTTCATTGTTAACATCCATATAGTTGTTTGTGCCGATTCGCCCAAAAACAGATTAACTCTGCTTCATTTGCAACGAACAGATAACAACTTAGTAATGAAAACCAAATAAAACAAACAACTTATTATGCAACTAGTTCATTTAATGCCGTTAATTTGAGAAATATCACAAAAAAATAGTGAACTTTTCATCATTACGTATAAGTTTTGTGCATTTTTGCGTGCTACTTCTCTCAATGTATTAAGATCCATTACTTTTAACTTTATCAATACTAGGGTGAGTAATTGTGACGTTTACAGCATGGGATCTGGTTCAATAAATTCTGATGAGAGGTGGACCAGCGATTTGTTGAATAAAGAAGCTAGTTTTTTGTATTACTACTTTCCATATATTGTAGATACATTCTCTATAGATGCTTGCCAGACACCTCCGCCAACCAGACCCATAGAATCCGCATTATCTTGAAATATAAGTATTAAAGTATAAAAAAAGGCCCGAGCGTTACCTCGAGCCTTTGAATCATCATAGCGATTTAAGAATTTAAACTGGAATCTGCTTTGCGGAGTTGAGACAAATAAGTCACCCAGCTTTTTGCCTGATCGGATGGTTTCATTTCATACGACCGTTTCGCATTCGCAAGGGCATCATCGATACGCTTCAACTTGTAATAAGCACGAGCTTTGATAAGAGCGACATCCGCTTTTCGGCCAGAAACGTTATCGAGTGCAGCTAACGCTTGTTGATAACGGCCCTCTTGCACCAGTAACTGAGAAAAGTTCCAGTAGTATTGAGAGTCTAGTCTTGCTGCCACACGCCAGCTATCTATCGACTTATCCCACTCTTTGGCCATTTGCCAGTACGTTGCTTGCTGAGCTTTCAATCTGCTGTCTGAGTCAATCTCATGCAGTTCGTTTAAGATCATGGCAGCACGTTCTGGAATGCCGCGGTTTGCATACAGTTGCGCTAACAGCTTCAAATCATCTTGACTAAGTTCGACACCTTGAAGCTTAGCAAGAGCCAGAGAGTCTAGAGCACGCTTATTATCATTAATGCGTAAATGTAAAGCGACCAATTGACGCCACCATTCCACACGTACAGGCTCAATCGCAATCAAACGCTTAATTGTACCAATCGCTGGCTTCCACTTTTTAAGTTCCAGTTCCGCAGAAAGCTTGATCGAAAGAGGACCTGTCTTATCAGGTTGCCCGAATTGCTCGTAACGCCCCATTGATGCAATGACTTTGTTCCACTCACTGAGCTGATAATGCGACTGTGCGATGCGCAACCAAACATCATGAGCCTTCTGACTTTTAGGTACCGTCTTACTTAGCGCATAATAGTGCGGTAACGCTTGCGAGTATTGTTGCTCGTTAAGCAGCATATCCGCTAGCATCTTACGAGTTTGCCACGCTTGTTCATCCTGTAGTAAACCACTATTAACCGCATACTGAAGCTGTTTAATCGCGGGCTTAATTTGCTGGTTTTGCCAATAGAAAATACCCAGCATACGAGCGACAAAAGCCTGATCATAGCCACGAGACAGATCTAATCCTTCAAGCGTCGATATAGCTTCTTTGAGGTTATCCTCCTGCGCCATGTTATGCGCACGCTGGACACGGGTCGCAGTATACTGACTCAGCTCATTCGCGGTAGTCGTGAAAGCACTAAAGCTTAACACGGCACCAATTAGAAATTTCTTCATCATTTTGTCAACTTAAACTCCAATCTTACCGTTTGGCCAAACTGCTCAATTGACACACCATTTTCCACTTTTGGCTGATATTTCCACTTCTTAAGTGCACGTATCGCCTCTCGCTCGAACATCCGAGTCGGTTCAGCTTCAAGTACTTCGATATCTTTTGGTCGACCTGTTTCATCAATCGTAAAGCGCATCACAACATAGCCCTCGGCTTTTCGCTTAAGCGCTTTACTTGGGTAACGCGGCTCAACACGGTACAAAGGTAAAGCTTGCTGGTTGCCCATGGTGCCCTTTAGATTTGGCGCACTAATCGCAATGCCATCTAATGCCGTATTTAGCCCCAAAGCACTGGTCGGTGTCACTTGGCTCATCGGCTCAACTTGAGTATTCGCTTGAGACAACTCCATCGGCTCTGGTGCTTGGGGTGGTTCAGGCTGCTCAGGTACAGATCGTTGACGACGCTGAACATCGGCATCATTTTCCACCATCACCATATCAAAGCGCACCGCTTCAGAAGCTTTTGGAGCGCGTTGATTACCATTGTCTACCATCCAGGCCATAAAGCTAAACAAGCTGACTGAGATCAACAGCGACAAGGGTAATGCAAGTAACAGCCTACCCATTAAGGTGTCTCCGCTGCCAATGCAATGTTCTTAACGCCAGCGCCTTTAGCTGCATCCATCACTTTTACCACGGTGCCGTTATACGCATGTTCATCCGCCTGAATGACCAGCGATGCATCTGGCTGATCAAGCAGCAAATGTTCGATCGACGCTTCTACCCGTTCGATATCAACCAAACGCTTGTCGATATACACATCGTTTGCTGCCGTTACCGCTATGAAAATACCGGCGTCCTTCTGGCTCACCACGTTTGAAGCTTGTGGGCGATTGACTTCTACCCCTGACTCACGAACAAATGAGCTAGTAACAATAAAGAAAATCAACATGATAAACACGATATCAAGCATGGATGTTAAATCGACTTGAGCTTCATCTTGTTGGTTAGGTCTGCGTCCGAGTCTCACTTCTGACTCCTTAAAGATTGTTCTAATTGGATGGCTCTTCGCTCACACACTTTACTTAATCGTGCATGAATAAACATCCCTGCCAACGCCGCTACCATTCCTGCCATGGTAGGTAAGGTCGCAAGCGAGATGCCTGAAGCCATCAATTTTGGATTGCTGCTGCCCTGTGAAGCCATGACATCAAACACGGTAATCATGCCCGTCACCGTGCCTAACAAGCCAAGCATTGGGCAAATAGCCACTAGCAACTTGATCGTTGACAGGTTCTGACGCAATTCAATCTGCGCCTTTGCAATCCATCCGTCGCGGATTTGATGCGCGTACCAAGAGTGGTGTTCCGACCTTGCCAGCCACTGGTCACGGAGCGATGTCTTTACCTTAGGAAAAACCGTGGTCAGGTAGATCACCCGCTCCATAACCAATAACCAGCACACCGCAACCACGGCGGCCAGCCACCATAAGATCTGGCCACCTTGCTGCATAAAGCTCATCAAGGTTGTGGCCCAATCTTCGCTGATCAAACCCAATGTGTTGAGTAAGATCTGCTCCATTACGCTGCATTCTCCGCGACTGTATTCACTTTGTTCATTCCTTTCGGCATATCGCGCTCAGCCTGTTCTGCTACTAAGCCGATGCCTTGCTTCTCAAGAATATTGCGAATGTTTTCTGCTTGTGAGCTCAACACATTGTGAGCCAGAAGCAGAGGCATTGCCGCCACCAGGCCAAGTACTGTCGTTACCAGCGCCATTGAAATACCACCAGCCATGACTTTTGGATCGCCGTTACCAAACTGAGTAATCACCTGGAAGGTCTCGATCATGCCTGTTACAGTTCCAAGCAGACCAAGCATAGGAGCCAATGCCGCCAGCAGTTTCAGCATCGACAAGCCTTTTTCAAGGTGCGTTTGTTCATCGACCACCGCTTCAAGCAGACGCAATTCTAATGCTTCCACGCTGCGGTGTTTGTCTTTCTGATACACAGCAAGAACACGACCTAATGGATTATCTTGTGGCTGAGTAGGGCTCTTCAGTTGCTGTGCGATTTTCTGACGTGCAATCATTAGTGATACACCACGAACGAGCGCAATAATCAAACCAATAGCAAGTAGACCGAGGATGATCTTACCCACGACACCACCAGCGCTGAGGCGATCTTGCAGGGTTGGCGAATTCGCCAGTTGCTCTAAAAGGATACCGCGTGACGGATCAATAACGATGCTATCTAGGTCACCCGAAGTGAGTGTGCTTGCCGTCGGGCCATTTTCAGGCTGACGAAGATAGTTCACTGCATCACCACGATCACCGTTCCACTTTACATAGCCGTTATCATCCAGTAACGCCATCGCACCAAGGCGAGTTCCCGTGATCGTCTGCTCACGGCCTTCACCATCCAGCAGAGTGAAGGACACATTCGCGAGTTCACCACTTGCCTTCACTTGCTCTTCCATACTGCGCCACATGGCCTGAAGCTGTGCCAATGTAGGAAGAGACGTCGCAGCAACGATAGCCTCGATGTCTTTCTGATAGGAGTTACGGTCAACACCCGTTACGGAATGTTTAAGCTCAGATTCAAGCTCTTTTGCATTCTGACGCACAACGCCGAACAGTTCACCAAGGCTGC
Organism: Vibrio sp. STUT-A11; assembly: GCF_026000435.1. Taxonomy (NCBI): domain Bacteria; kingdom Pseudomonadati; phylum Pseudomonadota; class Gammaproteobacteria; order Vibrionales; family Vibrionaceae; genus Vibrio; species Vibrio sp. STUT-A11. Next base: position 602,847 of record NZ_AP026764.1, on the reverse strand, counting down.
CTGTCTCTAAACGAAGTTTCTCTTCAAGTTGTGCCAATTCAGCTTCATTTTCGCTGAATGTAGTGCTCAAGGTGTCTGCTTCTGCTTGCAAAGCCTCACGTTCTGCCACAAGCTGATTTTTAAGCGACTGCAGCTCTTGTTCGGATTGTTTAAAGCCTGCTTCACGCGCTACATTGTGTGATTGCTGTTGACGATTTTCCTGCTGTGCTTTTTGCAACAAAGTATCGCTGGCAAATGTGGTGTGAGGCATCAACGCAGCGCCTGAGATTAATGCAACCGATAACCATTTTTTGATCATTTATTTGCCCTCCGCAACGGTAAGCGACACTGGCAGAGTTAACATGCTCGGCGCGATTTGCTTGTTCGCCATGGCAAACGCTTTGTCCAATTCTGTTTTCTGTTCAGAACCCAGCGGCTGCCAGGCCTTTTGCTGCTCAGACCAGCTCCAGAACGTTTCGCCGGATAGGCTACGTGCGATCAATGATGCTCGGCCTAAATAGAGAACATCCGCTTCAACTTGTTCATTGGCAGGTAAGTTTATCTTGCTTTGGTAAACGCCGAGTCGAGTGCCGTAATCCATTTCTATTTGGTACGCTTCAAGAATTCTTCGAAACTTCTCTGCATCCGCAACATCAGCACGAGTCATCATCGAATCAAGCTTCGCAATACGCTCTTCACGCTGTACTTTACGAATCGGCTTATCGTTCGCCACGATCTCTTTTAATCCGTCAAGCATGTGATACATCAACGGCACAACACCTTGGCGAGTGTGCGCAATCTGCTCGATTTGGTCATTCAAGTTGTCTACTTCTTGATTCTGACTATTGACGAGACTGGTAAGGTGATCGCGATAAATCTTTAAATTGCTGACTTCTTCTTGCAACTGTTCGATTTCTGCCTCCAAGGTCAACGCCTTCTCTGCACTGGTATCAATGCGTTTTTGGCTGACCGCGGATGCTTGATTGGTTTTACTTTGCACTGCTTGTGCATCGCTGAGATTTTCCGCGTGAACGGGAATCAAAACCGATGAAATCAGCAGAGCGATACTTGATTTAATTAGATTCATACGAGTTTAAATGCTATTTCCTAAAACGACTAAAGGGGAATACGACCCTTCCCCTTTGTTAATCAGATTGTTATCAGTACTTAAACTGGATTGTCGCCATGTAGTTTCGGCCTTCACCAACCACTACACCGCTCGCTCCTTCATACTCTAGAGGGTCGGTACTACCACCACCCGCTAAGTATTCAGTATCAAATAGGTTTTCTACATTGAATCGAGCAATAATATCCAAGTTTTCATCGTACTTATGCTTGTATGACACACCCATATCTATGCGTGCATACCCATCTTTTTCGAAAGTATTCGCTGCATCTCCGTAGCGATCACCTTCATAAATCAAACCTAGGTTTAGATTAGTGTTGCCTTGCACTTTGTAGCTAGACCAAACACTCGCCGAAAACTCTGGCACATCTGCCGGACGGTTACCTTTATAGTTTTTACTTTGTGTAATCTCTGCATCTAAATACATTGCAGAAGCCGTTAGCGACAACTTATCCGTCACAAAGCCCTGCGCTAAGATTTCTGCACCACGGTGAACTTGCTCACCATCTTGCGTCACCGCCTCTTTACCCGGGTTGTTTGGCGCATCAACCGTTAGTTTTACGTTCTCTAAGGTGATATCAAATAGAGCACCTGTTAGATAAAGGCGTTGATCAAACAGCTCCCACTTAGTACCAACTTCGTAAGAAACGCCGCGTTCCGCGTCTAACTCTTCACCATCGTTAGTATAATCGTCACCGTTTACCTGCCCTTGAGGCATAAAGCTCTCAGAGTATTGAACATAAATCGAGCCATTCGGTGTTGGGTGGAAAGTCACACCAAACTTCGGAGAAATTTGACTCTCTGTTAGTTCATCACTGCGTTTTTCATCATAACGAACACCCGCAAGCACCTGCCAGTAATCGTTAATCGTCATCATATTTTGCGCGTAGATTCCCCAAGTATCGTACTCATTCGTTGGCCATTTTCTAGAACTGCGATAGTCAGGTTTTGGCACCGTTTCTCCCGGAGCAATCTTCGCTTCATTATGAAACGCCATAAAGCGATCGTAACTGTAATCTAAGTAGTTAGCGCCGACTAATAGTGTGTTTTCTGTACCAAACAGAGCAAAGCCCGTCGTGACGTCTAAATAGGCGGTATCAAACACCCAGTTGTCAGAACGGTCGTTGCCACGATGAACAATGACATTACCTGCATCGTATTCATTGAACTTCGGGTAAGACTCTACGTCAAAACGCTCAAAGTCCTGGCGGTTATATCCCGCTTTTACATTAACGTTCTCAGTGACTTGAGCGTTAATATCGACGCCGTAGTTTTCGACCTCGTTATCGATCTTCGACCACTGCGCATCCCAAATGTATTTATCACCACGCGCCGGCTTACCATTCACAATGTAAGCACCTGAGTCTACGCTACCTTCATCTTTTGTGCGGTCATAGTGCGCTGACACCATAACGTTTTCGGTAATGTCATACTCAGCAACTAAACCACCAACAAAACGGTCAGTTTGAGGCTTTGTGCCATCACCGTATGTGCGCCAAGAACTGTAGTTCTCCTTCGCTAAAGTCGCGCGAGCACGTAACGTCTCCGCTTCGTTTAAAGAGCCACTTACATCAAGCACTGTACGCGAATGCTCGTTTGAACCGATGTCTTGGCTCAGGCTCACCTGTGTTTTTGCTGTCGGCTTCTTAGAAACCATGTTGACCAAGCCACCCGGCTCAGACTTACCATAAAGCAGACCAGATGGACCTTTTAACACTTCAACGCGCTCTAAAAGCTCAATTGGCTGACGATAATGCGACCAGTGTTGGCGACCATCTTTTAGAAATCCATCCGAGCTACTTAGTTCAAATCCGCGTAGCGAGAAACGCTCACGGTTACGGCTAGTACCACCAGCGCTCACACTCGCATCATTGCGTAGTACCTCTCCCAGCGTACTCGCACGTTGCTCATCGATTACGGTTTCGTCAATGACGGCAACTTGTCCCGGTGTTTCTAGCTGCGTCATTTCCATGCGCATCGCTGTACTGTTGGTATCCGCTTTGTAGCCGAATTCGCGCCCTTCAACGACTAAGTGTTCATCTGTTTGAATTTCTGCCACTGCTGGTGCTGTTAACACCGCACCGATCACTAACGCCAAATGGCTCTTAGTAAACATATCCTCTCACTCCGATATTTTTCGGGTCACACATTCAATGAATGTGATTCCCTCTTATGTATTTTGCGAGTGAATATAAGTGATAAGTATTACCATTTGCATCAAATTTACATTCTTTGCATTTGCAGGATTTTGTAAAGAACTATCGGATGACGAATTATTCATACGAGATCTAGATCACAAAATGAGATTTACATCATCATGTCGAATTATTGTCTGAACATCAAACTCACGGTTAATCCCCCTTGCGGACGACTCTCAGCATTGACGGAGCCTCCCATCATTCGCATCGATTCTTTGACAATCGCAAGCCCAAGGCCATATCCTCCGACGTTTTTATCTCTCGATGCATCCAGGCGGGTAAAAGGATTAAAGATTTCAGACAGCTTGTGTTGTGGAATTCTGGGACCATCATCAGATACCGACATAACGAGATAACGCTGCCCATTCACTTCTTGGTGACTCAGAGTCACTTCTATTTGAGCGCTTTCACCAGCGTATTTGATGGCATTGCCAACAAGATTGTTGAGACAACGGACCACCAACGTTTCTTCACAATAAGCGCTAGGCTCAGTCGCGTGAGAAACAAATGACAAGCTTTGTTCTTGTTTAAGGTCGATTTTGCAGTACTCAACTTGTGGTGCTAAAAGCACTGCTAAATCATTACGTCTAGTCGCTTTATCGTAACGGGCATTCTCAAGACGGCTAAATTCTAAGATGCCGCTGATCAGGTCGTTCAGCTCTTTAGTCTCCTCTTCGAGCCTGATAACCAAAGCCTGTTCACCTTCTCCCACGCGCTTACGCAAGAGATGTAGCACTAGGTTTTGCCTAGCTAGTGGCGTTCTCAACTCATGAGAAACATCACGAATCAAAAGACGTTGTTTTTCCGCTAGTGAGTGGATCTCTCTGGTCATGTGATCAAAGTCCTCCGCGAGCTCGTTAAACTCTCGGGTGGTCGACTTTAATTCTTGCACAACACTGACGTCGAAATCCCCATTTGAAAGCTTCTTACTTGCTTCTCTAAGACGAGCGAGTGGCTGCTGTAATTTACGCGCCATTAAAAGTGAGAATAAAGACAAAATTACCACTGCAATCACTACTTTGATGATAGAGAAATAAAGGATGAAGTCATTCGCAGGATGCAAGCGATGCGGAAGTTCAATCACTAAATTGTGTTCATTACCCAGAGGAATATTGATGAGGGGCTGGTTAACTTTGTCTTCCAATTGAGAGTCAAGTCTGCGCTTGAACTGAAGCTTAAATTCAAAGTGTGGATGCATCAAACGATGTGTGATGGGTTGGAGCTGCTCATTCAATACAAACAGGTAAAATTGCTGTGCGTTGGCCCAATCTGCCAACTCATCCATGTCACCGTATTCAATCAGCTCATTTGCTTGTTGGGCAAGTTCTAGCATCTCTGATTTGACATTGTCAGGGACTTTTAGCATGGCTTTGACCAAAGCTCGTTCGGTTAAGTCCTGAACAAGTAATATACTGATCACTATCGCCGTCATGTAGCTAAAGAGCTTAAACGCGAGGCCGTCTTTTCGTTTTACTATATAGGATGGACAAACAAACTTCATGACATGCCCACAACTTCTAAATAGCTATAGCCTTTACCGCGAAACGTTTTGATGTGCTGCTTTGAAAGGCCCGCCTCAACCAGTTTCCGGCGGATGTTACTGATGTGCATATCAAGATTGCGATCAAACGGACTGAGTTCTTTTTGCAGAACTTCTGTTTGCAGCTCCGCTTTAGAGATCACCACGCCCTGATTTTTAACCAGGTGACTTAAAAGTTCGGCCTCGGTGCTGGTCAGCGGCAAGCTCGTCAGTTGATCACTTATATTCTGAACGGTATTACAAATAGTTTGCCGTTGGCGCTCCAAACCTACTCGACGAAGGATAGCTTTAATGCGCATCAGTAACTCTGCGACATTGAATGGCTTACCGATATATTGATCGGCACCAGCTTGATAGCCATCAAGCATTGAGTTCTCATCATTCAAAGCCGTGAGCATAAGAATAGGAGTAGCAAACCTTTGGCAAATACGACGCGCAACTTGCATTCCGTTTAAATTCGGCAACATAACATCGAGTAAAACCAAATCGACAGGCGTTTTTTCCATGTATTGCAGAGCACTCTCACCACAATGCACAGAAGATACTGTATACCCTTCGTCTTGCAACACTGCCGCCAAGAGTTCACACAGAGGAACGTCGTCATCAACGATTAAAACTCGAGACATGCCTAATTCACCATTTAAATAAAAATAGTTCTCATTATATTCCTCACTTGTGAGTTAAACAACTGAGCAATACGGCTTATCTGTACCAAAAATACGAAAGCCTGCTTTAAAGCAGGCTCTCTGAAATTAAGCATGGTTTTCAGTTTTAAACTCGCTAACACTCTAAACTGGTCGACAATGCAACGTTCTTTACGATTGAACGTAAATTCTCACTGATGGCTCTTAACGTTTTCAACTCGTCACCACTAAATGGGTGGGTAAGCACAGAGTCAGCCCCTTTTTTACCCACCACAGTAGGTAAGCTAAGTACAACATTATTCAGGCCATATTGTCCTTTTATCATGGTTCCAACAGGCAACACTGAGCGCTCGTTGATGATAACCGCCTGCACGATCCGAAACACACTGGCTGCGATGCCGTGTACGGTATTGTTCTTGCGGCGAAATATTTCATAGCCGGCTTGTTTCACCGCCTCCAACAGCTCATCAGAATCAATTCGTTTGATATTGTGCATATCACAGTAATAATCCGCTGGTTGACCAGCGATAGAAATCAAACTCTTCGGCGTAAAACAATGGCTACCATGTTCGCCTAATACGTACCCAAAGATATTCTTAGGATCGAGATCGACACGGTTGGCGACAATACTCATCAAGCGGGCAGTATCTATAACACAACCACTGCTGATCACCTTACTCGCTTCAAAACCAGTATTAGCGACAATAAAATGGGTAACAATATCACAGGGATTAGTCACAACAATAAGAATAGCATTAGGCGCGACACGCTCAATGTTGCGTGCTATTTCAACCCCGATATTGGCGTTGATTTCTGCGAGATCCAGGCGGGTCTGCCCGTGTTTGATTTGTGCGCCAGCGGTGATGATGACAATGTCAGCTTCTAATAAATCCAGATAGTCATTCGAAGGGATAATACGAGTATTTTTAGAAAACGTTAACGCCGTTGTGTGACGGAAATCGAACACTTCTCCTTCTGCACGTTCCAAGTTTTGATCTAATAAGACTAACTCGCTGAAGCTTCCCATTGTGAGTAAGTAGTTACAAACACCAACACCAACGGCTCCAGCGCCAATGACACCGATCTTCATTTTTCTCTCCCTGATAATTATTAAAAATCACTGTAAAATACAGGATTCAAGTCCATCCAATCATCAAACTTTACGACAGGAATAAAGGCTTATACTCTGCTCGACTCCGTGCGTTTCTGGGTATTGTTCTGCGCTCGCAAGATTAGTCGTTACTTTAAAAATGAGCTGCGATAGAGTAAAAGTCCAACCTATTTGTATTACTATGCATGCTTCAGTAAGTGAATGTTTTGCTTCACATCACTCGATGCACACCAACCTAAAAGAGAAGAACGACAACATGGATTCATTGTTAATTGGCCACCGAGGTGTGGCAGGATCCTACCCAGAAAACACAAAGATAAGCGTTCTTGCTGCAATAAACCTTGATTTGAAATGGGTAGAAGTCGATGTTCAGCCGACAAAAGACAACGTCTTGGTAGTGTGCCATGACCACACGGTCAACCGCTGCAGTAACGGGCAGGGTCGAGTAGATGAACTCACTTTAGATGAACTGAGAAGCTTAGACTTTGGAGGTTGGTTTGGTGACGAGTTTAAAGGTGAAACCATCATGACGTTGGAAGAGCTTCTTGAACTGGCCGCAGAGCACAACCTCAATCTAAATATCGAAGTTAAAGTTGATCGCCATCCCGCAGAGCCAGTTGCAAAGTTATTAGCCAAAGTGCTTTCTGGTAACCCTCTGTCCTCAGAAAGTATTTTACTGTCTAGTTTTAGCCATGATGTGATTCGATCTCTCTTTGAGCACTGTAAAGGCTACCGTTTGGGTGTACTAAGCGAGTTTCTTACCAAGAAAGACCAATTGCTGCTTGAAGAGGTCAATGCTTACAGCTGTAACTTAAACATTAATTGGGTGCGATCACGCCAGATAAAAAAGCTTCAGCAGAGTGGCTATAAAGTGATGTGTTATACCGTGAACAATCCACATAAACTGAAGCACTTACCGCCGTTAGATGGAATCTTTAGTGACTACCCAACTCGGTTTCTTCCGTAAAAGGTTATTGTGAGGAAACGGCCATTACCACTCAATGGTAATGGGTGTCCCCCTTCGAACCAATTGAATGAATTCATCCATCTCTTCGTTGGTAATTGCGATACACCCATTGGTCCAATCAAAACTTTGTATAAAGCTTGGATCTTGGGTCTCTCCATTTTTTAAGCCATGGATTTTAATGTTGCCACCAGGGTAGACACCGCGACGATGAGCCTCAAGCGTATCAATAGCATCGGGGTAACTGATATGTACAGAGCGATAAAAAGCAGAATCATTGATAACGTAATCCAGAGTATAGTTACCTTCCGGAGTACGATTGTCTCCTTCTTCTTGTTTATGACCTTTAGGATTAGTACCCAAAGCGATTCGATACTCCTTTATCACGGCCCCCTCTTCCATCAAGTACATTCGACGCTTCGACTTATCTACTTTGACAAGATCGACAGCACCTTGTACTTCGAACACAAATGCACAACATACCAGTAGAGAACACCATTTTACTGACATCGCCAGAACGCCTAAAAACAAGCCAAGAAGGATAATAAGGAGGAGATATGCTAGTCAGTTGGTAATGACAAAGCAATCTGAATATAACATTGGGCCGTAAAAAACCTTCTATGACGCAGTACGTAATGCTGATTTATCTATTCATCTTACCAAAGATGCATTACGTTATTAGAGAACAAAAAGATTCCGAGAGATTACTATGATTAACATTGCTTTTTTTAGCGCCAAATCCTACGACGAAACCTCTTTTGACAATGTGAAAGATCACCAGGATTTAGAATTTCATTATCACGACTTTCGGCTGACCACCAAGACGGCGAAAATGGCTCACGGCTGCGAAGTGGTATGCGCTTTTGTTAATGATGACTTGTCTGAGCCAGTCCTAAAGCAACTGTCTCAGGGCGGCACGAAGCTTATTGCGATGCGCTGTGCTGGTTTCGATAAAGTAGATCAGCAAGCCGCGAAAGAATTAGGCATACAAGTGGTACGTGTGCCCGCCTATTCACCTGAAGCGGTTGCAGAGCATACCGTCGGTTTGATGATGTGTCTGAACCGCCGACTACACAAAGCCTATCAACGTACCCGCGACGCGAATTTCTCCCTTGAGGGCTTAGTTGGCTTCAACTTTTTTGGCAAAACTGTCGGGGTAATAGGTACGGGAAAAATCGGCATTGCTGCGATGAGAATTTTTAAGGGATTAGGCATGGAAATTCTTTGCCATGACCCCTTCGAAAACCCACTAGCGATAGAGATGGGCGCACGTTACTGCTCTCTTGAAGATATTTACGCCAATGCAGATATTATTACGTTGCATTGCCCGATGAGTAAAGAAAACTACCATCTACTCAATGCAGAGTCGTTTTCGCAAATGAAAGATGGTGTGATGATCATTAATACGAGTCGGGGAGAGTTGCTAGATTCACTGGCAGCCATTGAGGCTCTGAAACAAGGAAAAATTGGTTCACTAGGGCTGGATGTTTACGACAATGAGAAAGAGCTTTTCTTTCAGGATAAGTCGAATGACGTTATCGTCGATGATGTTTTTCGCCGCCTGTCTGCGTGTCATAACGTCCTGTTCACGGGGCACCAAGCTTTCTTAACTCACGAGGCACTCAACAACATTGCAGCCGTCACACTCAGCAATATTGAAGCGTTTTTCTCCGGACAAACTTCCGGCAATGAATTAATCAACTGATGCAGCAGATCGAGTAGTACGGGATTTGATTTCAGCTATGCTATACTCCTCGACCATTTAACACTAGAGTCTTACTACCATGAGCATAAAAACTGATATTCAAAAGCTGCATAACCGCGTAGAGAACTGCCAACGTAAACTCGATGCAGCGCGTTCTCGTGGTGATCACGAAATGATTTCTAAGTTTACTGACGAAGTCGAGCAATTAAGTAAAAAACTTAACCAGCTTAAGCACAAACAGAATTACGAGCTGAACAAAGAGCGTAAGAGCTTGCTGGATATGCCATTTTCTCGTGAAATAACCAAAGAAGAGCAGGCAGACATCGGCAAACTTAAAAAGCGTGTGCGCGGACTTGTTATCGTTCACCCGATGACCAAGCTTGGTAAAGAGCTACGTCTTGATGCAATGACAGGCTTTGCATCAAAAGAGTTTTAATCTGCGTTAATACATGGTTTCATTTTAAGCCCAAGGTAATACTTGGGCATTTTTACCTTTGCTATTCTGCTGTTTCTGATACAACAATCGAACAGGTTTATAAAAACCGCTACCCGACTATCCTCACTTCAGAAGCACCTCTCCACTTTTCGTGGCTCGTTCTATGTGAGCTGTTGTAGCTTATGTTCAACTAAAGGATCACCAGGAACCAACTGTTGAGCAACCTCCAAAAGCTGCACTGTATCTTGCGGGTTGTCATGCTCATGCTTCAGGGCGATATCGACCAGTGGCTGAATATCAATTTGCGCCTGATGTTCTTTCACGTGCTCCTTCTTCTCTTCAATCAACACATTATGAGCTTTTCTCAATAGGCCCAGACGATGTTTAGAGTTTGCGTTCGCCTTGTTGAGGCACTGGTAATAATCCTCTTTCAAGCGCAGTGTCTTGGTTTGATGGCGAAACTGGGCAATGTCTATTTGTTGATAACGGATAAAGTCAGCGGCTACTTGTTTGTAAAAACCAAATTTATTCATATACGTAGCATGAGTGCCATGCCCCATGCCGTAAACCCGTAGATGAGTCAGCTCTGGATAGCGCTTAGCGTGAAGGCGATCAATATCGTTAGTTGGGTCATAAATGATATAGCCCTGTGCATCGCCTAAATCCAGGTCGTGGTAGTCACCCTCCCAATCAAACTGTTGAGCTAACTCTGTACTCGATCTGTCATCCCAAGGCACTAGCGCTTGGTTTTTGGTACTGACAGGATGAAAGAGCAGTACCTGATCCAGCTGAAGCAATTTGGCAAATGCACCAATAGCGAAGCCACCCCGACTTAGCCCGTAGCCTAAACGGCACTCGAAGGGGTCCAATAGCGTCGATAACTGCTCAAGAAAGAAAATCAAATTGCGGCTACGAAACCAATTACTTTTCCCGAGGTGCTGAAAAGAGATAATATTTACTTTCTGTTTCTGGGCCAGTCGGTAGCCCCAAGGCGCAAAATCTGAATGTAAGTCCTGTACTTGTAAGTTAGTACCAGCAGGGGAAAAGGTGAACAATAGCGGTTTGTTGCGATCAACAAACTCATACTTAACAAAGACATCATCAAGTAAGTCCTCCCCGGACATCGGTAGCCTGGTTTTCTGCTCTTCATCAGAAAGAGTCAGCCATTCGTCCAACCAGTACAGTAACTTCATTAATCCTCCATCTAAATTGCGCCTAGCAATTGTGTTAAAAATCTAGTTTTTAGTGCGTGATCATTTCCCCTCATAACAGGGGGGCTCTGATATCAATCCTCTTTTAAAAACAAAGTCTTGGTTTGCTCATTAAATTGGGCAATATCTATCTGTTGATGGCGAATAAATTCCGTCGCCACCGCATTAAAAAATTCTAATTTATCCAGCTGAGTGGATTGAGTACCGTGCCCCATACCAACCACTTTTAAATGCGTCAGCTCCGGGTAACGTTGGGCATGAAGACGATCGATACCATTGGTAGGGTCATAAATAATGTAGCCTTTGGCATCACCCAAATCTCGATCATGGTAGCCACTCTCCCAGTCAAACTGCTGAGCAAGCTCGGTGCTCGGTCTGTCGTCCCATGGCACCAGAGTTTTGTTCTTTGTACTGACGGGATAAAACAGCAGGATATGCTCCAGTCCAAGCAACTTGGCAAACGCGCTAATAGCAAAACCACCTCGGCTTTCGCCATAACCCAAGCGACACTTAAACGGCTCCAGCAGATCGGCCAACTGCTCAAGGAAGAAAATCAAATTGCGACTTCGGAACCAGTTACTTTTTCCCAAATGCTGGAAAGCAATAATATTCACTTTTTGTTGTTGAGCGAGGTGGTATCCCCAAGGATCAAAATTAGGGGTTAAGTCCTGTATCTGAACGTCAGTACCAGAGGGGGAGAAGGTAAACAGTAATGGTTGGTTAGGATCGACTAATTGATACTTAACAAACACATCATCAAGTAGATCGGCCCCAGAAATCGGCAGTGCACTTTTTTGTTCTACACGAGTCAGTGTTTGCCACTCATCTAACCAGTAAAGTAACTTCATCTATCTTCCTTCTCAATTGTGCGGCATTCATTACGAATGCTATCAATATGGAAATAATATCTACGACGGTAAGCCAACTGGAATGAAAAATGTAGACGCAGTGCAACCAATGCTCATTTTATGTACAAAATTATTTTCAAGTAAAAAAAAGCCGCTGTAATAACAGCGGCTTAATTTTCAAAAGTGGCGGAGAGATAGGGATTTGAACCCTAGATACGCTATTAACGTATGCCGGTTTTCAAGACCGGTGCTTTCAACCACTCAGCCATCTCTCCACAAATTGTTATCGTCAGATTAGTACACTGATGATGTTGTTACATGTTTCCACAGGTAACGATATTTAAAGCCTGGCGATGTCCTACTCTCACATGGGGAAGCCCCACACTACCATCGGCGCTATTTCGTTTCACTTCTGAGTTCGGAATGGAAATCAGGTGGGTCCAAAACGCTATGGTCGCCAAGCAAATTCTTACTCTCTATTTCTAGAGAAAACTTGGAAAGCTGTTGTTAATTCTCGTTTTTACACATTCAATGTTCTTTCATTGAGTCCATCAAAACCCCTTGGGTGTTGTATGGTTAAGCCTCACGGGCAATTAGTACAGGTTAGCTCAACGCCTCACAACGCTTACACACCCTGCCTATCAACGTCGTAGTCTACGACAACCCTTTAGGATACTTAAAGTATCAGGGAGAACTCATCTCAAGGCTCGCTTCCCGCTTAGATGCTTTCAGCGGTTATCGATCCCGAACTTAGCTACCGGGCAATGCGTCTGGCGACACAACCCGAACACCAGAGGTTCGTCCACTCCGGTCCTCTCGTACTAGGAGCAGCCCCTTTCAATTCTCCAACGCCCACGGCAGATAGGGACCGAACTGTCTCACGACGTTCTAAACCCAGCTCGCGTACCACTTTAAATGGCGAACAGCCATACCCTTGGGACCGACTTCAGCCCCAGGATGTGATGAGCCGACATCGAGGTGCCAAACACCGCCGTCGATATGAACTCTTGGGCGGTATCAGCCTGTTATCCCCGGAGTACCTTTTATCCGTTGAGCGATGGCCCTTCCATTCAGAACCACCGGATCACTATGACCTGCTTTCGCACCTGCTCGAATTGTCATTCTCGCAGTCAAGCGGGCTTATGCCATTGCACTAACCTCACGATGTCCAACCGTGATTAGCCCACCTTCGTGCTCCTCCGTTACGCTTTGGGAGGAGACCGCCCCAGTCAAACTACCCACCAGGCACTGTCCTCATCCCCGATGAGGGGACCAAGTTAGAACATCAACACTACAAGGGTGGTATTTCAAGGTCGGCTCCACCAACACTGGCGTGCTGGTTTCAAAGCCTCCCACCTATCCTACACATGTAGGGTCAATGTTCAGTGCCAAGCTGTAGTAAAGGTTCACGGGGTCTTTCCGTCTAGCCGCGGGTACACTGCATCTTCACAGCGATTTCAATTTCACTGAGTCTCGGGTGGAGACAGCGTGGCCATCATTACGCCATTCGTGCAGGTCGGAACTTACCCGACAAGGAATTTCGCTACCTTAGGACCGTTATAGTTACGGCCGCCGTTTACCGGGGCTTCGATCAAGAGCTTCGACCGAAGTCTAACCCCATCAATTAACCTTCCGGCACCGGGCAGGCGTCACACCGTATACGTCATCTTACGATTTTGCACAGTGCTGTGTTTTTAATAAACAGTTGCAGCCACCTGGTATCTGCGACTCTCAATAGCTCCATCCGCAAGGGACTTCACCGTCGAGAGCGTACCTTCTCCCGAAGTTACGGTACCATTTTGCCTAGTTCCTTCACCCGAGTTCTCTCAAGCGCCTTGGTATTCTCTACCCGACCACCTGTGTCGGTTTGGGGTACGATTCCTTACAATCTGAAGCTTAGAGGCTTTTCCTGGAAGCATGGCATCAATGACTTCACATCCGTAGATGCTCGACGTCGTGTCTCAGCCTTAAAGAGAGCCGGATTTACCTAACTCTCAAGCCTACGCACTTGAACCTGGACAACCGTCGCCAGGCCCACCTAGCCTTCTCCGTCCCCCCATCGCAATTGTAAGAAGTACGGGAATATTAACCCGTTTCCCATCGACTACGCCTTTCGGCCTCGCCTTAGGGGTCGACTTACCCTGCCCCGATTAACGTTGGACAGGAACCCTTGGTCTTCCGGCGAGGAGGTTTTTCACCCCCTTTATCGTTACTCATGTCAGCATTCGCACTTCTGATACGTCCAGCATGCGTTACCACACACCTTCAACCGCTTACAGAACGCTCCCCTACCCAATATACAAAAGTATATTGCCGCAGCTTCGGTTTACTACTTAGCCCCGTTACATCTTCCGCGCAGGCCGACTCGACCAGTGAGCTATTACGCTTTCTTTAAATGATGGCTGCTTCTAAGCCAACATCCTGGCTGTCTGAGCCTTCCCACATCGTTTCCCACTTAGTAGTAATTTGGGACCTTAGCTGGCGGTCTGGGTTGTTTCCCTCTCCACGACGGACGTTAGCACCCGCCGTGTGTCTCCCGGATAGTACTTACTGGTATTCGGAGTTTGCAAAGGGTTGGTAAGTCGGGATGACCCCCTAGCCTTAACAGTGCTCTACCCCCAGTAGTATTCGTCCGAGGCGCTACCTAAATAGCTTTCGGGGAGAACCAGCTATCTCCAGGTTTGATTGGCCTTTCACCCCTAGCCACAAGTCATCCGCTAATTTTTCAACATTAGTCGGTTCGGTCCTCCAATTGATGTTACTCAATCTTCAACCTGCCCATGGCTAGATCACCTGGTTTCGGGTCTATATCCAGAGACTGAACGCCCAGTTAAGACTCGGTTTCCCTACGGCTCCCCTAGATGGTTAACCTTGCCACTGAATATAAGTCGCTGACCCATTATACAAAAGGTACGCAGTCACACCACGAAGGTGCTCCTACTGCTTGTACGTACACGGTTTCAGGTTCTATTTCACTCCCCTCACAGGGGTTCTTTTCGCCTTTCCCTCACGGTACTGGTTCACTATCGGTCAGTCAGTAGTATTTAGCCTTGGAGGATGGTCCCCCCATATTCAGACAGGATATCACGTGTCCCGCCCTACTCGATTTCACTGAATATGCGTCGTCAGTTACGGGGCTATCACCCTGTATCGCCAAGCTTTCCAGCTTGTTCACCTAACGCCTATAAAGCTTAAGGGCTAGTCCAATTTCGCTCGCCGCTACTTTCGGAATCTCGGTTGATTTCTTTTCCTCGGGGTACTTAGATGTTTCAGTTCCCCCGGTTCGCCTCCTGCTGCTATGTATTCACAACAGGATACTTACTTATGTAAGTGGGTTTCCCCATTCGGAAATCCCAGACTCAAGTGGCTTTTACTGCCTAATCTGGGCTTATCGCAAGTTAATACGTCCTTCATCGCCTCTGACTGCCAAGGCATCCACCGTGTACGCTTAGTCACTTAACCATACAACCCGAAGGAGTTTCGAATTGCATTTTGTCTTCACTTTAAAAAGTGAAATCAAACGGTCAAACAACCAAAGTTGCTATCTCATTATTTGAATGAGCGAGATAGCTTTCGATTTTGCCGGACTCAAATATGTTTTGCTTTCGCAAAACCCAAGAACACTTGAATGTGTTTTTAGTTGTATTCCATTAGGAATACTTTGAGAACTTTACAAACAAATCTTTATTTCTAAAAAACAAAGTTTGTTTTGTCAGCTTTCCAAATTGTTAAAGAGCTAGATTTAACTTTCTATTTAAAGAAAGAAACCATTTTTAAAAGCACTATCGCTAATGCGCTTAAAGATGGTGGGCGATACCGGGCTCGAACCAGTGACCCCCTGCTTGTAAGGCAGGTGCTCTCCCAACTGAGCTAATCGCCCATCGAATCAAGAATGGTGGAGCTAAGCAGGATCGAACTGCTGACCTCCTGCGTGCAAGGCAGGCGCTCTCCCAGCTGAGCTATAGCCCCATATCTTGAGATAATGGTGGGTCGTGCAGGATTCGAACCTGCGACCAATTGATTAAAAGTCAACTGCTCTACCAACTGAGCTAACGACCCAATGGTATCCCGTAGGGGAGTCGAACCCCTGTTACCGCCGTGAAAGGGCGGTGTCCTAGGCCTCTAGACGAACGGGACACTAAGTGAACATCTTGGGGGATGTTCTATCTCTTAAACTTTATAAACCGTATCAATCTGTGTGGGTACTCATCACGATAATCATCGTATAAGGAGGTGATCCAGCGCCAGGTTCCCCTAGCGCTACCTTGTTACGACTTCACCCCAGTCATGAACCACAAAGTGGTAAGCGTCCCCCCGAAGGTTAAACTACCTACTTCTTTTGCAGCCCACTCCCATGGTGTGACGGGCGGTGTGTACAAGGCCCGGGAACGTATTCACCGTGGCATTCTGATCCACGATTACTAGCGATTCCGACTTCATGGAGTCGAGTTGCAGACTCCAATCCGGACTACGACGCACTTTTTGGGATTCGCTCACTTTCGCAAGTTGGCCGCCCTCTGTATGCGCCATTGTAGCACGTGTGTAGCCCTACTCGTAAGGGCCATGATGACTTGACGTCGTCCCCACCTTCCTCCGGTTTATCACCGGCAGTCTCCCTGGAGTTCCCGACATTACTCGCTGGCAAACAAGGATAAGGGTTGCGCTCGTTGCGGGACTTAACCCAACATTTCACAACACGAGCTGACGACAGCCATGCAGCACCTGTCTCAGAGTTCCCGAAGGCACCAATCCATCTCTGGAAAGTTCTCTGGATGTCAAGAGTAGGTAAGGTTCTTCGCGTTGCATCGAATTAAACCACATGCTCCACCGCTTGTGCGGGCCCCCGTCAATTCATTTGAGTTTTAATCTTGCGACCGTACTCCCCAGGCGGTCTACTTAACGCGTTAGCTCCGAAAGCCACGGCTCAAGGCCACAACCTCCAAGTAGACATCGTTTACGGCGTGGACTACCAGGGTATCTAATCCTGTTTGCTCCCCACGCTTTCGCATCTGAGTGTCAGTATCTGTCCAGGGGGCCGCCTTCGCCACCGGTATTCCTTCAGATCTCTACGCATTTCACCGCTACACCTGAAATTCTACCCCCCTCTACAGTACTCTAGTCTGCCAGTTTCAAATGCTATTCCGAGGTTGAGCCCCGGGCTTTCACATCTGACTTAACAAACCACCTGCATGCGCTTTACGCCCAGTAATTCCGATTAACGCTCGCACCCTCCGTATTACCGCGGCTGCTGGCACGGAGTTAGCCGGTGCTTCTTCTGTCGCTAACGTCAAATAATGCATCTATTAAACACACTACCTTCCTCACGACTGAAAGTGCTTTACAACCCGAAGGCCTTCTTCACACACGCGGCATGGCTGCATCAGGCTTGCGCCCATTGTGCAATATTCCCCACTGCTGCCTCCCGTAGGAGTCTGGACCGTGTCTCAGTTCCAGTGTGGCTGATCATCCTCTCAGACCAGCTAGGGATCGTCGCCTTGGTGAGCCCTTACCTCACCAACTAGCTAATCCCACCTAGGCATATCCTGACGCGAGAGGCCCGAAGGTCCCCCTCTTTGGCCCGTAGGCATCATGCGGTATTAGCCATCGTTTCCAATGGTTATCCCCCACATCAGGGCAATTTCCTAGGCATTACTCACCCGTCCGCCGCTCGACGCCGTTAACGTTCCCCGAAGGTTCAGTTAACTCGTTTCCGCTCGACTTGCATGTGTTAGGCCTGCCGCCAGCGTTCAATCTGAGCCATGATCAAACTCTTCAATTTAAAGTTTTGTTTGGCTCAATGAATACTGATTTGTAGTTCCTAGGACCTAGGACCCTAGGGTCTAGATTCTATTCACTACTGAATTGACTGTGCTCGAATGATTGCTCATTCAAATTGGTCACTCAGTTCATTGAAACCTAAATTGTTTCCGAAGAAACTATTTGGATTATCATCAACGAGTGCCCACACAGATTGATAGGTCTATATTGTTAAAGAGCTTGCTTTGCGAGAAGTTTTCTCTCAAAGCGGAGGCGTATTCTAATGAACTAATTCTTTGTGTCAAACACTTTTTAAATTAATTTTTAGAAGCTTTTAATTCGCCTTGTTGCCAACTGCTTTTGCGTTTCCGCTTTGCCCTGACAACGGAGGCGCATTATAGGGAGATGATTTTTCTTGGCAACCCTTTTTGAAGAAAAAATTCAAAAAAAAGCGCCGAGTGATGAAATCTCACTCAAACGCTTATTTTTAGCACTCATTTGTTAATACCAGGTAGCAAATAGGCAATCAGAATGTATCCAGCCAAGACTCTTCAAAGCTTGTAATATCAAGTGAAAGTGATTTGCTCACTTCGATCTCTTCTATGGTTTCTAATTCTTTAGTTACGCTACTCATGGTGAGCGTGTTGTTGTCTAACTCAAACACTTGTCTTTGCGTAGTGTAGTAGAACTTAAGAATGGTCAACGCTTTCAAATCATCCGTACTTGCAGCAGCTTTAATATTTTTTAGCTTGCGGTAAATCTTGTTGTGTATTTGCTTAAGCTTCCAAACGTACAGAACTTCTCGCATGCAAGGGTGAGTTTTAAATTGATTTAGCAAAGAGAGGGACGTCGCGAGAGACAGAAGTACACCAATCAAATTCCAATGAAAGTTACCTGTAGATTGTTCCGGTTGAATGTTGGTATTGCCAAAAAGACTAATGAGTAGCGTACTGAAGGCTAATGAAGAGACAGCAAGCAATACAACAAAGCCGCCAATCACCAGGTTTACTTTCTTTTTGTAGACTTCTTTATTGATTTTTTTAATTTCCATATACCACTCCTAAAGGGTTGCCCCTATTGTAGCGGCGAGAATCGGCACCACAATCGTAGCTTTGTAAGTAAGTTCATAATTCTCGCATCAAAGCGTCGTCTGGGTATATACTCCGCGCATTCACTCTTCTTCTATAGAGGCTAAATTCATGCGCTCTTTTGTTTTACGAGCTCGTGCTGCACCAACCACCAGCAAAGCACTACTCGAAGGTGTCGGTCAGGAAGCACACACTGAGATCCTTGCTCACACTATGATGAACACTATGTTTGTTGCACAGTCACATCGTGAAGACGTAGTTGTGTACCTGGTTCTTGAGAGCACCAAAGATTACTCCCGTACGATTACGATTCGATCGAATAATATTACTAATATTGGTGGATTCCATGAGTCGACGTTGATCGCTGCTGTAGCTCGCGCTTTGGATGCATCAATTGGTATGGGCAAAGAACAGCTGCGTGACGTTGAGCCAGGTATTACGGTTCGTACCGTTAGTTTTGAGCGTTTGGTTCAAGAACTGGCTGAAGACCATCAGCTATATATGTTGGATAAAAAAGGCGATTTCGTTCGTGATGCAGAAATTGGGGCAAACCCTTGTTTCTTGCTAACTGATCACATTCCAATGCCGAAGAAGTCATTCAACAGTTTGAAACGCCTTGGGACAGAAAAAATCAGCCTTGGTCCTAAGATGCTGTTTGCTTCTCAGTGCGTGGTGTTGATCCACAATGAATTGGATATTCGCGAATTCTAGCGCTTTCCCGACAGATGGTTAAAAACGAAAGAGGACTCGATGGAGTCCTCTTTTTGTTTCTAGGTTGAAGATGATGGGCTTATTTGCCGCCGATGCTCAAACGTGCAAAGCGCACATCTGGTGCAAAGAAAGTTCGGCTATCATTGATCAGTTGGGCATCTCCAACCGCTTCCACTTCTTGCAACATTTTGTAGAAGTTACCTGCAACAGTAATTCCACGTACTGGCTGAACTCGTTGACCATCTCGGCATAAGAACCCGCTAGCACCAAACGAGAAATCACCGCTGACAGCATCTGCGCCAGAATGAACACCCTGAAGTTCTACTAGTTCAAGGTACTCACCCGCTTTAACTTCAGCAACACTGCTCTTACCCGTAGCAATCACTTTGTGGTTAGCCGCAACATCTAGGCTTGATTTCGCTCCTCGAGCAGCACTCGCGGTTGAAACGGCACCTAAGTAGCTTGCGGTGTGACTGTTGTGTAATAACGTATTGAGCTGACCATTCTCAATTAACACATTGTCCTGAGTTGCAAAGCCTTCACTATCAAAACCACAAATCGCCATACCATTTGCCATGTATGCAGTGTCAGTAAAGGTAATCAATTCACTTGCAACGCTTTGACCAAGCTTGTTACCCAATGGTGTAATCCCTTTCACTGCGCTTACACCAGAGAAAGCACTGCCGAATGCACCGAACAAACTGCTAAGCGCATCGATATGGAAGATAGCTGGATAGTTGCCAGTTTTAACCGGACCGCCATCAAGCAGGTCACGAGCTAAGTTGTAACCCTCTTCAATACAGAAAGCCGAGTTCAACTCGTCGAAACGACGCCCTACTGACATTTTACCCGCCATCGACTGTTTGCCATCTTTTTCAAAAAGCGTGTAGGCGTAACAGTTGAAAGAGCGCTCGAAGTGCTGACACAGAGTACCTTGCGTATTAGCAATGATCAGTTGATTTTCACCATCGCTATAGCCGTTGTATGGCGAGCTTGAAGCATGAGGTAAGCTGACCACGCCTTGCTCAAGCGCCAGAGAAAGCTCGATTTTTTCATCAACGGACGTAGTATCTTCCTGCGCAATTTCAGCCACATCAGTGGTGATCTGGCTGTCTACACAGCTAATTGTTTGATGCTCATCTTGCTTGGAGAAGCGTGCACTCTGCAACGCATTCGTCAGCATCAAGTCTAGGCTTGACTGTTCTAGTGACTCAGAGTAACTGGTCGCTACTCGTGCATCTTTTACCACTCGAACACCTAGTACCTGGCTCGAGCTTACTTTGTATTCATCCAGCTTGCCTTGGTTCGCTTTCAAAGAGAAGCTGCTGTTGCGGTTAACAATCACATCCGCTTCTGCGCCTTGGCGTTTGGCTTCTGACAAGACGTAATCAACGGCATTAAGAAGTTGTTGTTCTTGGCTCATTAGTTACCACCTCCTACCAGAATATTGTCAACTTTGAGCGAAGGCTGACCGACGGTTGTTGGTACAGCACCACTCACAGAACCACACATACCTGGAGCGAGTGCCATGTCCTTACCCACCATGCTGATTTCTTTCAGAACTTTAGGGCCGGTACTGATCAGCGTTGCCGCTTTGAGTGGTTTGGTGATTTTGCCGTTTTCGATCAGATAAGCTTCGCGTACTGCAAAGTTGAACTCGCCCGTACCTGGTTGCACAGAACCGCCGCCCATTTTCTTGGCGTAAATACCACGCTCAACACCTGCCAGCATGTCGTCCAGTGAATACTCACCTTCTTCAATAAAGGTGTTACGCATACGCGAAGTCGGAGCGAACTTATAGTTTTGGCGGCGGCCTGAACCAGTTGGCTCATAACCCGTTTTCATGCCGCCCATTTTGTCGACCATAAAGCTAGTTAACTTACCGTCTTTGATAAGTTGAGTGCGCTGAGTAGGCAACCCTTCGTCATCGACATGAATTGAGCCCCATTCATTGGTCATCGTGCCATCATCGACGGCGTTTACGGCCGTATGAGCAATCATTTCGCCCATCTTATCGTGGAACACTGACGCCTTCTTAGCGACCGATGTGGTTTCAAGCAAGTGACCACACGCTTCGTGGAAAATAACACCACCAAAACCATTGCCGATAACCACTGGCATTTCACCCGATGGACACGCATCTGCACCAAGCTTAACCAAAGCTTGTTGTGCGATAGTTTGACCCAGTTCCTTGGCATCTATCTGCTCACTGAACTCCCAGCCAGCCAGTGCACCAGGACCTTCCATGCCAGAAGACTGTTCATTGCCTTTTTGCGCAACGGTGTTACCTGCGACGCGAATGTAATGACGCGTATCATCAACGTGTAAACCTTCCGAGTTGAAGATAGATACCTGCTGCTCTCGCTGTAGCACACTACCAATAAACTGGCTGATGTATTCACTTTCCGCTCGTGCCGCTTGGTCAACTTGCAAAAGAAACGCGATTTTAGAATCCAGATTGGCGTCTTTGCTCAGAGGCAAACGGCATCCGTGCTGAACTGGGTAGCGATTCAAATTAATAGAACCCGCAGATGCGATTTGCTCACGTTTGTCTTTCGCAGCCAGCAACGAGGTGACGCGTTTTAGTTCTGCTTCGTCTGTGCTGTTGGTGTAACCATAAAGCACTTTGTGACCGAAGAAAAGGCGAATACCGATACCAAAATCGATACCGGAATTGACCTTATCCACCTCACCAGATGCTATCTGGACGGTGTTAGTTTGATGATGTTCAACGAATAGCTCAGCGAAATCAGCTCCTAAAAAAAGAGCATGATCGATCACTGACTTCGCTGTTACAGAATTAAGCATGAAGTCTCCTTGCTTGATGATCGTCTTAGCCTTCCTAAATAACTTACTGCTAATTCAGTAACGTTAAATTGGCAATACGTTAAATTTTAACATCTTATTAACCTTGTTTTGTGCTAATCCTTGCTAAGTGACACCACGATTGATTATGAAATATTCCAGTTTCTGCACATAAACCAGAGAGTTGCACTGGTCAATTCCGCGCTACAAAACATATAATGGCTACTCTATCACTCACAACACATAAATGAACACTTAAAAAACGTATCCCTTAAGTAAGTGTCCTGCTATCATCCAAACGAAATAGTCGGGGGGCCACGTATTACACGTTGGCTGAGATCGAAATTCGAGACCCGTTGAACCTGATTCAGTTAGCACTGACGTAGGGAACTATGCGCACTTTGCCTTTCGCCTAACTTACTAGGCACGCTGCAGCGGATACGAAAATCGATCTGCCTACCGTGGTCAAAGTCAGTTCCTATACGTCTTGTAATAGGAGCGACCATGACGCAGCACTCACAGCCTAATTCTCACAAGACGCCATCTTCAACCACCCCAATCGTATTAACGATCGCCGGTTCAGACAGTGGCGGCGGCGCTGGCATTCAGGCAGACATCAAAGCCATGTCGGCAACGGGCAGTTTTGCTTGCTCTGTCATTACTGCAATTACCTCGCAAAATACTCAAGGCGTTTCCGCCATTTTTCCTATTCCGCTTGAGCATGTAGAAAGCCAACTCGATGCCGTCTTTACCGACCTTAATATCGTGGCGGTTAAAGTCGGCATGCTGGCCGATGCCAACATCATCAAAGTGGTGGCTAACAAAATTAAACAATACCAACCGAAGCATCTGGTCATTGACCCAGTAATGGTGGCCACCAGCGGTGATTTATTGCTGGAACACTCTGCGATAAGCACATTAAAAGAAGAACTCATCCCTCTCGCCGACATCATCACCCCTAATCTTCCTGAAGGTGCCGCGTTAACTGGGAAACCTGTGCCAGAATCCGAAGCGGAAATGAATCAGATGATTGACAACCTTCGCTCTCTTGGTGCTAAAGCGGTTTTGTTGAAAGGCGGTCACCTAGAGAAAGATGAAAACAGTAACGACCTGCTTATCCTGCAGGATTCTGCAGAATTGATCAGTTCAAAACGTTTCCCAACCAAAAACACCCACGGCACAGGCTGTACCCTTTCTTCTGCGATCGCCTCTTACCTTGGCCAAGGCAATAACCTACACAAAGCCGTGCATTTAGGTAAACAGTATATCTCTCAAGCTATCGCCCATGCCGATGAGCTGGAAGTCGGTAAAGGTCACGGCCCGGTTCACCACTTCTTCGCAGGCCCCAATTTTGGGAAATGTCACAATGTGCACTAAAGCGATTGGTATTCAGTTTAGTGATGCATGTTTGCAATACAACGACAGCCAAACACCTACGCTGGCAGGGGTGAATATGACCATTCCTGCAGGTCAGTGGACGGTTTTACTGGGGCGAAGCGGCTGCGGTAAAACCACCATTTTGCGTTATCTTGCCGGTTTACTTGATGAACAGGTGAAATGGCAAGGTGAACTGACGACCACTGACGGAATAGCTTTGCACGAGCGTATCGCTTACATGGCTCAACAGGACTTGTTACTGCCGTGGCTCAACGCGCTGGACAACGTTTGTTTGAGTTCTCGCTTTTCTCACGCCAACTCAAATTCCGCAAGGGAGAAGCAGCGCGCTATTCAATTGCTCGAACAAGTTGGATTAGCTGACTACGCCTACGCTAAGCCAACGCAACTTTCCGGAGGTATGCGCCAGCGTGTTGCTCTTGCTCGTACACTGATGCAGGACAAACCTCTGGTCTTGATGGACGAGCCTTTCTCTGCGCTCGATGCCGTTACTCGTCATAAGCTGCAAACCTTATCGGCCACACTGCTCAAAGGAAAAACGGTCGTGCTGATTACTCACGATCCGCAAGAAGCCGTTCGTCTTGCCAACCAATTGTATGTACTGCAAGGCACACCTGCACAAGCTAAACCTCTGCTGGTGCCAGATACGATGCCTCCTCGCGTGCTTGATGGCGAATGTGCCGCCTTGCAACAAGCGATCTTGGATCAACTGGAGAAAGATTATGAGTGATATGACTCAATACAACTCCGTCTCAGACCGTATCAGCAAAAAAGAACGAGTCACCCATCCAGCTCTGCGCTTGGTGATCAGCACAGCGGTCATTTTAGGTCTGTGGCAACTGATTGTCGTGGCGTTCAATATGCCCAGCTTCATTTTGCCTGCGCCTGTTGATGTGCTGAATAGATTGCTCTCCCGCTATGACGTGTTGCTCGTACACACCTGGGTCACGGCACAGGAAATCCTGCTTGGTCTTGGACTCGGTTTATCGATGGGATTGCTGTTTGCGCTGCAAATGTTGCTGTTCGAACCACTAAAACGCTGGCTGCTACCGATTCTGATTGCTAGCCAGGCAATTCCGGTATTTGCCATTGCACCCGTTCTGATGCTTTGGCTTGGCTACGGCATCGCTTCAAAAGTCGTGATGGCAGCGATCATCATCTTTTTCCCTGTTACGACGTGTTGTTACGACGGTTTACGCAATACCCCAACCGGATACCTGGATTTGGCGAAAACCATGGGCGCCTCGAAATGGCAACTGCTGCGTCACATTCAATTGCCCGCGGCACTGCCAACATTGGCTTCAGGCATTCGTGTCGCAGTCGTTATCGCCCCAATTGGAGCGGTCGTCGGCGAGTGGGTCGGTTCAAGTGAAGGCTTGGGTTATCTAATGCTACAAGCCAACGCACGCATGATCATCGACGAGATGTTTGCCGCGCTGTTTATCCTCGCCGTGTTGTCCATTGCACTCTACTTCATCACTGACAAATTATTGAAAAAAGCCATCCCTTGGGAAAGCAAATAGATAAAACAAATAGAGATCACCAAAAGGAAGATTACCCGTGAATAAAAACAAACTTATTAGCGCTGCAGCTCTGCTTGCTTCAATTGTTTCAACTAACGCACTGGCGGCCGAAAAAGAGCTGACTTTGATGTTGGATTGGTTCGTGAATCCGAACCACGGCCCTATCGTTATTGCGAAAGAGCGTGGTTACTTTAAAGAGCAAGGCTTGAAGATCAACATTCAAGAACCTGCCGACCCAAGCACACCACCTAAACTGGTTGCCGCTGGCAAAGTGGATATGGCGATTTCATACCAACCAAGTCTGACGATTGATGTTGCCGCTGGCCTGCCACTGATTCGATCAGCAACGTTAATCGCAACCCCACTGAATACCATGATGGTGTTGGACAACGGTAAGAACGACAGCCTTGCCGATCTCAAAGGCAAGAAGATCGGTATTGCTATCGCGGGTAATGAAGAAGCAACCATCGGCACAATGTTGGCACAAGAGAATGTGAAGTTTTCTGACGTACAAATCATCAACGTTGGCTGGGCGCTATCTTCCTCTCTGGCATCAGGCAAAGTGGATGCGATTTGGGGTGGACTGCGTAACTTCGAAACCAACCAGCTTGCGTTAGAAGGTTACCAAGCTAAAGCTTTTTTCCCAGAAGAACACGGTGTTCCTGCCTATGATGAGCTTGTGTTTGTCGCCAATGCAAACACTTACGACAAAGAAGCAATCAAAGCCTTTAACAAAGCGTTGGAGCAAGCCACGACCTACATCGTAAACCATCCCAAAGCGTCTTGGAAAGAGTTTGTCGCTTACTCTCCAGACACGCTGAACAACGAACTGAACCAACGCGCGTGGAATGACACTTTGACACGTTTCGCGCTTCGCCCATCCGCAGTTGATCTAAAACGCTACGACGATTACGCCGAGTTCATGTACTCACAAAAAATCATCGAAACGCTACCAAAAGCGAAAGATTACGTGCCTAGCTTTGACTAATTCTGAGGTTATCCCATTATGAAATACCAAGATTTTATCGACGCTTGCCGTCAAGACTGGCAGGAATACACACAGCACCTTTTCGTTAAGCAATTAGCACAAGGTACGCTTGCTCAACCTTGTTTTCTGCATTATTTGAAACAAGACTTTTTATTTCTCAAGCAATACGCGCGCGCTTACGCATTAGCGATTTATAAAGCACGTACTTTGTATGACATGCGTCGTGCACTGCCGAGCGTACATGCGTTGTTGGATTCAGAAATCGCTCATCATGTGACTTACTGTGGTCAATGGGGCTTGACTGAATCCGATCTGGAAAACGAACCGGAAGATTTTGGCACCGTTGCCTACACACGCTATGTACTAGATGCTGGTATGACAGGTGATTTGGTTGACCTGTATGCGGCATTAGCGCCTTGCTCTATCGGCTACGCGGTTATTGGCAAAATGTTGATGGAAGATGAAAACACCATCATTGAAGGTAACCCGTACGCTAGCTGGATCACTCTCTATGGCGGTGAAGAGTTCCAGTCAGGTGTTGCAGAGGGCGCCGCGCACTTTAACGAGCTATTGGCTGAAATCGATATCAACAGCCAGCGCGGCCAGAACCTGATTCAGGTATTCAAAACGGCAACGCGTATGGAAGTCGCTTTCTGGCAACAAGGCTTAAATGCTCAGCAAGATTAATTGGAGACGCCCATGTTAATTGAAAAAATTACGCAAGCATTAGCCGCTGTACGTCAACAAAAGCCATTAGTGGTGAACATCACTAACTACGTGGTAATGAACAACACGGCAAACGCTCTGCTGGCAATCGGTGCCTCTCCAATCATGGCGCACTCCAAACAAGAGATGGCAGAAATGATGTCATTTGCCGGCGCGCTGGTGATCAACATTGGCACGCTCGACAGCCATTGGACACCTCGTATGCTCTTTGCGGTAGAGCAAGCCAATGTCAATGATAAAGTCGTCGTCCTCGATCCAGTAGGCTGCGGCGCAAGCACACTGCGAACAGAAACGTCTCGTCAGATTGCGCGTCTTGCAGACAAACTTATCATTCGTGGTAACGCGTCAGAAATCATTGCCCTAGCTGGCGAGCAGACTCAGAGCAAAGGGGTCGATTCTCTGGATAGCAGCGATGCTGCTTTAGGTGCGGCTGAGTTTTTGGTTGCAGAATATGGTGCAAACGTTGTTATTTCTGGCGAGACAGATTACATCGTGACGAAATCGCTGACCGTAACACTCAGCAATGGCCATGAGATGATGCCATACGTGACAGGAATGGGTTGTACGCTGACCGCGCTCACTGGGGCATTTGCCGCGGTGGGTGAAGAATCCGGTTTAGCCGCCGCTGCCGTACTTGGCGTAGCGGGTGAAATCGCCGCCGAACAAGCGCGTGGTCCGGGCAGCTTACAATTAACCTTGCTTGACGAGTTGTATCAGCTTGATGAACAAACACTGGCAAAACGACTCAAGCTTACCTTCATTAAAGACTAACAACTAAACTTCGATGCCTCCGGCTCATAACGAAGAGTTGGAGGCATAAAGGAAACAAAATGAACGCCTATCGTTTGTATTTGGTCACCGATGACCAACAAGATCTTGCCACACTCAAGCATGTGGTCAGTAAAGCAGTGGAAGGTGGCGTGACCATGGTTCAAGTTCGTGAGAAACATGGTGACGTACGTGCTTTCATCCAACGGGCTCAAGCGGTAAAAGATATCCTCAAAAATACTAACGTACCTTTGATAATCAATGACCGAGTTGATGTTGCTCTTGCAGTCGATGCTGACGGCGTACACCTCGGTCAATCGGACATGCCTGCTCATATCGCACGCGAACTGATTGGTCCAAATAAAATCCTCGGTTTATCCATTGAGGATGAGCAACAACTCGCGCAAGTCGACACGCTACCAATCGATTACATCGGCTTAAGTGCTATCTATGCGACACCGACCAAAACCAACACCCAAAAACACTGGGGCATCGATGGATTGAAAATGGCACTCAATACTACATCTCTGCCGATCGTCGCGATTGGCGGGATTAACGAATCCACTATCCCAGCACTAAGCGCAACTGGTGTACACGGTTTGGCTCTGGTATCGGCTATCTGTCATGCCGACGATCCTAAACTGGCTTGCGAGTACTTACTTAGCCTGATGTCTTGATTTATCCATATAGCGAATACGTGAGACGCTTGGAACCAAACATCATTTATTTTCAGATCAGACGGATTAAGCATGACCTTTCCTTTTCTGCCAACGTTTCAGGTCACGAGAAGAATGCCTTTTGTTGCTTTAGCTGTTCGTTAAGATCAACCATGTTTAGATAAAAAGAAGCCAGCGAAATTTGCTGGCTTCTTGCTTTCAAATGCTAATTTCTAGCCGTTTTTTGGTGGTTCAAATGCGGTCAGTTCTAACTCAGGACCGATGTATTTTTCGATACGAACCAATGCTGAGTTTGCTGCGCAGCCATTGCCAAGTCTTGAGGTTGGAATATCCAGGGTCAGCACATTACAGCCACCGTTCTTACAAATCCCAGTATTTGGATCCAGATCTGGCCAGCCACCTTCGTGAATACATACCGAACCTTGCTTGATACGATCCGTCACTTCTGCGCCAACTAATACCTGGCCTCGGCCATTAAAGGCTCTAACCAGATCGCCAGTTTTTATCCCGCGAAGCTTGGCATCATCTGGGTGAATCCAAATTGGTTCACGATTTGCGATCGCGTATTCTTCACGGATTTTCGCATAGTTAAACTGGCTATGAAGACGGTGTGCAGCGTGCGCTGTCATTAACTGCAACTCGTCTTCATGCGCATTACCAGTATATTCTGTCGGCTCGAACCAAGCAGGATGTGGCAAACAATCGTCTAGCTGATAACCTTCGATGGTTTTCGAGTAGATTTCGATTTTGCCACTCGGCGTACCTAATGGATTCAAAACCGGATCTTCACGAAAATCCGCATAACGCACAAACTGAGCGTTTTTCTCATTCCACTTCATCTCGATCAACTGGTTATCTTCCCAGAATTTGCTGAAGTTAGGCATCGCCACACGAGAACCTCGACCACCTTGTTGCGCTACTTTGTAGAACCCGTATAGCCACTCCATCTCGGTTTTGCCTTCGGTGTATACATCTCGACCGCCCGGAGCGAGCATTTCAGACAAATCCGCAAATACGTCGAAGTCGTTGCGAGCTTCACCTTGTGGCTCCACCACCTGTTTCATCGGAACCAAGTGCTGGTTACTGTAGTCACCCGTCATGGTCATATCGTTACGTTCAAACGACGTGGTGATCGGCAGAACGATGTCCGCGTGCTTCGCAGCCGCCGTCCAGTAAGGTTCAGAAATCACGATCAACTCCGGTTTTTGCCACGCTCTGATCAGGCGGTTGGTATCTTGGTGATGAGTAAAGTTCGCGCCCCCAGCCCACCAAATCATTTTGATATCTGGGAACGTCAGTTCATGACCATTATGCTGATAAGATTTACCGGGATTTTCTAGCGCTTCAACAATTCGCGCCACCGGGAAGCTTTGGACTGCCCCCGACACCGCCCAGTCATTACCCGCTGATGAACCGCCGCCCAACGATGCAGAAATTGCAGGAAGTACACCAGCATCACGGGCTGGGTTACCACCGTTTGAATAGTGGTAAGAGAGCCCAAAACCACCGCCTGGAAGGCCGATTTGACCCAACATGGATGCTAATGTTGCCAGCATCCAGTGGCGTTGCTCACCATATTGTTGACGCTGCATTCCCCAGCCAGACATCAGCATGGTGCGATTTTGACTGAAGATATCAGCCAGCAACTCTAACTGTTTCACAGGAACGCCACAGATGCCTGATGCCCATTCGGCTGACTTCTCAACACCGTCTTCTTCGCCGAATAAGTAAGCTTCAAACAAGTCATAGCCTGTGGTGTATTTCTCCAAAAACGCTTTATCGTGTTTGCCTTGTTTGACCAATGTATGTGCGATACCCAGCATCATCGCCACGTCAGTCATTGGATGCGGTGCTATCCATTCTGCATTGTCGCCAAAGAACTCAATGGTTTCAGAGCGGATCGGGTCAATCGCAATCACCGTTTTTCCCGACTTTTTCAGTTGATGGAAAAACTCAAGGCCAGCACAATCAGTGGAACTCCA
The DNA here is from genome assembly GCF_026000435.1 of Vibrio sp. STUT-A11. Taxonomy (NCBI): domain Bacteria; kingdom Pseudomonadati; phylum Pseudomonadota; class Gammaproteobacteria; order Vibrionales; family Vibrionaceae; genus Vibrio; species Vibrio sp. STUT-A11. Next base: position 572,665 of record NZ_AP026764.1, on the reverse strand, counting down.
GGCAATTTTTAACGTATTGATTGGGTTCAAGCCCCAAAGCACTACGACATCACTATGTTCGAGAATCACAGGGTAAGTGGTCTGTTGCTCATATACTTCAATAGAACCCATAACGTGCGGCATGATGATCTGTGCGGCACCCGTTGAGTAGTCGCCCAGGTGACCAGAATAACCGCCTGCCATACTCATGTAGCGTTGTAGCAAGGTCTGCGCTTTGTGTAGCACACCGCTAGAACGCCAACCATACGAGCCGGCGAATACAGAAGCTGGTCCGTAGGTTTTACGAATACGCATGTGTTGCTCATGGATCAGCTTGTAAGCCTCATCCCAGGACACACGTTGAAATTCATCACTGCCTCGAACGCCTTGCGGTGAGGATGGGTTCGCCAGGTAACCTTTTCGTACCATTGGGTATTTTACCCGAGCTTTGGTATGAACTTGATCCGGCCCAGTACTTTGCAAGCTATTTGGTACCGTTTGAGGTAATGCATTCGTCGTTGATATCAACTTGCCATCTTGCACTTCACACAGCATCGGGCCCATGCGGCCAGCCGTTAAGATACCTTTGCCACGCGCATCCGAGGAGGCGACTGACAACGGTGAAAAGGAAGTGAATGCCATCGCACCGGCCGCCATACCAGTGCCTTTCAGAAATCCGCGGCGGGTCATATTAGTCATAATCTTTTCCTTCTATTTATCGTTAGTGACCAACCACATCTTTCGCGTGGTGCTGGAAGAACTTAGTCAGAATTTCTAGGTTTTCGGCGGTAATATCCGTGCGATCACCCATACTCTTCGCGACAGGTCCCCATGCGTTCACCGTGAAGTGATTTGAAGGAATCTTCGCATGACAAGTTGCACAGTAAACATTGTCCAACTCTTCGGCGTATGACCATACTGGCTCTAGCGTGTCGACAACTGGTGAATCAATCGTGCCGGTTAAAGAAACAGATCGCCATTCGTTACCGTATACATCAGCAGCAAATTCGCCACCTTCAAGCGCTTGCTGACCTTGTTCGGTCAGTGTTGCCACAATAGCACGTTGCCCTTCGCCCATGTAAAGCACTTGCTCAGCACCTTTCATTTGGTAAGCATTGAGTTTTACTGTACGAGCATCACCCTCTGTACTGACAACTTCCAATTTCGTTGTTGGGTTGATGGTACCCAACTCACCCATGTTAATAGTCGTAACTGGGTAAACCACTTCCGCTCCCGGAGCGGTTTGGGTGGTAAAGCTCATTAGTGTTTCAAACGCTTTGCTGTCGAGTTCAGCCTCTGGAGCAAAGTGAGCCACACCTTTATGACAATCAATACAGGTCTGATTGTTTGCTATTCCGTATTCGTGCATTTTCACAGCGTCACGTGATTGCTCAAACGCTTCCATCGCATCATAGTCGTGACACGAACGGCAGGTTGCAGAATCATTCTCGCGGAACTGCTCCCATACCATTTCAGCCATTTCTTTGCGGTGTGCTTCGTATTTTTCCGGAGTGTCGATCTTACCCGTTATAAACTCGTGATAGATATCCTTCGATGCACGAATTTTCGTGATCAAATAATCGACAGGTTCGTGGGGGATGTGACAGTCGGAGCATTCTGCGCGAATGCCTTTTGCGTTGCTGAAGTGAACAGAGCCTTGATACTCTTTAAGAGGCGTTTCCATGGTATGGCATGAGACGCAAAACTCCGTAGATGAGGTGTAATGCATCACTGCAGCCGAACCCCCTAAGGTCAGCCAACCCACCCCTATTCCAGCTACTAATAACAAAATAATAGTTCGTTTTTTCATTGTAATAACTCGCTACACTTGCTCACAAATTGTAATTATAGGTTGTAAATTAATACTTAGTGGCTAGGTGGAATATGATCCACGTCATACGCAACTGCGTTTCCAGATTGAAGAATTAAATATCGTAACTTTGCTTCCATTAACCAGTATTTGGTATTAATAATTTAAATTAGTCCGCATTCTAAAAATAAATAACCAAAATAACTGCAACTATTTGAGTAATATATAAATAAGGTGAGAAACTGAATACCGAAACTGATAAAAATATGAGAGCCTCATTTCGCATAAAAGAGCTACACGCAGAGAGATTGAAGAGAGTTTATGGAGTGCAGACGAGAAAGATTGGAGATTAAAGCATGATTTATCTATTCGACTGGGGCAACACATTAATGGTCGACTTTCCTCACGCACAGGGAAAAATGTGTGACTGGAACACTGTGGAAGCGATCCCACAGGCCAAAGAGGTTTTGGCTGCTCTCTCACAAAATCATCAGATTTACATCGCGACCAGTGCGTCGGATTCAGTCATGGAAGATGTCCAACGGGCTTTCCAACGAGTTGATTTAGACCAATACATCAACGGCTATTTCTGCTTTTCTAATGTTCGCATTGAAAAAAACTGCGCCAAATTTTACCAAGCAGTGGCGAAAATACTGGGTGTAAAAGAAAGGCAATTGACCATGATTGGAGACATGCCTAACAAAGACATCTACCCAGCGATCGAAGCAGGGTTGAATACCATTTGGTTTAATGCTGCAGGTAAGCCCGCACCAGGCAAACCGATCCGACAGCAAGTTCGCTGTTTGTCGGAGCTCGCTTCTGGTGCACTTTAACCTATCACTACTGAATAGATGCAAACGAATCGCCTCATTTAATCATATAAAAAGTATGGTCTTCACCCGCTATTTCTAGCTGTGGCATATATACTTAAACCAAAGGCACTTCGATGTACTTGGATCAGCACGTTGAAGTCACTTGGCTAATAGCTGAAGGTAGCGGAGGAAAATCATGGAATTACATAACAAAGCCGGCGAAGTTGCGAAAATTGCCGACAACCTCACATTGAAAGAAATTACCGAAATGGGTTACACCGTCGACTTATGCGATGAAGCGTTTGATCCGGGTGAGCATTGGAAAGCTGAAGGTAAAACGCAAGGCATGGGTGAATACCCTGAAGAGTGAGCCCCGCAGTTAACCAAGCGATTCATACTCCGGCAGGAAACCAGACTCAAACCGAGCGCCAAACGCTCGGTTTATTTTGCCACCTCTTCAATAAACATCGTCATCTCTTCGAGGTAGTTGCCATTGGCGCATCCCCAATCGGTCACTTCAATCAACTCCGTCATTAACTGCCGGGTTTGATCCAATTCCACAGCCTGAATAAAAGCAGTGAACCGGTCGCCATCAGCCTGATTGTGTAGCGCATGCGTGGCGTACTCTTGAAGCAAATCATTGTAGACCTGCCAACGCTGGCCCTCTGACACTTGACTACTCAGAATCAGCGTACATTTATCCTGAATACTATTCACCGTATCTTTCTGTGGTGAAGTGTCCGATGAGCACCCTGTCAAAATGAAACCGATTGCCAGTAACGTTGCGATTGTCCTCGTTGCCATTTTTATTTTTATCGTTGTTGGAAAAGAATGCATAAACTATATATGCAAAAACTTTCTTTGTATGGCTTTCATGCCCAACGCCGTGATCAACAACGTGACTGAGCACATATTCGGCCGCGCTTTAACCGACTAGGTCTGATTGACTGGTTAGTTTACACACAAATTAGCCACTAACTCATTAAAATATAGATAAATAGTAAAACCACGTTTACGAGCAACGAAGGCAGTAAATAACGCGCTAACTCCTTTCTTGCCACCAAGCGTGTAATAATCAACCGTCTATATAACGCAACCATTTGAAGGATTAAAATGACCGCAACGGATTACCTCAACGACCTCAATCAACGCTACCTCGCTATTCACCGTACTAAAGAAGATTTCTTTTGGGAAACGTATATGGGGCTCAGCGACGATCATGATGGCTCGACGCAAGCGCAGACAACCTGGACACACTTCTTAAGCAACGCGGAACAAATTTCGCATATTAAACAGCAACTTGAGTCCGTGGACTCCATTTCTGATCCGCAAGAAAAGCAGCAAACCATCACTGGTCTGTCAGGCTGGCTTGCGATGTTTGAATCGCATGCAATCGAAGGTGAAAAAGCACAGGTATTGAAAAATAAATTGATTGCCTTTGAAGCCGATCTGTTTGAAAAAAAACAGAACCACGTACAAACGTTTACCGACGAAAATGGCAAACAGACAGAAGGATCGCTTCCGGTATTGAGCTCTACTATTCGCACCAATAATCATGAAGAAGTGCGTCAGTCGGCTCATCAAGCGCTGCTGAATCTTGAGCAATGGTTGCTGGAAAATGGATTTATTGAGCTGATCAAGCTACGCAATCAATTCGCTCGCTCACTCGGTTATGCGACGTTTTTTGATTACTCGGTGCAAAAGACGGAAAAGATGACCTCAGAGCAGTTGTTCGACATTCTGGAAGATTTTGAACAACGTACTCGAGATGCGCACCTCAATAGCTTAGATAACTTGGCGAAAGAGAAAGGTCAAAATGCGCTTACAGGCCACAATTTTGTTTACTCATTCGCGGGTGACGTGATGCGTGATCTCGACCCATACGTGCCTTTCTCAAAATCTCTGAGACGTTGGGTAGAGTCCTTCGGTCGTTTAAATATTGATTACTCAGGTGCAACGCTGACTCTGGATCTGCTCGATCGTAAAGGCAAATACCCAAACGGCTTCTGCCATGGGCCGATTCCTTCTTTTTACAACCAAGGTGAATGGGTTGCCGCGCAGGTTAACTTCACCAGCAATGCCAAACCGGACCAAGTGGGCAGCGGCTACGATGGCATCAATACGTTATTCCACGAGGGTGGCCACGCCGCGCACTTTGCCAACGTTAAAATGAATGCACCTTGTTTTTCGCAGGAGTTTGCCCCGACTTCTATGGCTTATGCAGAAACGCAATCGATGTTCTGTGACAGCCTACTGACCGATGCAGACTGGCTAAAACAGTACGCACTGGATGATCAAAATAAACCCGTTCCAGATGAAATCATTCAAGCGATGATCAATAGCCGCCAGCCATTCAAAGCCTACGAAGAGCGCAGTATCTTAGTTGTCCCATATTTTGAGCGCGCGCTGTATCAGCTCAGCGATGAAGAGCTGACGCCAGAGCGCATCACCAAACTTGCGCGTGATTGTGAGAAGCAGATCCTTGGCTTGGAATGCAGCCCTCGCCCGCTATTGGCAATTCCGCACCTACTTTCAGATGAATCAGCTTGTGCTTATCAAGGTTATTTACTCGCGCACATGGCGGTTTATCAGACGCGAGCTTACTTCCTGGATAAGTTTGGCTACTTGACCGACAACCCAGAAATTGGCCCACTGCTGGCAAAACACTACTGGCATGCAGGCAACAACTTGTCGCACAATGAGACCATTGTCAGCCTGACTGGTGAAGGGTTTAATGCCAAGTATTTGGCAGACGTATGCAATCTTTCACCAGCGCAAGCTTGGGAAGTTCAGCAGCAGAAAATCAAAGCGCTTGAAACACGAGAGAGATCACCAGTAGCTTCGCTTAATGCGGCGATTAAAGTCGTCGACGGCAGTAAAGAGCTGGCAAGTAACACCCTCTCAGATGAGCAAATGTGTGACGATTTTGAACGTTATATCGTAGAAAACTACGGTCGATAGTAAGTCTAAGAGCCAGAACTTACACTTCTGGCTCTTGGTTATAGATTCTCGGTAATAAAAGGACGCGCTATGTACTTGTCGATCATCAAGTTTTGGTTTGAAGAACTGACCCCTCAAGATTGGTTCGAAAGCAATCCAGAACTGGATAACCTTATTGAATCTCGGTTTTCCTCAGTGCTAGAACAAGCCGCTCGCTGCGAACTATTTACCTGGCGTGACAGCGCAAAAGGACGATTAGCGGAAATTATTGTACTCGACCAATTTTCACGTAATGTGTACCGCAGTACACCCAAAGCGTTTGCCCAAGATCCACTCGCGCTCTCGTTAGCGCAAGAGGCCATTAGACTCGGTCTGCATAAAGCACTTAATCACGAGCAACGTAGCTTTTTGTACATGCCGTTCATGCACAGTGAATCTCGTGTCATCCATGTGGAAGCGGAAAAACTGTTTCACGCCCCGGGACTTGAAAAGAACTACGATTTTGAGCTAAAACACAAAGCCATTATCGACCAATTTGGACGCTACCCACATCGTAATGCGATATTGGGAAGAGAAAGCACGCCAGAAGAAGTTGAGTTTTTGAAAACACCGAATTCTGGCTTTTAAGGTCAGTGAAAAACAAGGTAAGAGAATGACGCTAAACACCGTAATGTGGCCATGCTTATTGAAACTAGACGGCGATGACGAGCTCATCTATCTGCACTCGCACTCGGATTTCCAAACGGAGTGCCAGGCACTTATCTGGGGACAAGAAGACTACGTGATTGATTCACAAGGTCGCACTTTCGGCTTGCAATACGGTAGTAGCAAACAAATTGTCCTGTTCCCAGAAGACAAAACACTGTCAGTTGAAGAAGTCACCACACTCATCCAGTCTCATGAGTTCAGTCAGGCGCAGAGATGCATCATCAAAATCCAGTTCAGTAGCGTACAGCAGGCCGTTTGTGCATTAGCAAGTTAATTCAGCAGCTTGGAACGCCACAAACAGTTCTAAACGATGAGTCTCTCGGGATCGATCGGTTTGCCTGAAATCAGAAGGCCATCTTGATGCATTGTCACAAAATGACCTTCAAACAGACGGTCTGCTTATAAACGCAGTAAATTAAAGCCTGGCCTGAACTATCTTGATTTAGCCAAACTTAGTCGCCTTAATGTCATCCAACAAACTGTCAAGCTGATAAACCACTTCGCAACTTGCTTTTTCCATCGATTGAATAGCGTTGATCATTGCCAGGGAATCAGATGCTTTCCCGTACAGAAGCGCATTTTTACCATATTCGTGAACCTGCTTATGGGGCTCCTCTAACATAGAGAAACTACGCAACCCTTTATATTGAGTACCAGCCCCTCTGTAATACCAATTCCCCAAACGACACCCAGTATGCTCAGAAACTTTTTCCTCAAAGGCTTCGGCTTCAACCAACTTGTACAAGTTTTGCTTCCATACGGCATGATCAAGTTTCACCGTATCCAAGAATGAGCGGGTTGATGCGAGAAAAATAACCTCTTGCATGTGCTCTGATTTAACAACCACTTCATTCACAATACAGCCAATTTGCGATGAAGACGCTGAAACCTCTTCTGCACAGGTCTGATTCTCTGTAATGGCTTCTTTAATGGCTTGAACTTGAGAAACGATTTGATGAACCAACTGGTCAATCTTCTCACTTGTCTCATGCGCTTTCCCAGCCAAGCCGCGCACTTCATCCGCAACCACGGCAAAGCCTCGACCCGACTCTCCTGCTCTAGCGGCTTCTATCGCAGCATTTAGCGCCAACAAATTGGTTTGATCGGAGATTTCTTTAATGGTTGATACAAACTGGTTGATTGAACTCGCAGTACTGTCTAAGTTTTGCGCCACAGCCATACTGCTATTTGCGTGGTAGCTGATTTTCTCAGCGCGATTTTCTAAACGCGCCAATGCTTGATGTGTTTGTGCGAACATGTCATCAAGTAACTTCAGCGCCTCATTTTCAGCTTGCAGATTTTCAGCACTTGCCGCCATTTGAGTCCTGATCGCTTCCAGCATTACGCTCCCTTCGAGGCTAGATGACATCACTTGCCTGTTCAATTTTATCGTTTGTTTGTACGACTCAATTTCTTGTGTAGAAGCGTCTAACTGCTGCCGCATAGATTGCATATCGCGGTCATACTTTTCCTGTAGAGCGGCAATCTCACTTCTTAAATCTTGATTTTGTTGTTTTAATTTATTCTGCCAAAGCATTATTCGTCTCATTTTCAGCAAGCGTGCATTTACAATACATTGTACTTATAACGACTAGATTAAACCCTGCTAACAGTAGCAAAATTAATGAATTGAACTCCGTATAAGTTCATCTTTTTGGCTAAATTGAGCAATTCATCACCTTAGTTAATTTGGATGTTAGAACCGACCGCTTACTGACTATACTAATCTCAAAGCAATCAGAAAGGAGGAATGCATGCCTGGTAATAACCCTATCGAAATAAAAGCGCTCGATCATATTGTTTTAAGAACCACGAACCTCGATGCCATGTTGCACTTTTATCGTGAAATACTCGGTTGCCTGGTAGAAAGGGAGCTCGCTGAATTGGGCTTAACGCAGCTCAGAGCCGGAACCGCGTTAATTGATATCGTCACGGTAGAAAGTGAACTGGGCAAACTGGGCGGAAAACCTCCTGTACAAAATGGTAGGAACGTCGATCACTTTTGTTTGCAACTTACGCCGTTTGAAGAAGCTGAACTCATCCAATATCTGCACACCCACCATATTCAAACGGAGGATTTTGCCGAACGTTATGGCGCGCAAGGTTTTGGGCGTTCGCTGTATATTAATGATCCCGAGGGGAACGTGGTCGAGCTAAAACCTCAAGTGGCCAACGAGTAAGTTTCACCCGGCTACTGGCCGCAACTTGTCCTATGTGGGCTAAACCAAAATGCCTTACACCTCGATCCCTCTCACGGATTCTTCACTCACTTCCTTCTGCCACCAGGTGCGGTTTCTCACTTCATTCTGAACGAGAAAACTCTCTCCTGGCATGGGCGTGAGCAACGTTATGCTCTCGTTTTGGCAATGGGTAATCAAATCTTCAATTGGCTCGTCCCATTTATGGGTGAACAACTCATAGGTCGCCCAGTGAACAGGCAATAGCTTTTGGGCCTGCAGATCCTTGAATGCCTGAACCGTATGGTGCGCTTGCATGTGGCCCCAGTTTTCTACTGGGTAACCCTGATTGTTTTTTACATCCGCCGCCACTTCCAAACAGGCAATGTCGATTGGTCCACACCGTTGCGCGATGTCGGCAAAATGCTGGTCGTAAGCACTGTCACCACTAAAGTACAGCGTCTCGCTTCGTCCTTTAATCACCCATGAAGCCCACAATGTGGTGTTTTTATCCAGGTAAGTTCGCCCTGAATTATGGTTCGCGGGCGTACAGATAAGCTCGACATTGGCGTACTGAATACTTTCCCACCAATCAAATTCGACAATATCATCAGCACACACTCCCCACTTGATGAGGTGCTTACCGACACCAAGCGGCACATAAAAGGTCACTGATTTATCTGCATAAAAGCGGATACTTGAGGCTTCCAGATGATCATAATGATCGTGCGAGATCACGATAATGTCGGGGATAGGTAAACTTTCTCTCGCATGTGTGTTGGGGATATTGCGCTCAAACCACGCTTTCGCAACTAATGGTGAAGCATAGTCAAATACCGGATCGGTCAGAATACGAATGCCATCCACTTCCACCAGCATGGTTGAGTGGCCCAGCCAGGTCACTCGCATAGCATCACTGCGATGTAAAAACTGATCTTGTACGATTGGGGAGTAAGGTAAATGTCCATTGGGACACAATGGTGCACGGCCTCCCAAATAACTCCAACAAACCTGCCAGAACGACTGATGGCTTGGCACGTTCGGCATGGTATTTTTGACTCGGCCATTTTCGAACTGGGGAGAGTGAAGAATACGATGCGCGAGTTGCGCGGTATAAATTTGCGGCTTAATCTGTGAGGCTAATTTACGCTCACGGCTCAAAAGACTGCTCTTTAGGGTCGTTTCAGACATGTTTATTTACGTTTGCTCGACGATGCTTTTAGTTAAACGCGATTATGTGTCTGTTTCATGACCAACTTGAGGCGTAAAATGAAGATTAGGTTTCAGTGGAAACTATTCCCCTGGAGTGGAATCTCAAACCAAACAGTTTGTACTGGGTATAGCAAATAGAATTGATGCAAAGGGAGAACAACCATGGTGACCTGCAATCAATACGACTTTATTGAAATCGCCTGTATGTTTCAGCTACCTGTGGAAATTACGCTAAAGAATGGTGAAAGCCATCAGGGGAGAGCGTTTGATACCGGCTTTGATATGCTGCGACAAGAATGTCTGTTTCTTGATGTTGACGGCGAACATATTGCCTTCCCGACCGAACTGCTTCTCACGATGCGTGCACTGAAAGCAAACCCACACTTCACCGAAGTCACTTTTGATTAACCCACTTTGATTTGAAAGTGGGAGAAAAAAAAAGGGGCAGTGCCCGAATACCGCCCCTAAAGTCATGCCAAAACTGTTATATGCGATTTCGCATAGTAAATATTGCTAGCGGTCATAAGACCTGAAAACTACTGGTTATTGTTTAAAACTTGTAACCACCGCTGATCATAAATACCCAAGGGTTAATCTCTACGTCAGTCTTTTGTTTCACGCCACCTGCTTTATAGGTTGCTTCTGTTTCAATGTTTGCATACCACGCAGACGCGTTTAGGAACCATTGATCGTTGATCATGTAGTCCAAGCCAACATTAGCGGCTAAACCAAATGAATCATCCAGTTTCAGATCCGACAGGCCATTAGCTTTACCTGTACCATTGAAACCTTCGTCAAAGAAGGTGGTGTAGTTCAGACCCGCACCAACGTATGGACGGAACTTACTTTGTGGCTCGCCAAAGTAGTACTGAACCATAAACGTTGGTGGCAGGTGTTTGGTATCAGCGATATCGCCAAGATTGCCTAAATCTGTAGAAATATCGTGACTAAACGGTGTAGCCGCCAACACTTCAAAGCTGATGTTGTCCGTAAACATGTAGCCAAATGTCAGGCCAAGCTGAGTGTTAGAATCCACCTTCAGCTCTTCAGAAGTACCAAGAATTTTATCGCTGCTATCATTAGGAACCACGGACGCCGCACCCACACGAAGAACGAAGTCACCTTGTTTATGAGCGAAAACACTTGGTGACACGAGCGCAGCAACCACTGCCAAACTGCAGATTGTTTTTTTCATTTTTATTTCCTTTTATAGGGCTTCGTTTTTACCCAATCAGATGTTCATGAACACTTAAATATCCAATGGAAGTCAGAGTGTTAACGAACTCAGGTTTTTTATATTTGTTAACTGCGCGCAATCTAGCACATAAAAACCTTACTAATTTGACGGAAATCAATTTGTAAAAAATATAGCGAATCTGTATGAGAAAACGCCAAATTGATCAACAAATTATGCAAATGATACACAACCTTGTAATGCAAAATGTGCGTGTGAGAAGCTCTTGTACACTGAAAGGCTCACGCTTAAAGCAGGTCAAGTCAGAGTAAATCGATTATCATCTAATGAATGTCTCTCTTTTCAAGCTCAGGGAAAAACATGAACCTGTTTAAAGATTTACCTCATGATCTCAGTGAAGAAACATTTGAAGATCTACTGTGCCACGGAAACCTGCGTATTGAACGTATTGTGTCTCACGGGCAAACGTCACCTGAAGAAGGCTGGTACGATCAGGACGAAAACGAGTGGGTATTGGTGATAAAAGGGACGGGAGAACTCACCTTTGAAAACGGTACGGTCAAACGCCTTGAGGCTGGCGATTACGTTAATATCTTAGCGCACACCAAACATAGAGTGAGCTGGACTGACCCTAATCAGGAAACGATTTGGTTGGCGGTATTTTACTAAATTCAAAAGCAAGTTAACTTGGTAAAAACAGCAAGAATTAGGCAAGGTGGCGCTAATGCCATTTTACTTGCCATTTAAACTCGCCATGACACTACGCTCATCGCTCATCTTTGGGCGTATCCATAACAACCATGGTGGTAATGCCTTGCACATGCTCACATTCCCCCAGAACGCCCGCATGAAACGCTTTATAGGCGGCCAAGTCTCGCGTTTCGACTCGCAGCAAATATTCGTTCGCGCCAGTGATGTTATGACACTCAACGACTTCTTTCACAAAACGTACGTGCTCCTCAAACGCATGTTGTGCTTGTTTTGAGTGGGAAGCTAACCCTATCGAAACATAGGCGACAAAACCGACACCCAGTTGCTGACTGTCCAGCACCGCGCGATAACCTTTGATCACGCCTTGGCGTTCCAATTCTTGCACACGGCGTAACGTCGCAGAAGGTGACAAACCAACTCTCTCAGACAGCTCAACATTAGAGATTCTTCCGTCTAACTTAAGCTCTTGCAATATTCTTTCGTCAAATTTATCCATAGTGATTTTTTATTGCTTAATTAATCCATTCAAGGTCAATAAAAGCACAATATTGATGACGTTTCTACTTATAGTTGTTTTATAGATGACGTCCACTCAGGACAGTTTTGATGTAAGGAAAAAACTATGGAATACCATCAATTAGGCGCGTTGGCTTTGTTTGCTTTTGTATCGACATTTACCCCGGGCCCGAACAATATAATGCTAATGACATCAGGCGCGAATGTCGGGTTTAAACGTACCATTCCACACATGCTAGGGATTACTTTTGGCTTTGGTGCGATGCTAATTCTGGTTGGTATTGGCTTAATGGGGTTGTTTCACGCCTATCCGGTTACCCATACGATATTAAAGGCGCTCAGCTTAAGTTACTTGCTGTATCTGACTTATAAAATCGCCACCAGTGGAAAAGCGGAAACAAGAAATGATTTTAAGCCAATGTCGTTTCTCGGGGCGGCGGCATTTCAGTGGGTGAATCCAAAAGGTTGGTCAATGGCGCTCACCGCTGTCACGGTGTACAGCTCAGGTGCCGCATGGTTAGAGTTGACGTTTATCGCAGGCATCTTCTGCTTGGCTAACCTACCCTCAGTCACTTTTTGGACCGCTGCGGGTATACAGTTACAGCGCTGGTTAACCACATCTAAACGTGTCAAAGGGTTTAATTACGGCATGGCGGCTTTACTGCTTTTATCAACGATCCCAATGATATAACGGAATAGAAGTAAGAACCTCTGCGGAGGTTTTGTCATGCTTGGTGGTTATATCATGCAAGAAAAGAGTCCTCTAGATTAGATTTCAGTTTCAATTCACAGTGTAAATTTGTTTAAAGACACTACTCTCTCAAGAGAGATATTGATATTCTTAAATGAGAAAGAGAATAATTATCGAGAATAGTAAAGATGAAAAAGAAACCTGAGCCTAAAGAACTTATCGTTACGCACACCGAAACCATCACTCCAAACATGCAGCGCCTTACTTTGCAAGGCGAGGCACTGGGTCAATTCCCGGCGGACTGTGAGGGGAGCTACATTAAGCTGCTATTTAATCAAAACGGCAGTACCGATTTACAAGCGATGTCTGAAGATAATCGTCCATTGATGCGTACTTATACGATTCGCCGTTACCATCCAGAGAAATGCAGCATTGAAGTCGATTTTGTTCGTCATATCACTCAAGATCTGCAATGTGGATTCGCCGCTCGCTGGGCAATGGCCGCGCAAAAGGGAGACACTATTAGCATTGTTGGTCCGGGTAGCATTTCTAACCTAAACACAGACGCCGATTGGTTTTTCATGGCAGCCGATATGACCGCTCTCCCGGCTCTCTCGGCCAAAATCCGAACCTTGTCTGAAGAAGCAAAAGGCTATGCAGTTATTAGTGTCCTCTCTGCCGCAGACATTCAACCTCTGCACGCCCCGGCAGGTATGAAACTGATTTGGCTAACTGAAGGACAGAATCTGGCAGACGCCGTTCGCGAATTAACATGGTTGCAGGGCAATGCTGCAGTTTGGTGTGCGTGTGAGTTTGATTCAATGCGTGCATTACGCCAATACTTCCGCAATGAAAAGGAAGTCGAGCGTGAAAATATCTACATCAGCAGCTACTGGAAACAAGGCGTTTCTGAAGATGGACATAAAGTGATCAAGCGCGAAGATGCAGAATCCAATCAATAGCAAGTCACGCTTAAAAATACGCCCGGTGGAGCCGGGCGTGGGCAAAGTGCCTAAAAGCTTGTTTGACTATCAACGATAGTTTTCAAAGCTTGGCAAGGTAGAAATTATTCAATAATTTTCGCAACTTCACGAATCAGCGCAGCCAGTTCTTCCCATTGCTCGTTATCAATCAAGTCGCCAGGCACCATCCAGGTACCACCACACGCTAAGACCGAAGAAATGGCCAAGTAATCTTTGACGTTACTTGGACTCACGCCACCAGTGGGCATGAATTTAACTGGGTAAACCGCTGAAAGTGCTTTAAGCATTGCCGTGCCACCCGATGGCTCCGCAGGGAAAAACTTAAGAGTACGAAGGCCCATTTCCATCGCTTGTTCAACTAGGCTTGGATTATTTACACCAGGTACGATCGCGATGTTACGCTGCTGACAGTATTTAACGGTGGTTGGGTTGAAGCCCGGACTAACAATAAAATCGACACCAGCTTCAATCGCTTCATCGACCTGCGCACTGGTTAGGACAGTGCCCGCGCCAATTAACATCTCTGGGTACGCGTCACGCATATTCTTGATCGCAAGTGCCGCATCTTCAGTACGAAACGTCACTTCTGCACACGGTAGGCCGTTTTCAACCAATACCTGGGCCAGTTTTACTGCCTTGCTTGCGTCTTTAATTGCAATAACAGGGACTACTTTAATTTCAGAAAGTTGTTGATTAAGGTCTTTCATTTCATCGTTCCTTAAATAGTCGGCATCAATTCGCTTGGAATGATTGCACCGCGATGTTGGATAACAGAACCAGCGACTTTGTGCCCAGCCAGTGCAGATGCAGCAACGTCTCCGCCTAGAATGCGTTTTGCTAAGTAGCCCGCACTGAAAGAGTCACCAGCTGCCGTCGTATCTTTCACAGCGTCTACTTTCAATGCCGCAACCGTATGCTGTTGGTCTTGAGTCACAACAAAACAATCATCTGCGCCACGCTTAACAATGATCTCTTTAACACCAAAGTTTTTGGTTCGGTTTATTGCTTCGGATTCATCGTTGTCACCCCAAAGCATGACTTCATCGTCGAAAGTCAAAAATGCCATGTCAGTAACACTGAGAATTTTTGAGTAGAAGTTACGAGCTAACTCTATACTTGGCCAAAGTTTTGGTCGGAAATTATTATCAAACGCGATGGTGACGCCCTCGTTACGGCAAGTAGCCAGCAAGTCGATCAGCGTTTGACGGTGCTCTTCAGCGATAATAGCTAAGCTAATACCGCTCAGATAAATCATTTGATGTTGGCATAGATCTTTTACTAAAGACTCAAAGTTTTGCTCGCGTAGCCAATACTTTGCGGCTGCGTCTTCGCGCCAGTAAAAGAAACTTCGCTCGCCATCCTCTGCGGTTTCAATGGCATAAATGCCCGGCAATTTGTCTTTAGAAAAGTAGACCATGTCCGTGTTAATACGTTCGTCCTGCCACGCAGTCAGCATTTCGCGACTAAACGGATCATGTCCCAGCCCTGTTACATATGACGTTTCGATTCCATGTTGCTGGGTTAACCGCGACAGGTAAACAGCCGTATTGAGGGTATCACCACCAAAACCTTGCTGTAGCACGCCATGATGTTTCCTAAGCTCCACCATACATTCACCGATGATAGCGACGCGACTGATTGAATTCATGGGAGCCTCCTTAGTGGTACAAAAAATAAGCCAGCACAATGGCTGGCTTGTACTTAATTCCCGATAAATTAAGTAATTAGTCCAGTAGAGACTTCACGTATTCTGCGATTTCAGGCACTTGGCAGTGTGCGAAGAAGCACTCCTGGAACTGGGCGCTACCTACTGCTGTTTTCACTAGCTCTTGATCGATGGCGCGTAAGCCTTCAACCACATCTTTAGAGACTGCAGCTTTCACGTCATTTAGAATCGCGGCGTTGGCTTGCTGAGGCGCTGCTCGCTCAATAGGGTAACCTTCACCACGATTTCCAGTGAACGCTTTTTCGAAGATGTAACGTACGTTCAGTTCACCAGCCCAACCAAAGCCTTTAGCGAATGCGAGAGAAATAGCGTTACCGTTGTTGATTTGGTTGAACAGGAATGCATCAGATGGCTCTAGGCAGTAACCACAAACTACACCTGGATGCAGATTGCTTGACATCAGTGCACCTTGGCCAGTACCACAACCCGTTACCACAAAGTCTACTGCTTTTGAATTCAGTAGGATGCTCGCCATGATACCTAAGTGGACGTACGTCAGATGATGATCGTTTTCATCAGTCATACCGACGTTGAATACTTCGTGACCAAGGCCACCCGCTACAGTGTTTAGTTCACCAGCCACCATTGCGTTTTTAGCGGCTTGGCTGTTTTCCATCATTAGTGCAATTTTCATCTGTTACTCCTGCGGGGAAACCGCATTCAAAAATAAATTCTTAAACAAAACTCTCAGGACCTGGTGACCTTTCGAGCTGATTTTCAGTTAGAAAAGGAATGACTCACTCAATAACTGATTGATTTAGCTTTGGCTCTGTCCGCTGGCGATATAAGCGATAGATCGTCGTTGAATTCATTACGATTACGGTCATTTCCAGTAACGTTCCTCCAATAGAACCCACCAGAATATTATTGGTAAGCCAACAACAAGCACCGAGCAAAAAGCCGCTGCGCATCCTAATTCCTGAGAGGCAGAATACGGAGTAAGTACCAATAACCGTCCCCAAAATAGGCCAAACGTCGCGCCACTGCTCGGCAACCCAAAAACCACTAACTAAACTGATACCGATAAATGCGGTAGCGATTCGCTTCGACGAAACAAAAATTGCCGTGGTCGTCCGGATTGTCGATAATAACGCGCCAAGCGCAGAGACCATTGAACCGAGCAATAAAAAATGGAGAAGATGATTGAGATTAAAGATTAGCATCAAGATTTTTAGGCGCTTATCATTTTTTTGGTAAAAGACGGAGAACCCCAAACCAAAACTAATAAACCCTAATGCTTGCGCTAATGTTGTGGCATCCACAATCAACTTCTCACAAATCGATTAGCGAGCTAACCAACCACCGTCAACCGCTATCGTGTAACCATTGATGTAATCAGCCGCTTTTGATGCCAAAAATACACAAGGGCCAGCTAAATCTTCAGGCAAGCCCCAGCGTTCAGCAGGGATACGTTCAAGGATTGCAGCGTTACGCTCTTCGTCAGCACGTAAAGCAGCGGTGTTATTTGTTGCCATGTAACCTGGTGCAATCGCGTTTACGTTAATGTCGTGACTTGCCCACTCGTTCGCCATTAGGCGCGTAACACCCATAACTCCGCTCTTAGAGGCAGTGTATGAAGGAACGCGGATACCGCCTTGGAAAGACAGCATAGATGCGACGTTGATGATCTTGCCACCTTCACCTTGAGCGATGAACTGTTTTGCCACTGCCTGAGACATAAAGAACACCGATTTAATGTTGATGTTCATTACGTCATCCCAATCTTGCTCAGAAAACTCAATCGCATCTTCGCGGCGGATGATACCCGCATTGTTTACCAGAATATCAATACGGCCCAGCTCTGTGACGGCGCGATCAACGATTGATGGGATGTCATCCAACGTCATTAGGTTAGCGCGGATATCAACAAATTTGCGGCCTTCTGCTTCAATTTTCTCAATGGTTTCTGTCGGTTCAATGATGTTTACGCCCACGATGTCACAGCCGGCTTTTGCTAAACCAAGCGCCATACCTTGGCCAAGACCAGTGTCACAACCAGTAACAATGGCGACTTTGCCTTCAAGGTTAAATGACTCAAGAATCATGTCTTTTTCCTCAATAATTAGATAATTCGTGATTTGGCGACTGGCCATGTCACTTTCTACACTTCTATACTGAATAAAAAAGAAATTAGTTTCAATTATTTTTGAAAAGATGTTTCAAAAAATAGATTGCGATCCAATTTTTCTGCACCGAACCCCGGTTTCATTCCAAATTTTTGAAAAGGTATTTTATAAATACTAGTGCTACAGATTTTATAAGATATAATGAAGCAAACAAAAAATTCACAAGGATAACAATGAAAACCACAAATCAACCGGAAGCAGTTTCATCAGTACTGAAAGTGTTTCACATTCTTCAAGCGTTAGGCGAGCAAAAATCCATCGGCGTATCTGATCTTTCCCAACGACTAATGATGTCGAAAGCAACCACATATCGTTTTTTACAAACAATGAAGTCGTTAGGCTATGTATCACAAGAAGGTGAAGACGATAAATATTCACTAACGCTTAAGCTATTTGAGTTGGGGTCGAAATCGCTTGAGTATGTCGATCTGATTGAACTGGCCGATAAAGAAATGCGCCACATTTCAGAACAAACCAATGAAGCCTTGCACCTAGGTGCTCTGGATGAAAATGCCATCATTTACATCCACAAAATCGATTCTGGCTACAACCTACGCATGCAATCGCGCATTGGTCGTCGTAACCCTCTCTACAGTACTGCTATTGGTAAAGTGTTACTTTCTGAGCGCGATGAAAGCTTCGTCCGTGATGTGTTAAGCGGTGTAGAATTTATTAAACACACAGAAAAGACACTAGAGAACACTGAACAAGTGCTAGAAGAACTCGCACAAGTTCGCGCTAAACACTTTGCAGAAGATAATGAAGAGCAAGAGCCAGGCCTTCGCTGTATCGCGGCCCCGGTTTATAATCGCTTTGGTCAAATTATTGCCGGTCTTTCTATTTCATTCCCTGTTATTCGCTTTGAAGAAGAGAGAATGGAAGAGTATGTTGGCTTGTTACATCAAGCAGGCAAAAATATTTCAGAGCAATTGGGTTACCATAACTACCCCTCTTAATCTTGAAAGCAGCGATAAGACTGCTCTATTGCCAACTTTGTAAATTTTGAAAGGTCGATTCTAGTTAACTATCTACCTTTTTGACGCTTTGCTAGCTAATGCGCTGTTCACGCCAACTCTTGCGCTAAAAAGTCGATAAGTAATCGAACTTTAGGCGACAAGTTATGACTTGGTGGATACAGCGCCCAAATACCTTCGCGATCGTCTCGGTAATCACTGAGCACTTCGACCAACTCGCCGCAATCTAACGCCTCTTGAACGTAATAATCTGGCAACTGCACTAAACCAAGTCCACGCTTTGCTGCATCGACTAAAGCGAAACCACTGTTGCATTTGATCCGTCCAGAAACTCGCAGAGACTTCTCCCTGTTTTGTTCCTTAAAATGCCAGTAGTCAACTGAACCGACTAAACACTGGTGACGGCCCAGTTCTGAGAGTGTATGGGGTTCGCCAAAACGCTCTAAATAATAAGGACTTGCACAGACATACATTTGACGTGAAGAAAGCCGCTTGGCAATCATGCTTGAGTCTTGCAAACGCCCCAGACGTATTGCGACATCCACACCTTTTTCAATCAAATCAAGTCGTTGGTTAGTCAGAATCAAGTCCAGATTCACCTGAGGATACTTGTCAAGAAACTGATGCAATAATGGCGCAAGATTCATTTCTCCATAGGTAACCGGAGCCGTCACTCGCAGTATACCTTTGGGCTCCGCCTGCATTTGCGTCACGGCAAGCTCGGCTAACTCTAAACCTTCTAACAGGTGCTTACATTGCTGGTAATAAAGCTGACCTGCCTCAGAAAGAGAAACTTTACGTGTGGTACGATGCAGCAATTTCACGGCTAAACGTTGCTCTAGTGCGGAAACGCGACGACTGATCTGTGCAACCGATGTTTTAAGTTTATTTGCAGCGCCAGTGAAACTGTTTGTCTCTGCAACTGCGACAAACTCAGTCACACCTTCCCAATTCGCCATTTCTCTTTTCCCGTCAAACCCTTTAACAACAACATTGTCACACAAACTCTAACCAGGAGAAACTTCCCTTTATCTGTACCCCTCAACACAAAAAGTTAACTAAATGTAAACATATTAACATTTAGGTAACTGGGTTCTATGCTTTTATAGCGCCTGAATCCACAAGTAGGACAGAAGAATGAACAAGCACAATACCCCACTAGCTGGTTTTACTCATATGGAACATGGCAAAGCACAAGATTGGAAGATCATTGCAGAGCAATTTATTGATTATGCAGGAGAGTTACCAGACAGAATTATCAAACACCTTTTATTGCTTGATGGTGATTTTGGTGGCTTTCAGGTTGATAGACTCACGCATAGCCTACAATGTGCAACACTCGCCTATCGAGATGGTAAAGATGATGAGTACGTCGTGTGTGCGCTACTGCATGATATTGGCGATACGTTGGGTTCGTATAACCATCCCGACATAGCTGCCACTATTCTCGAGCCTTTCGTCAGTGAAGAGAATCACTGGATGATCAAACATCATGGTATTTTCCAGGGATATTACTTCTTCCATCACTTGAATATGGACAGAGAGATGCACAAAGCTTATATCGACCATCCTTGCTACCAGCGCACACAGGAATTTGTGCGTAAATATGATGCACCAGCGTTTGATCCTCAATTAGACACCCTACCGCTAGAATTCTTTGAGCCGATGATCCGCAAGGTGTTTGAGCATCCTGTCCGTTCGATTTACAAACAAGCACAAGACAAAATAGCAGCAGAATAGTGAGAGGCGATGATGAATTCATCAATGAGAAATCAAGTTAGCGAACAAGAATGGCAATTACGTGTTGAATTAGCCGCATGCTACAGGCTGGTAGCAGAATTCGGCTGGGACGACTTAATCTTTACCCACATAAGTGTACGGATTCCAGGCCCTGAGCATCATTTTCTGATCAACCCTTATGGGATGATGTTTGATGAAATCACCGCCTCCGATCTGGTTAAGATCGATCAGAATGGCAACGTGTTGCAAGACACATCCCACTCGGTAAACCATGCCGGCTTTATTATTCATAGCTGTATCCATGAGGCGCGTCATGATGTCGGTTGTATCATTCATACACATACGCGAGCTGGTGTCGCGGTCAGCGCGCAGAAAAACGGCATCTTGCCCATCAGTCAACAGTCGACTTATGTACTTTCGTCATTGGCTTACCACGACTACGAAGGCGTCGCAGTAAGAGAAGATGAACAACCACGTTTGCAGCAAGATCTGGGAGAAGCAAATTTTCTTGTGCTGCGCAATCATGGGCTACTGACGGTCGGAAAAACGGTGGCAGACGCGTTCTTGTCAATGTATGCACTGGAAACCACCTGCCAAATCCAATTAGCCGCGCAGTCTGGTGGCAGTGAGCTCATTCATATTGAACCCAAGATTGTCAGCTCGATAACAGAAGCGGTGAAAACACAGGGCGTAAATGGTTCTATCGTATGGCCAGCGTTACTTCGCAAACTGGACCGAATCGACCCACGTTACAAAGACTAACCAATCCCCGTATAAAGCGCTTCATCATAAGCATGATAAGCGCTTTAAGGTTTACCCATGAACGCCTGTCGTCAATAAAAACCCCCTTTGTCTTCTGTTCGGTTTAACACTCTTATTATTACTTATGTGTAAAAATCATTTTCAAAAAGTACGGATTATCATTTTTATTGAAATAGATAAAATGAGTATTAGTAAAACATCAGGCGAAAACGCAAAGCTCAGCTAGGCTTAATTACGACGCCTACCTATTGATTAGATAAGGGAAATCCAATGGCACTTGAAATCAAACCAGGTCAAACATCGATCAAATCTAAAGCAGCTGTCGCATGGGCGGCTGGTGAACCATTAAAAATGGAAGAAGTGGATGTACAACTGCCTAAAAAAGGTGAAGTTTTAGTCCGTATCGTGGCAACTGGCGTTTGTCATACTGACGCATTTACACTGTCTGGTGACGATCCTGAAGGCATCTTCCCTGCGATTCTTGGTCACGAAGGTGGCGGTATCGTTGAAATGGTAGGTGAAGGCGTGACTAGCGTTGAAGTCGGTGATCACGTTATTCCTCTATACACAGCAGAATGTGGCGAGTGTAAGTTTTGTAAATCTGGCAAAACTAACCTTTGTCAGGCAGTACGTGAAACTCAAGGTAAAGGCCTGATGCCAGACGGTACCAGCCGCTTCTCAATCAACGGCGAAACGATTTTCCATTATATGGGCTGTTCGACGTTCTCTGAGTACACGGTACTGCCAGAAATTTCACTAGCCAAAGTAAATAAAGAAGCACCTCTAGACGAAGTGTGCCTGCTTGGCTGTGGGGTAACTACCGGTATGGGTGCAGTACTGAATACAGCGAAAGTTCAGGAAGGCGATACAGTAGCAATCTTCGGCCTGGGCGGTATCGGTCTGTCTGCAATTATCGGTGCACGTATGGCTGGTGCTGGCCGTATCATCGGTGTCGATATCAATGAGAGTAAATTCGATCTTGCCAAACAGCTTGGCGCAACTGATGTGATTAACCCTCAGAAATTCGACAAGCCAATCCAAGAAGTGATCGTTGAAATGACAGATGGCGGCGTAGATTACTCTTTCGAGTGTATCGGTAACGTGAACGTGATGCGTCAGGCTCTTGAGTGCTGTCACAAAGGCTGGGGCGAATCCGTTATCATTGGTGTAGCAGGCGCTGGCCAGGAGATTTCTACCCGTCCATTCCAACTGGTAACGGGCCGTGTATGGCGAGGCAGTGCGTTCGGTGGCGTAAAAGGCCGCTCTGAGCTTCCAGAAATTGTAGAAAAATACATGGCAGGTGAATTCGGTCTACAAGAATTCATTACTCACACGATGGGGCTTGAGGACGTCAACGAAGCATTCGACCTAATGCACGAAGGCAAGAGTATCCGTAGCGTGATTCACATGGACAAATAACGTCTCTGCAGGCTCTCCTTAGGGAGAGCCTTGTTGTATGAACGGTGTCCTGCCGTTGAGTCTAATTTCTGTTTCTTAAGAGTTTATTCATGATGATAGAAAACGTAAGTCAGGCCAAAGTTTTTGGTGGCTGGCACAAACAATACACTCACGAATCGAGTTCGCTGAATTGCCAAATGCGCTTCGCGATTTTCCTGCCGCCAAACGCGACAAAATCCCACCCAGTACCAGTACTCTACTGGCTATCGGGACTCACTTGTAGCGATGAAAACTTCATGCAGAAAGCTGGCGCATTTCGTATGGCTGCCGAGCTTGGCATCGCCATTGTTGCGCCTGACACCAGCCCCCGCGGAGAAGGTGTGGCAGATGATGAAAATTACGACCTCGGTCAAGGTGCCGGTTTTTATCTTAATGCAACTCAGGCGCCTTGGTCTCAGCACTACTTCATGTATGACTACATCACCAAAGAACTGCCAGCTATCATTGAGAACAACTTCCCAGTTTCTGATGTTAAGTCTATTTCTGGCCACAGCATGGGTGGGCATGGTGCACTGACTATCGGCCTAAAAAATGCCGATCAGTATCGCTCAATCTCAGCCTTTAGCCCTATCAGTAACCCGATGCAGTGTCCTTGGGGTCAAAAAGCCTTTACTGCTTATTTGGGTACCGATATCGAAAACTGGAAACAATATGATGCGAGTGAACTACTGAAACAAACTCGATCACCTTTGGCAATTCTGGTCGATCAGGGAGACGCAGATGGGTTCCTGAGTGAACAGCTTAAACCTGAAGTTCTCGTTGCGGCAGCTAACAAACATGACTCAGAATTAACGCTTCGAATGCAACCTGGATATGATCACAGTTACTACTTCATCTCGAGCTTTATTGATGACCATTTGAACTTCCATGCGAAGTATTTGTTCGAGTAACTCATTAAGAAATAACGTAATAATGCCACCCTAAGCAAGGTGGTATTATTATTTTGAATATATATTCATTGATAGTATATATTTTACAGACAAACAATTAACTAGAAATGTTAATTCCCCACTAACAATCACCAATTGATAATTATATCGATTTGTATTAAATAGCACTAAAAATACGCAAAGAGCTCTAATAAACCTACAATCACTGCATTTCATCGTCCATTTATTTAAGAAGCCACTTAATAACCTTGACGTAAAGTAAACGTAAGGTTACTTTTCAAACACGATATATTTTTGCAACCTTATCCATTTATTCAAATTATCAAAACCTTTAATAAATCTCGGCTAGCGCCAATTGATCCAGATCAAAAAAAGAATAAAACTCCAAAATGAATAGAATGAAAAAGATACTCGTATTAGGCTTGCTGTGTTTTGCCCCCCTCATTTCTGCACATACCGTTTCATTTAGTAACGGTCCGCAAAACTCCAGTGTTGCGCTGGAGTTAGAAGACATTCAATCGTTGCCAGCCACTACCTACACCACCGAACTACCCTGGAGTAAAGGGGAATCTGAGTTTACTGGTGTAAAACTGAGTACCTTACTGACTCACGTATACGGTGATATCCCAGAAGAAATCGATATCGGTGGTTTAAACAATTACCACGCAATTGTTAGGCGACCTGATATTGTTAAATATCAACCGATACTGGCCTATCAAAAAGACCAACATTACATAAAAATCAGAGACAAAGGCCCCTATTGGATTGTATATCCGCTAAACCTGTACCCAGAATTAAATCGCTCGGCATACCATGCTCAAATGGTCTGGCAGGTGAATAATATTAAATTGATAAAGAAATAATGAAGTTATCAGACACCTACCCAATTATAGCCCAAAAGTGGCGATATACGACACTCAGCAAAGCACTGCTGTTAGTCTTTGCTACCTCTTTATTACTTGCAAATGTCATGTTGCTTCAACAAACTCGTGCATTAGCGCAAAACTTTACTGATGAGCAAAAGCAAGCCACGTGGTTTTTGTTTCAGCTTTCTAAAGAACTGTCTGAACTGGTTGGGGAAGCACGTAGGCTCGATGACAACATTCAAGATATCAATGGAGCAGAGCTGCAGTATGAACTCGCATGGAGTCGCTTTGATTTACTCATCAACAGTGATGACGCATACACTTTCTTTTCGCGTAACAATATCCAGCAGTATTTTGTAGAACTCTTCGAACAGTTTAAAGATCTGGAACCTTTTCTTGTCGAGGCGAGAACCGGCGATCGTCAAGCAGCAGCTCAGTTTTATCGCTCAACTCAAACGCTGTACTTGGACTTAGTGGACTTTGTAAATCAAAACTTCCGACTCACCAGCAAAGTATATGAGGCACAAAAAGGTGAAACACAGCGACTAGTACAAGCACAATATATGCTGTTTGCGACGTTTGTTTTATCGACACTCTCACTTATTTACTTCTTTTACCGCGAATCAAGTTTCCACAGAAAATTGGCCCTCAGCGATCCTCTAACTAGGCTTGGCAACCGAAGCGCGCTGTTTGTGACGCTTAGAAAAAACATGCAACAAAAAAACACGTTTTATCTTTGTATCCTGGACTTAAACGGATTTAAAAAAATTAATGATACTCACGGACACCAAGCTGGCGACAAAGTTTTACGAGCTATCGCTAACCGGCTAAAGTCGATGGAGATCAATAATTTTACCACTTACCGAATGGGTGGTGATGAGTTTGCCATCGTCGTTCAGGACAAAGCCATCAGCGAAGAAGAAATAAAGCGTCATATTAATGCCGTGTTTGATGACCCGGTACTAAAAACAGAAAACGATCATCAGCTTTCGACCAGTATTGGTATCGCGCGCTATCCGATGGATAGCGATAATATCGACTTCCTTATCAATATCGCAGATAAACGCATGTACAAGATGAAATTCCAAAGATAGAACAGAGTGACATCTCAAACATATAAAAGCCCCGCTCTTCAACAAGCGGGGCTTTTCATTACAACTGAGGATGAGTCTGCGTGACTAGTTGTTCAGAAATTTTTCTTTCAGCACAGTCAGCACACCAGATTCCTGATTACTTGGCGCCGAGAAACGGGCAACTTTCTTAATCTCTTCATGAGCATTGGCTACCGCATACGAGTGTTCGCTCGCTTGCAGCATCTCCAAATCATTCAGATAATCACCAAATGTCATCGTCTCTGCGGGTGTAAAATTCATGGTTTGTTGAAGATACTCAATGGCCGCACCTTTGGAAGCTTTTGCGTTCATCACGTCTAACCAGATTTTGGCACTAACAACAACTTTGTGTGACTCACCAAACTGAGCATTCATCGTCGGGAAGACTAACTCTTCTGAGCCGTCAAAATGGCAGATCGCAACTTTGATGAACTCATCATCAACCTCAAGCAAATCGTCGACGTTTTCACAGCGATGGTAGTACTTTTGAAACTCTTCGAGTGTTTTTTGATCTTGAATTTCAATATAAGCCGAGCGCTTACCACACAAAACAATGTGTGCCCCTTCTATGCCACGCACCGCTTTGATTATCTCTGCCACTTCAGGTTTCGGAATCGTACAGCTATAGAGTTCTTTGTCTTTATGTATCACCAAAGTGCCATTTTCTGCCACGTACAGAATGCGGTCTTGAATCGGAGCAAAAGTGTCACGCAAGCTATAGTACTGACGACCAGAGGCAGCTGAAAACAAAATCCCTTTTTCTTCTAATCGTAAAAACACATCGAAGAACTCAGGGTCCAAACGACCGTACTGATCGAGTAACGTGCCGTCCATATCGGAGGCGATAAATTTAATGTTAGCTTGTGACATGAACTAAAACTCTAATTAGGGTGGGAAAACTGCGATAACGTTTAAGGTACAGGATCGTGAGTGAATCTCAAGTACCGTTGTTAATATAGCAATCCTGATTCAAACAGGTACAATCCTCGCTCGATTTTGACGTTCGCGGATACACACCATGCACTCGCCTGAACATTGCTTTACTCGTTTTACTGCTGATATTTCTGGCTATGAGTTACCAGAGCAGTTTACGTTTCCGTTCTATTACACACCACATCCTCTATGCGTATTAGCCGCTGGACAATTGCAACGGCACTTACTCACGCAGAACGATTTTGATCATGACTTTGGTCTGGATAACGAGCAAGCAGGACGCGGCAAAATGTTCGGCGTGCTTTTGGTGCAAAATCAACAAGGTGAACTAGGGTATCTCAGTGCCTTTTCGGGCAAGATCGCCGATCAAAACTTGCTGCCCAGATTTGTGCCACCAGTGTATGACATGCTGACAGATGAAGGTTTTTTCCGCGTAGAAACTGACGCCATCAATGCAATCAATGCCGAATACAAACAGTGTGCAGGTAACCCAGAATTAACTGAGCTAAAAGTTGAAATTCAAGCTGATCGTACTACCTACCAGCAAGAAGAACAGGCGCAACGCCAAATCATGATAGACGGCCGCGCGAATCGAAAACTACAGCGTAAACAGGGCGAGAAATCGCTAAGTCCCGATAAGCTACATACGTTGTTAGACGAGTTGGGTAAGCAAAGTGTGGCCGAGAAAAATGCGCTCAAACACCTCAAGATGGCGTGGGATGAAAAACTGGCAGTGAAAGAGCAGCGTTTAGCCACTTTAAAACATGAACTTTCAGAACTTAAAGAGCGCCGTAAAACGCTGTCTAACGCGCTACAACACAAACTGCACAGACAATACCGCTTTCTTAACTGTCTGAAGCAAGAACGCGATTTAGTGGACATTTTCGCTAACACCACAAATCCTGTACCACCAGCTGGTGCTGGTGAATGTGCTGCCCCAAAACTGCTTCAATACGCGTTTAAACATGGCTTTAAACCGCTGGCGCTGGCCGAGTTCTGGTGGGGGGAATCACCAAAGTCCGAAGTACGCCAGCACAAGAAGTTTTACCCATCGTGCAACAGTAAGTGCCAACCGATACTGGGCCACATGCTGCAAGGTATGAACGTCGAACCCAACCCGCTGGCTGAAAACTGGGCAGAAGACAAAGAGCTGGAAATTCTCTATCAGGACGAAGCCATGGTAGTAGTAAACAAGCCATCAGGTTTGCTGTCTGTTCCGGGCAAAACCATCAAAGACTCGGCGTACACACGACTACAAGCCATGTTTCCCGATGTGGAAGGTCCTTTTGTCATTCACCGTTTAGATATGGCGACGTCAGGCATCTTGGTGTTTGCGTTAACCAAACGCGCCAACAAGAGCTTACAGAAGCAGTTCATGGCTCGTGGCGTACAAAAACGCTATATGGCTCTGCTGGAAGGTGAACTTAGTGATGCCGAGGGTGATATATCATTACCCATGCGCGGCGATCCAGAAGACCGTCCACGTCAATTGGTTTGCTTTGAACATGGTAAACCTGCGGAGACACACTGGCAGTTGATTGAAGTTAACAATGGCCGTAGCAAGGTGTATATGTACCCTAAAACTGGCCGTACCCACCAACTGCGTGTCCACAGCGCACATCACATGGGATTAAATATGCCAATGGTCGGCGATGGCCTATATGGTGAAAAAGCTGATCGCTTGCATCTGCATGCAGAAATGCTGGAACTGGATCATCCATACAGCAAACAACGCATGAGCTTCCATGCCGATTGTGAGTTTTAAACCCGGTACGGTTAATCTGAAGAAACTAAAAAGGCACTGATCAGTGCCTTTTTAGTTTGGACCAGAGATAGATTTCCACCTAAGTGTCTTATCGCTTCACTTTAACTGACTTTAAATTTCGTCCACACTTGTGAACGCCAGCGTCTTGCCATGATGATGCCTCGAACCCATTCATCCAAAGCAATGGCCATCCAGGCTCCCATTACACCGTAGCCCATGTGAATACCAAGCACGTAAGAGAACAACACGCCTAAACCCCACATACTTACGATACCCATTTGCACCGGGAATTTAATGTCACCGGCACCTTTTAAACCGGCAATGAAGATCAGGTTAAACACACGTCCGGCTTCCAACAGGATTGATCCCAGAACCAATGAGCCAGCAAGAGCAAGGATTTCAGGCTGGTCAGTAAACACGCGGAGAATGTCTTCTCGGAATACGTAAATCACGCTCGTCGCAACAGTAGAAGCAACAAAGCCCACCAAGAAATAAATCTGAATACGCTTCAGGATGCTGCTCACCCAACCTTTACCAATGTAATAACCAGTTTGAATCTGCGCTGCCTGACCAATCGCCAGTGCAAAAGCAAAAGAAAAACGCGCAATATTCTGCGCATAGGTAAATGCCGCCAACGAAGCCGTACCCATCTGTACCACAAAGTACACAATACAGATTTGCGCAATGTTGTAAGACAACACCTCACCCGCATTCATACCGCCAATCTTCAAAATCTTTTTATAGATGTCCGCCGGCACTTTTTTCATGGTCGACATGGGTAACTGGATACTCGAACGCGCCACAACCACCAACAACATCAATGTTCCTACGACTTGGCTCACGACGGTCGCAACGGCAACGCCCTCTACGCCATAAACGGGTAAACCAAACGGCTGATACAACGCGATGTAGTTACCTGCAATGTTTAGCACGCCACTGAGTAGGTTAACCACCATTGGTGAGCGCGAAAAACCGTGACTACGCAGAATCGTGGTTAGCACGATGCCAATGGTGACATTGAATGTCAGCGAGCCACTGATCAACAAGTAATTGCGCGCGTATTCTTCCACTTGGGCTTCAAGGCCGTAATATGGCAAAAAGAATATCGCACCAAGTACCGCTATCACGCTGAGGAATATCCCCACAATCACCGACAGCACCACACTAGCGACACCGACATCAACTGAGTCTTTCTCACGATCAGCGCCATTGTATTGTGCAATTAAGATGCCCGTCCCACTGCTCACAAATGTTGAAACAATGATCAGAAAAAACGTCAATTGGGTGATAACACCAACCGCTGATACCGCTTTGTCTGAGTAACCACTCAGCATGAATACGTCACTGGTTCCTAAAGCCGTCCTTAGCAAAATTTCCACGAGTATCGGCCAGGCGAGTGTCACAATGGACATACGCTGGTTGATGTTCTGGCTTTTAGGCATAGTTGGTCAACCTTCACAAAATGAAAAACTGCCTCACAGAAAACCGTGAAGCAGTTTATAAAAATAACAATTAGGCCTTGAATTGACCT
Source organism: Vibrio sp. STUT-A11 (assembly GCF_026000435.1). Lineage (NCBI taxonomy): Bacteria > Pseudomonadati > Pseudomonadota > Gammaproteobacteria > Vibrionales > Vibrionaceae > Vibrio > Vibrio sp. STUT-A11. The sequence continues at coordinate 543,048 of NZ_AP026764.1, read as the reverse complement.
GAGAAATACAGTCTTGCGTAAATTCTATTCGTATTCAGCACACAACAACAACGAATTTCGTCTCGCTGAGTGAAATTTTTTCTTTTCATTTGGACATTCATTGACAGCGTGAACGGGAGTCTATCCACGCATATAATAAACAATATTGGCAGGCAGTGTAAACGTTTACACTTTCACGAAAGTTTAAATATTATCTATATCGCCAAAATCTACTGTTAATTCAATTAGTCATGGTCATATTCAAAATGATTCATGTCACAGATAACCGAACTTTTATTCTATCTATCGCTCAGTTAACAACTAGAATAGAGTTAAAACTATAAAGTTAGGGATACAAGATGTCGACATTGGCAGGGGCACGCTTAGAAGAGATGGCGGATATCCGCGCAACGAGAAAAAAGAAGATTGTTTTTATATGCTCGAGCATCGCCGCAACTTGCCTAGTCTATGGTGCGATTGTTCAAGCATTTGAGCAGCACTGGGGGCTGTGTTTGCTCCATGCTTTATCTGCGCTTGCCTGCTTTGCGATTTGCTACATGATAAAAGTACAAAAGCATCACCAGTATGCCGATCTACTTTTAAGCGCAGTACTCATGCTAGAAGGTTTGCTGTTACTACTGTTTAATGATGCGCCTTCAGGGAAGATTTTGTGGCTGTATCCAATTGTCGCAACCCTCATTCTTATCAACGAGTTTAAAGTTGGGCTTCTCTTTAGCTGTACCTACATACTCTTTATTTTTTTCGGCATCGCTTTTCTGGATAGATTACCAACCGCCACTCCTATGATTGAACGTCGGTTTATGTTGACGTTGATTGCGATTAGCTTTGTTTGTCATACATTTTCTTATTACTACGCCAAGGTTCTGAATTACATTCAAATCCTCTACCGAGAAGGCATTGAGGAGCTGGCCTATTTTGACCAACTGACCAGTTTGGCCAATCGCTGGAGCTTTGAAACTTGGGCACGACAAAAACTGAGCGAAATCGATCGCTATAAAACCAAAGGATTAACCGCCGTTATCTTCCTCGATCTCGACAACTTTAAACTCATCAATGACAACTATGGCCATGACGTTGGTGATCACGTTCTAAAGACATTTGCATCTCGATTGAAAGAGAGCGCTCGCATAGCTGGCCACACTCCCCCGAAGAATGATTATTCTATCGCTCGGTTTGCCGGTGATGAATTTGTCTTGCTACTACACGATGTGCCTAACAAAGAAAGTTTGGACGAAGTGTTAAAACGCATTGTTAATGTATTCTCAAACCGCTCTCTAGATTACGACCTCATTAATGAAATCACGATGAGTGTCGGGGCTGCGATTTATAAACAAGATGCAAACGACTTATCGGAGCTGATTCGATGTGCAGATAAAGCCATGTATGTAGCAAAACACACCGGAAAAAATCAGTACGCCTACTATGAAGATTGTGTGCAGTTGGAAGAATTGAGCACCCAACCATTGCGTCAACCAGAAATCGGAGAGGTTTATTAGTTCAGTAAGTAAGCGCTCACTAGATACTAATCAGCGGACCTATACATCGCCCATAAATAGACGAGTAGGATAACCAATAAGTATACACACAAAAAACCACCCGAAGGTGGCTTCAATTCACGGTTCAAGACGGTGTTTTATAGATATTCACACAAGTACGCTGTCGCATCTTTAACTTGTAGTTCAAACGATGAGTTGCCTTCAACATCAAAAGACTCGCTGCTGTTGTATGTTGTCCAGTCAGTTTCACCTACACGTTTAACAATAAGGGCACCTTTCACTACTGTCATGCGTTCTGGAGCTTGTGTACCAAACGTGTACTCTCCCGGAAGCATAACACCGACACTCACTTCTTGCTCGTGTTGACTAAAACCTAGTGACTTCACACCGCCTGCAAAATAGCTGTTTTCCTTGATACTCATTATCTGTTCCCTCATTAAAAATCTGACCTTTTTTACCCTGTTTTTCTCCACGACTCAAGTCCATAAAGCCTTCTAATTAAACATTAGTGACAAATCGGTTCATAATCAGGTTTACATACCATGCATAGCACATCAGAACTGGTGAGTACCTAAGCAGTATCGCGTTGATACATTGACCGTTTTTAACCTAACAACTTACGGCTCATGTTTATAAAAATTGCTACGCCTGCAGCTCAATTAAGCGTTCAAAGCTTTGGAATACTTGCTCGCACTTCATGACTCGGCCATGGCCTTGGCCCTGAGTAGTAACCAACTCAACATGAACGATATCCTGTGCTGCTTTCGCAGAGATACTGTGTTTGGTGAACTTGTCTTGCTCATCGTGAACAATAATCGTCTCACACTCACGCTCAGCTAGGCGTTTCAGCGGATCAATCGACTGCAACGGGTAATCAAACTGCGCTTCCACTTCGGATACCACCGCATTGAACAGCTTCATGGAATAGCCAGAGCGCGCAATACTACCAAACAGGTTTTCTACGTAATTTAGAACGGGCGCAATGAGCAAAAGTGGCTTGTTCTCCAGCTTACTGTGTCGACATTCAAGTGCAGAAGCCGTTCCCATACTGTGCCCGATCAAGCCAGCTATCTCGCCAACTGAATCTAACACATCTTCCAGGCCGCGAATAAACCCGGGAATGTGGCCGTACTGACCTTCACTCTCACCGTGAGCAGGATGGTCATAGGCCAGTGCCGTAAACCCTTTAGCAGCAATATGTTCCATCAGAGGAAAAAACTGGCTCGCGGTTCCTGACCAGCCGTGAGTCAGAACCCAAATAGGGCCAGAGCCAAGCGAATAGGTTTTAATCACGCCATCAAAACCTTGGATCTCCCCTTTGACCAGACCTTGAGGCTCGGCATTTTTCGGTTTAGTACGCACCGGCGTCAAAAGAAGCTTTCTCGCGGTACTTTTGGCGTGTGACGGTGCCAGCGTATGGTGCAGACGGGTACTGATATTAACCAGACTGCGTTTGACGCTAAAACGCTGCGAAGTATTAAAGTAAATTTTGTCGCTCATGATCTTTCCCTTATCTAGCAGCACAAAATAGAACGGTCGTGCTTTTTGTGCTGATAAGAAAGAGCGAACTCTGTCGCCCTCTCTAAATGTTCAATATGTGTGTTCTAAATGAATCGGTTTGGGGACTCTTCCCCCTTCCAACGAGAAAACAAGTTATCTATCCCTTGCCAAAACAGTCTCTGACTCTCTACCTCGCCTTTAATCGAATAAAACACATGCGCGCTTAGGTATTGTCCATACAAATCAAACGTGGCTTGTTTAGTGTCTAATTGACTTGAAAACTCTTGGTTTTGTTTACCTTTCGCAATTTGTATTTCTAAGTAATCCAGCCAGGTATTGATGGACTTTCTCAATGCGCTTTGTAAGGGGCAATCATCCGCTGCGGTATCGTTCCACGCATCAAGAAACATGCAGCTACCCTGAAAAGAGTGATTCCAGGTCATCCAGGAATCTAACAATCCTCGGATTTTTCTCTCTATGGGATCATCCCCTAGCTCTCGCACAGGCGATATCACCCGAGAGGTGAACACTTGATTCGCATACTCTAATACAGAAAGCTGTAAATTCAGCTTGGAGTTAAAATGGGCGAACAAACCACTTTTCGACATCCCACACTGTTTTGCTAGCTCACCAAAAGTCAGGCTCTCTAAACCCTGCTCACTGGCAATCTCGAAAGCACGCTGCAGAATAAACTCTTTGGTTACTTTTCCTTTCTTCATAACGGTATTTTTAGCACGGTCGTGCTTTTATGCAAGTTTTCATCTTCTGGTCTAACCAATTGCCGGATAGTCCAGTTGAGAGGTTAGGGGGTATTAGTCACTTCAAACTACGAATGAGATAAGAAGTTTGAGATGGGTCGGAATTTAAGATATTGACCTGTCACGGAGACTGGATGAATTGATCTCCTTACACACATCGTTGTGTGCAAACTGTTACTTTCGCTGCATAATTTTTCTTCAGGGAAACCAGTTATGGGAACAAACAAAAAGATAGCGAGCTTAGAATTTGCCAGAATCATTGCCATGCTAGCTATCGTTGGCCTTCACTGCCAGATGGCACTCAGTTACTGGCTCTGGGATGACGTGCCGTGGGTCGGTTACATTCTTAATCAGATGTCACGGTTTGCGGTTCCTTTGTTTTTCCTTATTTCGGGCTACTTGATTCAGCCGAAGCTCAGCACTAATCCAATCGGAACAGTCAAACGTTATTCAAAACCGTTAATCAGAATATGGGTTGTGTGGAGTGTAATTTGTTTATTGGTGCCGTTCCAATGGCAGACGGTCTCTAACGCTGGTTACTTAGCAGAACGACAAGGTTACTGGGGCTATTTGATGCAATCCCCGATTAACTCTTTACTCGAAGGAGGACTGGTACATTTATGGTTCCTGCCAGCACTCGTTATGGCCGTAGCGCTTATCGCTTGTTTAGTCAGAGTCAGACTGCCGCAACTGCTGCTACCTATCGCATTGTTGCTTTACGTGTATGGCGCTCTAGCAGGGAGCTATTCTACCTTAACTGAACTGCCCTCTCCCTTTTTCACTCGTAATGGCCCTTTCTTTAGTAGCTTACTGGTTGTGCTTGGCTACCTGATTCGTGAGAAACAATGGCTTTGGTCACATAATAGTGCACTGCGAATGATCATACTCGGAATGGGGCTTCACTTTGCAGAAGCCTATTGGTTGACGCAACACGACGTTGTATTTAATAGCCATGATTGCTTATTTGGGACCGTTATTTGGTCACTTGGTATTTTCATGTGGCTACTCGCTCGCCCCAACTTTGGCAACATGCCATGGGTATTAAAATGGTCGCCAAACATTTTAGGTATCTACGTTAGCCACCTACTGATGATAATTGTGATGATGAATGTGGCAGGTATTCTCGGACTGCAAGATTTAGCTAAAGATGTGTTTATTTACTCAACCACCATCATCGCTACATTACTGTTAGTCAAAGGTATTGATGCTTCACCACTAAGAAAACTATTACTGAGATAAATCAATTAAATATGAGTCATAGCTCGCTCTGAAAAATGTGTTGGAGCAAGCCAAACAAAAATGAGAGAGAGCTCTCACTGACTAAAATTGAGCTCTATGAGCCTCAATAATTTTGTCGATACTCACAAAAAACATCGTACATTTCCTTTAGATTGGCCCGAAGAATACAACATTGCTCATTTAACGGAGGCTGTATGTGGGCATCTCAAGGATTGACTCCTTTTTTAGAAATAAGCCATTGGCTGACTTACGGTTTGTATGCCGCAGCCATTTTATGTTGCGTAGCGGGTATCGTGTCACTAAGAAAATAGTGGCATAATGCCCGGTTCCTACCGTTAATTCGAGCTTTCTCACAACTAACCCCTTAATTTATGGCTACTATTTCTCCAACAAGACAAGGGAGAAATGTCTATGCCAATTTACCCAATTGTGGCTTTCTGCTGTTTGTTATTCTCAAGCTCCAGCTTGGCAGCGGTAACCAATGATCTCAACTTAGTCAATTCCACCGTTGGCTATACCGCTCTGGTTCTGTTTTCTATTGCTTACGCTCTGGTTATGCTGGAAGAGTATCTCAAGATGAGAAAATCCAAACCGGTACTGCTCGCAGCCGGGTTAATTTGGATTCTAATCGGATATACCTTCACGCAACACAACCAACAGGATGTTGCTAAGGCAGCGTTAGAGCACAACTTGCTTGAGTACGCAGAATTACTGCTGTTTCTTTTAGTGGCGATGACTTACATCAACGCAATGGAAGAGCGAAGACTCTTTGATGCCTTACAAGCATGGATGGTGGGTAGAGGTTTCTGCTTTAAAAAATTGTTTTGGCTGACAGGCTTCCTTGCGTTCATTATTTCTCCCATCGCGGACAACTTAACAACGGCACTGTTGATGTGCGCCGTCGTGATGAAAGTGTCAGGCGACAACCCGAAATTCGTCAACCTGGCCTGCATCAATATTGTCATCGCAGCCAATGCTGGCGGTGCATTCAGCCCTTTTGGCGATATCACGACCTTAATGGTCTGGCAGGCTGGTCATGTAAACTTTGCTGAATTTGTCCCTCTATTTGTCCCTTCTCTGGTCAACTACTTGGTTCCTGCTTTTCTGATGTCACTGTTCGTGCCAAACACCAGACCAAATACCAAACATGAGCATGTGGAGCTCAAGCGCGGCGCACGGCGTATTGTGCTGCTATTCATTCTGACTATTGCCACAGCCGTCTCTTTCCATGCGGTACTCCACTTCCCGCCCGTTATAGGCATGATGATGGGCTTAGCTTACTTGCAATTTTTTGGCTATTTCCTACGCCGAACACTCAAACAATCTTTAGCAAAAAAAACCGCCATCGCCATCGCCAATGGAGACGAACAAGCATTGAAACGAATTGGCTCCGTGGTACCCTTTGATGTCTTCCACCGTGTATCTCGCGCGGAGTGGGATACTTTACTCTTCTTCTACGGCGTGGTGATGTGCGTGGGAGGGTTAAGCTTACTTGGCTATCTGGAGTTGGTTTCTCATCTAATGTACACCGAGTGGAACCCGATATGGGCTAACGTCATGGTCGGGTTACTGTCTGCCATCGTGGATAACATCCCGGTAATGTTTGCGGTGCTAACCATGCACCCTGATATGTCTATCGGTAACTGGCTGCTGGTTACGCTAACCGCCGGTGTTGGTGGTAGCTTACTTTCAATAGGCTCAGCGGCAGGCGTCGCGTTGATGGGGGCAGCTCGCGGTCAGTACACTTTCTTTGGCCACCTAAAATGGGCACCTGTCATCGCTTTGGGCTACGCTGCCAGCATTGCCGCACACTTATGGATGAACGGCAGTCTATTTAGCTGACCCCGTTTAACGGTCTGATGGGTGGTTAACGCCATCCATCACTTCAATCTCGCCTAAATCGTACGGATTAACGCCATCTAGACAGCCGACATTATAGCCATATTCAGTCGGGTCTGAGCGACGTTGATGGTGGGTATAAATACCACACTCACTACAAAAGTAGTGCTTTGCCGTATGAGTATTAAACTGATAAAGCTTAAGTTTTTCCTCGCCTTTAACTATTCGAATTCCTTTCAAGGGTACTGAAGCTACGATAGCGCCACGACGGCGGCACATCGAACAATCACATCGTCTTGGCTTTTCAATACCATCAGGCAGTGAAAGCTCTAATTCCACGGCTCCACAATGACAGGTCAGCCGGTGCAAAGGTTTAATTTCAGTGGATCCTACTCGCTTTATCATGACTTTTCCTCCGGTCTTTAATCGCTCAACTTTACAGCGTGTACATTATGTTAAACAGATTAACAAAAGTTCAATGCTTGTTGAAAACTCGACATTGGTCACTTTTCAAGACATTTTATGCGCAAGTAACCAAGACTTATGTTGGTTCAGTGACAATGAGGCAGAAACGCTTACTCAGGATAGTGTTGTTTTCCGGTAGTATTGCCAACCGCCCCAGCTTGTTCTTCAGCATTACAGTCATCTGGTTCTGTCAATTACATTAAATAATTTTGGTGGCCATTTTGGCGACCGCATCCCAAACCAGGCTACTCGTGTAGCAGGAAGGGTTTAAACCAAGGAAAAACTTTTATGGATAAAGATCATAGTCTTAGAGAAAACCTCTTGGCTCTGACGCTTGGCAGTGCGTTGGTGTCGCTGGGGGTTATTATTTTCAGTAAAGTCGGGCTACTGACTGGCGGTACGGCTGGTTTAGCGATATTTCTCACCAAAGTGAGTGATTACAGTTTTGGTCAAATCTTTTTTGCTCTTAACCTACCGTTTTACATTCTGTCGGTAACCCGTATGGGCTGGCGTTTTTCCATCAATACATTTATTGCAGTGACAATTGTCTCTTTCGCGGTAGACCACCTGCATCATGTTATTGAAATTTCCAGAATCGATATGGTGTATGCTGCTCTTTTAGGGGGTGGTTTAATCGGGATGGGCATGCTGGTCATCTTTCGCCATAAGATGAGTCTTGGTGGCTTTAACATTCTGGCACTGTTTCTCCAGGAGCGTTTCGGTATCCGGGCGGGTAAAGTACAGATGGCGTTAGATTGTGCTATCGTCGTCATGTCACTGTTTATCGTCGATGTTTACATCATCGCTCTATCCGTCATGGGGGCTGTGATTATCAACCTGATCCTTGCCATGAATCACAAACCTGGCCGTTATCAACCCAAGCCTCAGGAAGCATAATCGCCAGATAATCCCTGAACAAATATAAAAGCCTCGAGCCAAGTCTCGGGGCTTTTTATATTGTAATCTCAATGAAAGTGGGTGAAGTTATACCAATTACAGTGGTTTACCCTGCTCCAAAGCCAATAATTGTTGCTTACGTTCAACACCACCAGCATAGCCAGTCAACTTGCCACTTTTGCCGAGAACACGATGGCAGGGAACAACGATAGAAATGGGATTTTTGCCATTGGCCATACCCACGGCACGCACGGCTTTTGGGTTACCTATTGCATCCGCAAGCTGTTGATAGCTCCACGTCTCTCCGTAGGGAATGGTTGTCAGTGTACGCCAAACCTGGTTTTGGAAGTCCGTCCCTATTGTAGCTAGGGGCAGATCAAATTCATTCCTTATCCCAGAAAAGTACTCTCCTAACTGAACAACCGTCTGATTGAGGACAGGATGATGATCGTTGCGCTCACCCAAATCATCCGGTTTTGTCGTACAGGTTTCAAACCAAATACCAAGCAGGCCATCAGAGTTGGCCTGTATGGTCACGGTGCCTAAAGGGCTGGGCATTTCGGTATAGTTGGTTTTCATGATTGATCCCATAAATGAAAAGTTGCATAACTACCCCAAGGAGAAGCCGTATGAGTATTGAGTGACGGGTAGCGCTGCATGGCCTTTTTAACAACCAGGTCGTTGTGCAAAAAACAGTCAGGTTGAGACTCTCCCCGAAGACGGGCATAACTCACCGTCCAGGGGCCAATGCCTTTTACTTCTAACCATTGCTGCGGTTCCGCTTGCGGATTATCCAACATAAACTGTGCAAAGGTCACTAACGTATTCTTACGACTTTGAGGCATGCGTAAAAAACTCACATCCGCATTCACGACGTCAATGGGCTCAGGAAAGCAACGAGCTTCTCCTTCTACACTGAGTTTTTCTACCAGCAGGTTCAGTTGACCAATCGCCGCTTTAACCGAAACTTGCTGGCCTAAAATTGCCCGAACACCAGCTTCCCATGTGTTCCATACGCCAGGAATACGAATCCCTTGGCGCTTCACAAGCCCCGGGGCAACATAGTTGAGATGCCGCTCTATCGAGCAAATATCTGCGTCTAGATCAAGCATTCGACGAGCGTGGGTAACCAGCGTATGCAGTTTTGCTACGTCTTCAATTTCGAAATCCAGTTCTAGATGGTTTTCACCTTTTGTTACTTTAAACCACGCTTTACTCCCTGTGATACAAACCGTACGGCTATAGCTGGCTTCTGTCAGCGCTTCCACCCCTTTGATTGCCCTCAAGCGATAAAAATTCAACATATGCTGCCAGTTAAAATCACCACGAAAAGGTAATTCAATCCGATTCGTTACCATTTTTTCTAACTCCTTCGGTCGTCAAAACAACTATCACGCGTCATACGTGCTTTCTGATACCTCTCAAACGTCTAAGATGTATAGGGGTGGATAAGCATGAGCCTATCCTTGCCTGCACGATTCTAACGAGTTGGGCTGTATGTGCATTGTAAAACGAGGTGTTTACTGAAGGTTAGCCACTTTCGGAATTCAATAATGAGATTAGTTGGCGTTAGTGTATTTCTACACTAAAGTTAAGACCAGAACATTACAACAACGTCGGCTAACAGGGAATTGCTATGGACTTACATACTTGCGTAATTGTGCTTAGAAACCAAAAGGTTATTACGAGTAAATCCGTTGATCATTCTATCGGAATAATTGAGCGAGATTCAAACAACGAGATTTCAGAAATTCAGATTAATACGACCGATGGGGGGAATATTAGAACCTATCACTACAAGAATGTAGAGGAGTCGCTTGAAAGTTTGATGAATCTCTAATTGTGGTTCCCATACAAACCTTCCTCCTTCTTTAACAACAAAATAATAGAGCACAAACCCGTGCTCTATTTTAGACCTAAACATCACCTATCTCGTATTACTGCTCTTTGATCTAGCTTCGAAAAATATGACATAGTGGCAGAGAAAACATCAAATAAAGATAAAAAAACAAGACAGGACCAACCAATAAATATCTGAATTATTTAATAAAAAACCTTTAGTTCAAATTTATTGAAGTAGAAGAACAAATCACCCCAATTTTTTCTAGTGTTAACTAAGCCTAAACTGTACTCAACAGCAAGGGAGACACCTCCCAACTCATGAAAACATCGTATGAGGACAGAATCATGAAAGCACTACTACAAAAAATCACAGCATCAAACGCAGGTTTCAGCACACTGGCACTTCGCATTCCTATCGGCATCATTTTTATGGCACACGGCTCTCAGAAGCTATTTGGCTGGTTCGGCGGTTACGGGCTGGAAGGTACTGGTCAATGGATGGCATCGATCGGCTTAGGCCCTGGCGTTTTAATGGCTTTCCTAGCGGGCAGTGGTGAGTTCTTTGGTGGTTTGTTTATTCTGTTAGGTTTACTCACTCGACCAGCAGCGACCGTCCTTTCTTTTACTATGCTGATCGCTATTTTCTCGGTTCACTTCGAAAATGGTTTGTTCCTGGCAAATAACGGTTACGAATTTGGATTAGCGCTATTGGCGGCAAGTGTTTCGCTCGTGCTATCGGGCGCAGGTAAAGTCGCTCTGGATAACGTATTACGCAAGAAGCTTGCTTAATACAAACCTAAGTAAGAAAATGGTCATGCTTAATGATAGAGAACCAGAAAACAGGCATCGAACACAAACACGCACCGTATGTTTATAAGAACGCATCCATGGGGCTTCGATTTGCCATCCATGGCAAATAAGGTTTGTTTATCGAACCCTGTTTCTTGACCAGTTAATTTTCCAGGTTAATGGTATAAGACTTGCCTTAATCCAGACTTTCATGAAAATGCCCCTGATATTGCATCAGGGGCATTTTATTTGATGGTCAGTAAAAGCCAATATGGATTACTCGTCAGACAATCCCGAGCCAATTTGCTGCAAGCTGTAGGCGGTAAGCGGATCGATATCCTTAACAATCTCTTCAACCTGCTTAATCGCGTCCACAGACGAGCTGGCTTTGCGATAGCTCAAGTAAATAGGGCGATGCCAGTCTTCTACTCCTGACACCTTATAGAGCTGCCCATTGGCAATAAATGGCTCTACTAGAGATATTGGCAAGTAGGCCGCTCCACCTTTCTCTAAAATAAAATCCAGAGCAATACGCGCGGTAGAGGTCCGCAAAAATGGAGCTGGGATCTTAGGGTGACGCTCGGAATGTTCAGAGGCAAAACGGGTACCCCAATCAACGTATACGTATTTTTTATCAAATACCGTATCTAGCGAATCTTGTTCAGTCGACACCAAAACAAGCACAACGTCAGCCACTTTTTTACAGTTCAGCTCATCTGCTTTTATCTGGTCAAAAGCAAATGCCATATCCAGAGTACGCTCCAACAGACTACGACTGAGCATTTCACGCCCCATCACTTCCGCCATAAAGCCATAGCCGCCGAAAGAATCAGTGACCACACTTAAGCAGTTCTGGAGATACGCATCCCAGATATTCGCGGTACCACCTAAGGTAAGTTGCAACGCTTTGCCATCATCGAGTGACAATTCTAGCTTGGCTTGCTGCAAAGTAGTGACCATCACCTCGGCATAACTGATCAAACGCTCACCCGCAGAGGTTAACTTTATGTTATTTCGATCACGAATAAACAATTGAGTATCGAAATAACTTTCCAGTTGCTTGATGCGAGCGCTCACTGCAGCTTGGGTAATATACAAGTTCTCAGCGGCACGTCCAAAGTGACGAACCCTTGCCAGCTCTAAAAATGTTCGAAAGACCTTTACATCCATAAACCATCTCCTGGTTAATATCAAACCAGATTAACAACTAATTAAAATCATGACGATAAAAAAAATTTGTTTTTCTTTTGTTAGCTTTACGCCTAATTTTCGCCTTAGTTCATTACATTCATCAATAACGGTTACAGAGGCTGTTGACATGTCTGACACTGAATTCCGTCATGGCAAAAAACGATTTTACGATAACGTAAAATTTCCACGCGGATTTGCAAAGTCTGGTGATTTTACTCTTGCAGAAGAGGAAATCCTAACAATTTATGGGGATACCATGCTTGGTCTGGAAACGGGCGAGTTAACACCGGAAAACAGCGAAGAGAAACACTTCGTTAAGGTGTTAGAGCACCCAGGCAAAGCAAAAACCAAAATTGAGCGTACGTGGTTAAAATACACTCAACTCGCTCGCGGTCGAAAACGCTTCCATACGCTAAACGGACGCAATAAACCGGATGCAACGGAAGACTTCGCGGAAGAGAGTTTGGTTGAAGACGATTAATTTATCGTTATCAATTGATCGATAGTTAAGTCGAAGACTTAGACAAGCGTTCATTCACCTTCAGAGTGAACGTTTGTGAATTTTTCTTCTCCTAAAGCCCAAGGTCGCGTTCTCCCGAGGGCTTTATTTGCACATCAAACCGTGCTGGTCTATTTGGCAAGCATCGCAATCTTTTTCAAGAAGCTCTCCTTCAAGTGTTCCTGCTCGTACTCGAGATGGTACGTATTGTGGAAACCAACCTTTAACTCAACACCGTTTCCCCGCAAAAATACGTTGTAACCATCATAATCAGAAAACGCCTCAACCCCTTCATAGATCTTACCAAACTCCGTTGGAGTGCCGTTGTCCATTACATTTTCGTATGCCGATAATACTTTGCTTGGATCTAATTCGTTTTTCATAGCGATTTCCTCACCAATATACACGTCTTAATTATGGATAAGGAATTTGCACCTCGCCATATTCTAGGTTGTCCGAAAGCAAAAGATCCTCATCTCTTCCGATACTCGTTCCCTCTCCGTACTACCACAATATTTCTCCGTAATAAAAACTTAATTTCAGCCATGAAATTTACCGCAATACACTCTAAGATAATAAGAAGCCAAAACCGTTAACAGATCCTTAGCCGAGTCATAATCTGGATTATTTGTTGATAAAAACAACAATGGTTAAAGAAAAAGCAAATTTTTGACCTAAAACAATGGCAGTTGCTGATAACTTATTTTATAATGCGAATTAATGTTTCAGAACATCTTAAATTCAATAACTAGGGGCACAAAATGAGACTTATCCCGTTAACTCAAGCAGCACAAGTAGGTAAGTGGGCAGCAGCACACATCGCAAAACGCATCAACGATTTCCAACCTACTGCTGAACGTCCATTCGTTCTGGGTCTACCTACTGGTGGCACTCCTCTAGCAACTTACAACGCATTAATTGAACTACATAAAGCGGGTGAAGTAAGCTTTAAGCACGTTGTGACTTTTAACATGGATGAATACATTGGTATTCCTGCCGACCACCCTGAATCATACCGTTCATTCATGTACAACAACTTCTTCAACCACATTGATATTAAAGAAGAAAATATCAACCTACTGAACGGCAATACTGACGACCACCATGCTGAATGCAAACGCTATGAAGATAAGATCAAATCTTACGGCAAGATTAACTTGTTCATGGGCGGTGTAGGTAACGACGGTCACATTGCGTTCAACGAGCCAGCATCTTCGCTTTCTTCGCGCACTCGAATCAAAACTCTGACGGAAGATACGCGTATCGCGAACTCTCGTTTCTTTGACGGCGACATCAACCAAGTTCCAAAATACGCTCTGACTATCGGCGTTGGCACACTTCTGGATTCTGAAGAAGTGATGATTCTGGTAACAGGCCACAACAAAGCACTTGCTCTTGAAGCTGCGGTAGAAGGCTGCGTTAACCACCTATGGACAGTCTCAGCGCTTCAACTGCACCCGAAAGCCGTGATCGTATGTGACGAGCCTTCTCAGCAAGAGCTAAAAGTGAAGACAGTAAAATACTTCTCTGAACTAGAAGCAGAAAACATCAAAGGCTTCTAATCGCAGCGCGATTTTTAGCCCACGCTAGAAATACAAAACCCGTGATCACTCACGGGTTTTTTGTTTGTCGGCTAATACGCGGTGATACCCAACAGGCGTACTCGTTCGGGTAACACCTAATCCAATTTCTCAAGTTCACTTGGATCGTCCTCAATCAGGCTGACACTAAATTATTAATGTAAAAGCATTAAAAAATCGTACACACTGATAGCCACTCATCTTCGTACAAGCCTTTCCATCCTGACCCTAAGGTGTTATACCTACATATAACACTAACTCGGCCAAAGGGTTTCATCATGAAACAGTGGAATGATCGCCAACCCATTTTTCGTCAGTTGGCTGACCAGCTCACTCGGCAAATACTGCAAGGAACTTGGAAAGAGGGCGAAGCGTTGCCTTCTGTACGTCACATCGCTGCTGATATGAAAATCAATCATCTTACTGTCATGAAAGGCTATCAGATCTTAGTTGAGCAAGGCGTCGTAGAGAAGAAGCCAGGTCAAGGTATGTTCGTCTCAACTGGAGCAAAACAACGCTTATTAGCCACAGAAAAAAAGCGCTTCCTTAATGAACAGATCCCTCAGATAGCCGAAACATTAGAGCGCCTGGATATGTCGCTCGATGAACTTATCGTACAACTTAAATTACAGATTAAAGGTGACCAATGAACGCAACAGTCAGTGTCAAGCACCTCTCCAAGCACTATCGCCAACAAGGAGAAACGCTGCACGATATCAGTTTTGACTTGCACTCAGGTCAGGTACTCGGCTTACTCGGTCACAATGGTGCTGGTAAGTCGACACTAATTAACGCTCTGCTCGGCGCACATGAATATAAAGGCACGATCCACATCAACGGTTATGAACCTGTCATGCAACGCCACAAAATCATGCAGCACTTGTCGTATATCTCAGATGTCAACGTGCTGCCAGACTGGATGACCGTCGAACAGCTGCTGACCTATACCGAGGGGGTTCACCCAGGTTTTAATCGCCACAAAGCTGACTCGATACTTCAGCAAACTGATGTCCAATCAAAATCTCGCATTCGCACTTTGTCGAAAGGAATGAAAGTACAGCTGCATCTGGCGATAGTCATCGCGACCAATACGCAGATTCTGATCCTTGATGAGCCGACTCTCGGTTTAGACTTAGTTTATCGCGATACCTTCTATCGTCACCTCCTAGAGTGGTTTCACGATGGAGAACGCATATTGATCATTGCCAGCCATGAAGTGGCCGAAATTGAACATCTTTTGACGGATGTTCTGATACTCAAACACGGTCACTGCGTGTTGCAAGCGTCGATGGAGAGCATCCACGAGGATTACTTTATCCTTGATGCCAATGACTCATTCCGTCTGCAAATTGAGGCGATGAAACCGCTCGCTTCGCAAAAGGGACTTGGTACAACCAAGTGGCTGCTGCCTTCAAGGTACGCCGCAAAAGTTGAAGGTTTGGGTGATATTCACGGTGTCACACTGGCGGATCTGTTTCTTGCGTTACAAAAGGGGGCTGATTAATGCGCTCGATATTAACGATGTTAAATAAAGAATGGCTAGAAAACCCACTCGTGTCTCGGGTGCCCTTTTTTATGTTTGTCTGTGGGACCTTGCTGTTTATCGCTTTAATGAGCAACTCGAACCTTCAGCAAAATTTCTTCTTCCAAATGAGTGTTGGTAGTAACGCTGATGGCATGCAAAAACAGCTGGGGGAGGAATTAAGTTCTCTCATTGCGGGAGGTGTCGGCTTACTTTCCATTCTGTTAGGTACTCAATACTTCCCGAGAACGCTGCGCAAAGAGCGCTCAGAAGGCAGTATCATGTTCTGGCGTAGTATGCCGATCAGCGATGTTCAGATGCACGTAGTGAAGCTCATTTTCGGCCTGCTGGTAATTCCTTTGGTCTGTTCTACCCTGGTCATCATTGCCGATGTGATGTTGTGGTCGCTGAATATAGCAACAGACCATCAGATAGGTTTCTTGTATCGTTACTCATCACTAGGATATGTCTTGCTGCATTGGGGTGAGTTTCTATTAAGAATGGCTTTGGCTGGTTTTCTGCTGCTACCTTTGGCTCTGATAACCATGGTCATCTCACAGAAAGTAAACTCACCGCTGGTGATCTTATTCATCGCCATTTATGCGCTGCGCTGGATGCCGATCGCGTTATTTGGTTACTACGGAGTGGATCAGTTCTTCTCCGAGATATTCTATCTACCTTTCCACGCTATCATCGCATCAAATCCGCTGGATGCATTTGCAGAGGTTGGAAAACCAAACCTTGGTCTTTATGTCTTTATTGGCCTATTGGCTTGGGCTGCATGCCTTAGAGTCAGTCGAACCATTCAATAGCGGTAGAAACTCGACGCTGGACTCAAAAACAAAAAAATGGTCACAACTTTCGTTGTGACCATTTTTTATCACTTGCCTTTTCTCTTCAGTTAGCCAAGAAAGGATATATATCCTTGCAGGATGACTAAGTTGACGATATCGATAAAGAAAGCGCCCACAATCGGCACGACCATAAATGCCTGAGGTGACGGACCATAACGGTTAACAATAGAGCCCATGTTCATTACCGCTGTTGGCGTGGCACCCAAGCCAAAACCACAGTGTCCACCAGCAATGACGGCAGCATCGTAATTACGCCCCATGACTTTAAACGTCACATAGTAGGTAAAGATTGCCAGTACCACAGACTGCACAGCCAGAATCACCAAAAATGGAATCGCCAAATCGAATATATTCCACAGTTTCAGGCTCATTAATGCCATCGCCAGGAATAGGGATAGCGACACTGTACCGAGCATATCAACCGTTTCTGCATCCAACTTGCGAATCTTGGTCACTTCAAGGAAGTTGGTCACCACTACGCCAATAAACAAGGCATACACAAAATCCGGAATCATCAACCATGAGATTTCGAACGTATTGACCCACTGCTCTAAATACTTAGCGCCAGTGACACAAATCAGCAAAAAGAACAGTTTCTCAACCACTTTTTTGGCGGTCACTTTGTCTTCTTCGTATTCGTTGTAAGTCACCAATTCTGGGAATTTTTCATGCGTTTTTGCGCTACGACCATATTCTGATTCGATACCATGCTTATCCACCAGACGCTCAGCCATCGGGCTACCGATAATACCACCAATGATCAAACCAAATGTGGCCGACGCCATCGCGATTTCCAACACGTTATTTAATCCATATACGTCCTGAAAAGTTTGAGACCAGGCCGCGCCAGTTCCATGTCCACCAGAAAGCGTAATTGAGCCAGCGATCAGTCCCATGAAAGGATCTAAGCCAAGTGCCGCAGCCAATGAGACGCCCACACCGTTTTGGATGATGATGTAGAATGAAGCCACCGCTAAGAAGATAAAAACCTTGGCGCCACCCTTCATCAATTGGGTGTAATTGGCAGCTAGGCCGACAGTGGAAAAAAACATCAACATAAACGTGTTTTGTAACGGTAGATCAAACTCTAAATCGATGCCGTAAAAATGAAGTGTCGTAATCAGACAGGCTACGATAAGACCGCCTACAATTGGCTCTGGTATGTTGAACTTATTTAAAATAGGCAGCTTGGCATTAACGAAATGTCCTAGGAAAAGCACACTGATCGCAACCATGAAGGACTCCAGAGCCCCGACAGATATTAAATGATTCATATCACCTCTTATTGTTGTTCTCTTCATCCTCCATAATGATTGAGTGTTAGTTTAACCTTGTTCCAATAGCAAATATTCTCACTGATGATTTCAAAAATATTCTAAAGATCATACAAATGCGCGAAATACTCTATGAGAGCGCATTAAAATGTAAGCAGAAGGGGGACTTGTTATCGAGTAGTTTACTTACTCTGACTCATGGATATTTCAATGAGCTGAATCCAGAGAAACTCTCAAGCAACAACAAAAATGTTCGCTATAACGGAGACAGATTATAGCATATCAGTAAAAACTGTCTTTATTTCAATAACATTCATGATACCTATGGTTTACAGCCAAACCTATTCATCACGTACTATTGCTCTATCGAAAATATAAAATGGAATAAGTTAGAATCAACATCGCTGACACAACGTACAAGAGAGTGGTACGTTTACCTCAAACAAGGACTGAGTTTACAATGTAAAGAATAAATAGCGTCTTACTAAGCAAAGGCTACATTCCCTTAAATAGACTTTGCGAGGCACGACTTACCGCCAATTTCGTATCACCAATATGGACAAGCATTCGTCCTGAAAAGTCTTTGTTAACTTTATTGATTTTACAAACCTGAACGACGGTTGAACGGTGAACTTGCCAAAACTGGTCAGGATTAAGTTGTTGGATCAGTTCTTTTAACGATGTTCGAATCAGGTATTCCACAGCCCTCCCCTGCCCTTGCTGTGCATAGACCGACACGTACTTCTCTTCTGCCTTGAAATAGAGCACATCGGTGGTAGCGATCAAATGAATGTCTTCCCCCTGAGTGGCTTTAATCCATTGCAGATATTGAGGCGTTTGGGGGGCAGACAATTGCTGAAGCTGCTCTAACAAGCTATTCATCTGCATATTGCTGTTGTGGTTGTGCAGCCCTAGATTGACAAGACGAGCTTGAACTCGTTCACAAGTGGTTTGCAGCCGATCATCCGAGATAGGTTTGAGTAGATAATCTGCCGCATTTTGTTCAAACGCTTTAATCGCGTAATCGTCGTATGCGGTAACAAAAATAATCAAAGGAGGATTTACCATACGATTAATTTTTCGCGCTAAACTCACCCCGTCTAAAACGGGCATGCGAATATCAAGAAAGGCGATGTCGGGTTGGTTATTTTGAATGGCACTCCAAGCCTGCTCACCGTCTGCGACTTTTGCGACCACTTCCAGTTCTGGCCATACTTCAGCCAGGCTTTTGTCCAAATGATGCCTCAGCAACGGCTCATCGTCAGCAATAATTGCAGTGATTCCAGTCTTCATTTCTCCATATCCTTGTTTTGTGATTACCACTCAATTGGCCAGCTTAAACGAACACTGACACCACCCTCGGCAAGCTCACTGATTAACACCTGCCCTTCTCCGGAAAATAGAGCATCAATTCGCTGCTTTAAGTTGCTAAGCCCAATCCCCGATCCACAATGTTGGCTGACGTGGTTCAGCCCGACACCCGAGTCTCGGACTTCAATTTCAAGTAACCGATTGTCACGTTTGATCCGCAGACTCACTTCTCCCCCTTCTCGCTTCGGTTCAATGCCGTGAATAATGGCGTTTTCAACCAGCGGTTGTAGCATCATTGGTGGCAGCTCTAATTGCTCAGTCCCTTCCTCGACTTCAATGGAGTATCGTAAGCGATCACCTAAGCGAATTTGTTGGATCGCGAGATACGCCTCAATCAATGCGGTTTCATTGTCGATGGTCGTGTTTTGTTCACGTGAGCTTTTTAATGTTGCACGCAATAATGCGGTGAGCTGATCAAGCATCTTTCTGGCTTTATCCACGTCTTGTGACATTAGCGCACTGATGTTCGCCAAGGTATTAAACAAAAAATGCGGCTCAATTTGGCTTTGCATCTGTTTCAATTGACTGAGTAATAAGGCGCGCTCTTTTTCCGCTTTCTCGAGCTTGATGGTTTCCAATTCACGCTGTGCGATGGCTTGCTTCTCTCGCGAGTGAAAATAGAAAAAACACATGGCACTGAACAACAATCCCATCAAACCGATGGGCAACATGCCAGAGATCCCGAAGTATTCGCCAAGCCAAAACTGCGCATTTACCACCCCAAACAGCAAACACGCGGTGAGAGAAATGGCAATTTCCATTACACGCGGGATAGTTGGAAAGAGTTTGTCGATCAACCACGAGAAAAAAATGGCCGAATAGCCAAAGCCAAAACTGACCAGTAAATGAATATATAACGGGCCGCCCCATACAAAGAGCGTCATCACGGCAATAAATAGGCAGAATAAAGAGGTCTCCACCACACTTCGTCGCCATCCACCTTTTTCCATTGACTTCCCTGAGAACATTTAGAATTTCCCTTCTATATTAAAGACAATCATATAGTTATCATTGATCTGCGCATATGCAGATTGGGCGTCCCCAGATAAAAATCGTGCAGCAGCTTCCAGTTTTACGCTTTGGTCACCCGTATCAATCCATTGATAATTTATCCATTGAGTCACTATCGCACCGCCGTCTTGTGGAGAAATCAAGACATCAAGCGTTGGTGTGACGTCACTTAACCACCCCATATTCTCTATCATAAAGGTCGCGCCACTCCATGTAGCCCAGGCTTCTATGTCCCAACTCCAATGTAGCATCAGGTTATGTTGCACAATATTGGCATGCTGAAATCCTTGCGCGTAACTGCTCGTCAGCAGACTAGTGGCGGGCGATTGAGAGAGCAATTCACCACGGCTCAACGCCTTCTCCCATTCGCTAGTTGACCACGCACGGCTGTCAAACCAATATTCGACGATCACGTTGTGTCCTGCTTGGTTAGCCCAATTAAGTCCAACCAAAGCTTGAAATGCACTGCCTTGATTCTCTGCAGAAACAGGCTTGTAAATATGATCACTGATTTGATAACTGACACTCTGTTTTTGCCATAGAAGAGAACTGTGCATAGCAATCGACTCGTCCCAAACGGTAATCACGCTGGCGCCAAGTAAGCCGCGGCGAACATCATCGAAATAACCAATCCATTGATATTCGGTGTCATCCACCAGCATATAACGACGTACACCAACACCTTGCTGCTCGGTCGCTTGATCCAATGCACTTTGATCTTGTTGCCCCCAACTTGAGTCTGTGGCAATCAAAGTCCATTCACCGGCTAAATCGTAATGAGAAACAGAAAAAACGCCCGCTCCTTCTTCTGCCACCAAACCAACTGGATTTTGTCGGTAGGGTTTGAACAAATCCAAAACACGATAGCCATACCCTACGCCCCAATCGACGCGCAATTTACCCACACTGATATCGAGAATAGCATTTCCAACTTGCCATTCGTCTTGCCAGGCTAGCTCGCGCACTAAAAATTGATGGTCGGCATCACGCCACCATGCGCTATTACCATACTCATTCAGATACAAGCCCTGACTATAGAGCGTAAATAAGCCGCTGAAGTTTTGGTAATTCATTTGCACATCGAGCAGCGCATTGAGCGAGTCACGAGAGTCTCCTTGCGCTGGGGTGAAATGAGTATCGCGTTGCTTAACGGTCTCGTAGCTCAACGCCCAATCCCATTCGAGACTCAGTTCGTTACCCGCCAATACGGGGGAAGCGAAAACGCCAACCAAAAGGCTTACGATACAAGTATTACAAAATCGCATATTGGTCCCCTACCGCAGCCTACAATTGCGAGGTGTTCGCTTTTGGCAAATAGCTGGGATTGTAGAACTTGTCGTCCAACTGCCATGGCAAGATCGCCTGATACTCGATCACGGTCTTTTTGCTTGGTTGGATGCTGTCCAACAAGGTCATCTCACTGACGTAATCTCGCGTCTCTTTCGTTGCTCGGCGGTAGTACGCTTGCTTAGCGAGTTTGCCTGAACGTAGATAGAGATCAGCTTTGATTGGAAACGCATCCTGCTTTGCCAGCCATAGATCGATTTTCTGATAACTCGCGCCTGCAGTTTTGGCGGTCAGAATAAGATGGTAAGCAGGAATGCTCTTACCGCTCACAGAGGTAGTTTCTGTCGCTTTCCACTCACCTTGATAATCCTCGCTCCAGGTGAGCGTTGAGATATCCCCAATCGATGCTTCACCGAGTAATTTCTGCATTGGCGTAATACGGATCGGGCGGCGGCTTTTGGGCATTTGCAGCCAGTAATTATCTCCCATCATCAGCATTTTTTGCCCCGCTTCGACTGCTGATTTAAATACCACCAGTGACTCACGGTTGGGGCGAGTATAAACATGGTACAAGCGGGTCTTATCCAATTCTTGATCTTGGTACAAGCGCACCAACGATACGACTTTAGATGATTGATCCTGCAGGCGGTAACTGTCGGCTTTTTCTATTAATTTCGCCACTTTCTGTGTATCCAGCGCTTGCGGATTTGCGGAGGCTGCGCCACAGATTACTAGCACCGCCAGTGGCATTATTCGTTTGAAATTAAACATAAATCAGAGCCTCAGTAATGGGTTTGTTCACCCCTTTGCGTGCCGAGAAAAACGCAGCCACCAAACAAATCATCAGTACGGCGAATCCGGCTAGCACAACTAACTCCCAAGAGAAATAAATGTTGAGCGGATATCCTTCGGTACGCCCCGGAGGTGGTGGCATCTGCACTTCAACCGCCATTAAAAAGACCGCTACAATGGCCGTTAATAGTCCGCCAAGTAAGCTGCCTAGCACGGCAAGCACCCCCGCCTCTCTTAAGAAACCGACAATAATTTCACGCGGATAACTTCCCAGCGCAGACAACGTACCTATCTCACGCGTTCGTTCCGTGACGGACATGGTCATGGTGTTAAACAGCGCGACAAAAACCACCAGTGCCATTACCGCTCCCATGATGCCGAAGATCCGGTCATACAAATCTTTGACTTTGAGATAGAAGAACGCTCTTTCCTGCCAAGGGGTGATTTCAACCTCTTGATTACCGAAGCTTTGCTTTTGATTCGACAGAATTGTTGCCACATCTTGTCTGACCTTGTCTGTCAGATTGGTATCGAATAAGAAAACCGATAAGGTGCTGACTTTGTCCGAACCGAGCAAAGACTGCGCGCTATGGATGTGTACATACAACTGACGTTTATCCAGCTCTGGAACGCCCGTTGAATAGATGCCGCGGACTTTAAAGTCGTACGCATTGAGCGCCCCGTCAGTCGTCGTAGCCAGCAATGTAATCCAGTCACCTACGCTGACGTTCAGATTACTGGCGAGATCCACACCTAGCATGACTTCCGGCTGCGCTGGGTCATAACGTGAAGCGTGGATATTGGAGAGCGTCTGCCCTGCTCGCACATCCAGAAATGGCCCTTTCATATCGAACTCCCGGTCATTCACGCCTATACCGATGAAAATGGAAGACTTACTGCCGTTGGAAATCAATCCGCTGAACTCCACACGTGGCTGCACTCCTCGTACTTGATTAATACCGATCAGTTGCTTGGTTATATCATCAGCATGGCTTAGACCATTGCTCAGAGGCATCTCTTCCTCTTTCGTGAAGTATCCAGGCGTTGTCAGGGTTAAATGCCCGGTATCGCGCGCGGTTGCTTCTTTCAAACTGTCATAG
This sequence comes from Vibrio sp. STUT-A11, assembly GCF_026000435.1. NCBI lineage: Bacteria > Pseudomonadati > Pseudomonadota > Gammaproteobacteria > Vibrionales > Vibrionaceae > Vibrio > Vibrio sp. STUT-A11. The sequence continues at coordinate 519,742 of NZ_AP026764.1, read as the reverse complement.
GTATATAAGCCGAAACCGCCTGCACTAGTCAGGGCAAATACAGCAATGGCGATAATCAGCATTGAAAGCAGGCTACGGCGGCGGTTACGCTGCAGGTTAAGCCACGCAAGGCGAACAGAATCAGGGATTAACTTGCCCATAAAACCTCCTCAGCACCAAGATGTGTGTGAGTAATGTTTCCGTCCACCAGCTCAATGGTGCGATCGCAACGTGATGCCATTCGCGGGTCGTGAGTCGCTATGATGAAAGTGGTGCCCATTTCGTGCCCTAGTCCTTTCATAATGTCGATTACCTTATTAGCACTTTGGCTATCCAAACTGGCGGTGGGTTCATCAGCAATCACCAATGCTGGTTTGTGGACCAAAGCACGCGCAATAGCAACGCGTTGCTGCTGACCTCCGGACAAATTATCTGGCATATGGTGAATGAACTCCCCAAGCCCCACGAGTTCGAGCATTTCGCTAGCTAGCCTGGTTTGCTCGGCTTTGGAAAAACCGTTGAGATGCAGCGGATAAGCAACGTTCTCTAAAGCCGTCATCACGGGCACTAAATTGAATTTCTGGAATACAAAACCGAGCTTTTCTCGGCGCATTTTAGCGGCTTGTATTTGCCCGGTTGGGTATGGGCTTCCTTTAAAGGTCACTTGCCCGTGATAATGCGTATCCAGCATGCCTAGAATATTGAGGAGAGTGCTTTTTCCCGAACCAGAAGGACCACACAGCGCCACCATCTCTCCGGCAAACACTTCTCCCGACACATTTCGCAGTGCATGAACCGTCTGGCTTCCTAAGACATAATCACGACTGAGTTGATTGAAAGTGATCATAGTGACTCCTTAATTCTTTGCGAGCAACATCTTCGCATTTTGCGTTTCAGGATTGTCAAAATTCAAGCGCTCCATATCCGCCAACCAAGCTTTGGCTTGTGTCTGATCGTCAGCACGTAAAGCGGCCTCAATGGCGTAACGGTAAACCCATGCGGTAGCGGAAAAAGGCTGTTGCTGGAAACTTGGATCATTGATCAAGGCAAGATACAGCTCATAGCCTCGCTCGAAGTGATTGAACATATCAGGAAGTGCTGTATATGTTGTCGCCGCCATTGCAGTCGCTAACAGATATTCTGGTAAGCCTTGCAATCGTTGTTGCTCTTGAACCGGTATCGGCTGGCTAGTCATTAAATCCAAACCCTTTTGTATCGTCGCCAGACCTGACTCGGTAAACTTCATCTTATTCCAAGGCATAAACGCTTCCCGACCTTGCAGAGTTTGAGTGCAGCCGAGGTACACCAAAGTCAAAGGCGTAGCGCCTTGCTGCTCGATAAGAACAGCTAGTTCGTCATGAACGCTGTCGACCAAAGCTGAATTGCCTTGTTCAGCTTGATTAAATCGGTGAAGTAACGACTCCGTAGGATTGGCAAATGCCAAACTACTGCTCAGTGCGAACGCGGTGAGTAATGTAGTGAGTAATTTTAATTTAGAGGCTAAGTACGAATTGAAAACCATCATAGTAATTGTCCTTTATTAGTATCGATTAGATGGTTTCAGATTAAGGAAAGGTGCCCTCCCCTGCTTAGGGATGCGACCAATGGTGTTTTTGCGGAGTGAACGGGGACCAGCACGGATGAATGGTTGTATCGGCCTCCCGATCAGAAAGATTGAAGACTCGCCTAGCACGATCAAAAAAGGCTTCCCGAAGGAAGCCTTTCAATCAAATTCGCGAACGAATTACAGCTCAGCGTTATGGTAAACCTGCTGAACATCATCACAGTCGTCAAGAAGGTCTAGGAACTTCTGGAATTTCTCAGCATCTTCACCCGCGATTGGCGTTTGAGTTTGAGGAACGAAAGTGATTTCTTCCACATCAATCGTTAGATCTGGGAATGCACCGTTCAAAGCTGTTTTCGTTTTGAAGAACTCAGTATGAGGTGCAAATACTGTGATCACTCCGTCTTCTAGTTCAACATCAGTGACATCAACATCTTCCATCATTAGCGTTTCCAGAATGATTTCATCATCATCGCCTTTGAACTGGAATACCGCTTGGTGATCGAACATGTGAGACACAGAACCTTCAACACCAATTTTCGCACCTGTTTTTACAAAACACTGGCGAACATCTTGGAAAGTACGGTTACCGTTATCCGTTAGACAATCAACAATGACACTTGTGCCACCAGGGCCAAAACCTTCGTAACGTGCAGGAACGTAATCTTCACCGCCACCGCCAGTCGCTTTATCAATCGCTTTATCGATAACGTGTGCAGGAACTTGGTCTTTTTTCGCTTTCGCGATCAGGTGCTTAAGCGACAAGTTCATGTCTGGGTCTGCACCGCCATTTTTCGCGCACATGTAAATTTCTTTACCGTATTTGGAATAAACTTTAATTTTTGCGCCTGCAGTTTTCGCCATAGAGGCTTTGCGCACTTCAAAACTTCTTCCCATCGGGATGTTCTCTCTAAATTCAAATTTAATGCGAAGGATTTTAGCAAAAAGCGAAACCTTTTCAATTTTCGCTTTGCTGAGGAATGGGGAAGTTATCTCATTCGCCGCATTGATTCACACCAGAGCCACGATTCGCGTTACGCGACACCCATTACTCGCTTGTACTTTTCCACCGATTGCTGGAAAAACGCTTTTTCATCAGCATCGTTAATCTTAGACAATTGCTCATCTATTGCTTCGGGGCCAGATTTGGCCTCTCTGAGTTTCCAAACCAAAAACGACGCTTGCTTATCCAGTTCGATTTTGTTTTTTTCATCAGGCGGCAATAGGGATAGATTAAACGACATTCACAGCCTCAGGGTACGTTAAATACTAGCCGCGCACTATAGCATACCGACTCGCATTTGGAGAATAGAAACGCACTTAACTTGATCAATTTCAAACTACTGCTTTCAATATCGCATCAAATTTCAACGCGTTCAGCTGCTCATCAATATCCCTTGCAGTGCACTCGATAATATTATGTTTTGCAAACTCCATTTACACTGTAAACAGGTCTCGCGCAACAAAGGGACAGCATGCTTTGATTACGTGATTGTTCTGCGAGTGCCTCAGAAGAGAGGAGCGCTGACTAAAGCTAAAAATGATAGACGTTGATGTGATGATCCGAAAAGTTAAAAAGGGTAGCAAAGTGCTACCCTGAAAATTGTTAGTTGGTGAAAAAGATATATCAGTGAATCAACCCCAGTTCTCTGGCCTCTTCCATCGTCAAACCGCTTTCACGGATTTCACGAAGCGCCTCAATGCGTCTTCTGGCTTCTGCCGATTTCACGGTTTTATCAGGCTGCACAATGGACTCTTCTTCAGGTAGTTCCCACTTGTGAGCGATGTTACTCATTTCTTCATGGTCGATAGAATTAATGGACATATTTCCTCCGAACACACCATGTTTTCGATGAGTAATCTATAGCAAACCCCATCGGGTGTGGTAAGAAAAACTGTAGGGAAATGTGACCCCTCCCGACCTTTCACTAACTCATTAATAGATACATCATTTAAGTTTTGCCAAAGGAATAAATTAAGATTAAATTTGAATGATTACCCCTAAGAAAAGTGTGCTGATCCAGCTCTCATTTTCGTCCTCTCAACCGTTTTTAACGGGCAGCATAAACTTCTTTTTGTTTCACTTAAGTTTCGAGCCACTTCACTGATTCTTTGTTTGTCACTTTCTAAAACTTACCTCGCCATGATAATGATAATAATTATCTTTTAGATTGGTAAGGTGTTTATATGAGTGGTATTAACTTTAATCATGCATACCACAATGATCCGGTCATTCAGATCAGAGAGTTGTGTGTCGATTACATCACTGACAACGGTGATTTTAAAGCCGTGAAATCCGTCAGTTTTGATATCGGTAAAGGGGAAGTTTTTGGTCTTGCTGGTGAGTCAGGGTGTGGAAAAAGCACCATCGCATTCGCGATAAATCGCCTCCACAAGCCGCCTGCGTTCATTTCTGGCGGCGAAATAGTGTTTGAAGGTAAAGACATCCTCAGGCTTTCTGATTCTGAACTGACAGTTTTGCGGTGGAGTGAGATTGCAATGGTTTTTCAAAGCGCGATGAACTCACTCAATCCAGTTTTAACAATTCAAGAGCAATTTGCCGATGTATTGCGTCATCACCAAGGCTTGAGCAATGCGCAAGCGAAAGATCGAGCAGAGAAATTGATGGACTTGGTAAATATTCCCCGAGAACGTTTAACCGAATACCCACACCAGTTTTCTGGTGGGATGCGTCAGCGCTTGGTAATAGCCATCGCTCTGTCTCTCAATCCCAAACTTATTATTATGGATGAACCAACGACGGCCCTGGATGTTGTTGTGCAAAGAGAAATTCTTCAGCAAATATATCAACTTAGAGATGAGTTTGGCTTCTCGGTACTCTTTATCACCCATGACTTGGCATTAATGAGCCAATTGTGCGACAGAATAGCCATCATGCGCCACGGAGAAATTGTCGAAGTCAACCAAGCTTACGAAATTCGCAATCACCCTCAACATCCCTATACACAAAAGCTTTGGGCTTCTTTCCCAAACATTCACGACGTCCACAAGCAACCTGAGACACAAGGAGCCTAATCATGAACCAGCCTATCATCCAAATGAAAAACGTGGTCAAAGAGTTCAACGTCGGTGGTGGTTTAGCAAAAGAGGAGACTTTTCGCGCGCTACAAGGTATTAGTTTTGACCTATATGCTGGAAAAACCCTGGCTTTGGTCGGTGAATCAGGGTGTGGTAAAAGCACTTGTGCACGTTTGATCACGAAAGTTTATCCGCCTACAGAGGGCGAGATCCTTTTTAATGGAGCCGACATAAATGAGATCACTTCACGATCGGATCTCCAAGAGTACCGCAGTAAAGTACAAATGGTCTTTCAGGATCCATTTGGTTCACTCAACCCAACACATACCATTCGCCATCACCTCACACGCCCTATAAAGATTCATAAGCAAGTCAAAAGCGACCGAGACATACCTGCCCGCTTACTAGAGCTATTGAAGCTGGTGGAGTTGCAAGAAGATACATTAGATAGGTTCCCACACGAGCTAAGTGGTGGTCAGCGCCAGCGGGTTAATTTAGCGCGCGCATTAGCCGTCGGTTCACAAATTATTCTCGCTGACGAACCGACATCTATGCTCGATGTATCCATTCGCTTGGGCGTATTGAATTTAATGCAGCGAATGAAGCAAGAACTTGGCATTGGCTTTTTATATATTACTCATGATCTGGCGACTGCTCACTACATCGCGGAAGAGACAGCAGTGATGTACAAAGGGCAAATCGTTGAATGGGGTGATACTCACTCTATTCTCAAAAACCCTCAGCACCCTTACACTAAACTGCTGATCTCTGCCGTCCCAGACCCAGATCTTCCTTTTGGTAACTTAGTTAAAAATGAGCCAAACTATTCAACAGATGCTGACGAGATTCGTAGTCGGAGCAGCATAATTGTCGACGAATATGCTCAAATAGGGCCAAACCACTTTGTAAAACAATGGACCGAGGCAGCGTAATGGAATTGAGTACTTGGCAAGATCAGATCTCGATGTGGTATAAACATCGGAAGCATGATCAAGTTGAAAAACTGGAATCGATCTTATATCAAGCTCCAGCTAGCGTATTTGGCCCAACGCTAAGCGATCCACAGAGCAAAGCGGTTGCTTGCTGGCTTGACGGTTGTTTACGAGTATTCCAACACGCCAGGTATCATGACCACCATAAAGCCTATCAAACCTTGCTCTATACGAGTGCAAAGCTGGAACAAGCCGCGTGTGAAGTATCAACCGATATTGAAATTAAAGACTGGTGTTTGAAACGGTTACAGCACCTTACGGTACTCGCTTTAGAGTTTTGCAATCAACAGTGCGATCAAAGTGAATGGCAGCAACAAGCTAATAATTTGATCGAGTCGCATGTGGCTTTGATGCGATCTTTAAATTGGAATGAAGCTAGAAAGTATGATCAAGGTTTGCATCATTAAGCCGGAGAATCGATCAAGGTTTACCTGAATTTTGGACAAAAAAAAGCGAGTTTCTACTTAGGAAACTCGCGAAGTCTATTCAGAATGAATGTAACAATATATGAGCCTATCTATTAATCATCAGAAAGGACAAAAGGTTGTCTATTCGGGATCAAGCTTAGTACCGACTCCGAGAGGCTGTGTCAGCATTTTGTTAGAGTTAAGTCTGTTTTCTATTATCGAAACATATATTTACATTTAAAATCAATAAGTCACATTAATCGTTCTCAATGCATACAACGACTTGATGTTAAATAGCCATCTCATCAAGTGCGCGGTATACCATTTCATCCATATGCCCATCATAGATTTGTCGACAGACTTTGCGACGAACCGCTAAACCTGCAATTAAACGCTCAATAGTAAGATGTTTGAGATCATTTTGCGTGTTGAACAGTTCTACGGTCTTACTCAGTGTTTCATAGGGTAGAGGTTCATCTCCGACTCTTAACCAATCAAGCTTCTCAATGTACTCAGAACACTCTTCTTTTATCGAAGCATACGAATGCCCTGTCATTGCAGACAACGCCGTTACACTGCGTTCCAGAGCTTCTGGTGAGGTATATTTGGATAGAGTAATGGTAATTTCATCTGCATTAATCTCTACCAGGTGCTTTCTTTGCTTGATCCTACGCCCTAAATTCCCGCGAGGAGAAGGGGCTTTACGCTGAATAGGTTCAAATTCGCCGTCAATGATGCCTGAGAGCTCTTCTAGCTGTTGTCTGCTTACCATCTCATTACGAAGTGGATTTGGTAACGTAGGAGCCATGTTACGCTTCCCAGCGTTCGTGGTACGAGCACGTGAGTAGCGCAAGACTTCCTCAACATCACACTTGATATCGATCTGGTAATCCTTGATCTTTCCATTCTCGCTCATGGTTTCGATCGTCAGGTGGTAACCCCATAAATTAACGATAAAAAGATCTTCCGTTCCTTTTCCATCAGACAATCGCTTCAGTTCCCGAATAAGATCCATGGAAAAGCGGCGCCATTCAATGTTGCGTGCTAACTTCTGATTCAACTCACTAAGCAGCATGCAATCGGTATGGCGCCGAACCATACGACTGCGAAAAAATGAATACAACTGAAACACTAAAGTATGCTGTTTCAGGATCTCGGGTGGAAATAGGAAGAAGTAATCGCGGGTGAGTAGCTCCTCATAAAACGACGGCTCCCAAACCAATATATACAAATTGGGTTTAATCCGTATCTCTCCATCGCTCCCCTCAACAGGCGCTTCTTCTGAAGCGGTGATCGTTCGAGCGAGAAAACGGAATCTATCACTTTTAAAACCTTCCGGCATATTTTCACTCAACCAACGGCCTGTTAGTTCGTGTAACTGGAAGTCGGTGAACTCAATTCTATCAATGCTGTCACGAATGGAATCACGCGCTGGTCCACTGTCCTTTTTTCCTCTGAGCGACAAAATATCGGTAATGTATAACGGCGTTTTGTTCGGTACGTGGGCGGCGTCAAGGTGATATTGATCTTTATGATGATCATGATACTGCACGGTTAAGGTAAACAGAGCAAACAAGGTCATCAGATCATCCACTGTCATGATATTTTTTGAAGATCGTGTTTCTATCACCGCTTTAGTTCCAGAAATTGAAACCATGGATTTCTGATAACTTTTACGTGTACGTGGTGGCGCTAGTGCTTGATCGATGATCCCTGCCCAATTCGTCGGCGAGACCACAAACTGATCCGCTTCATCTTTCATCGTTGGCGGTGTATTTAAGCCATGTTCGGTCAGCAAGCGTTTGTTTACTTGTGTTTGAGCTAGTGCCTTTGAACGCTTTTGTTTTTCATTCTGACGGACTTTTTCGGTGACTAAACTCGTTGCACCCAAAGCAGAAATGAGCTTATTGGGGTTAACAAACTTGTGTAGCATGGTTTTTCCTGCCAGTCCTTCTTCAAAACGAACTGGAGTTTGAGTAAACAAACCAATGTTCACAGCTGCTCGCAAACGTTGTTGCAGCGCAGCACGAGTCAAATGACCATCTGTGGCTTCAACGATTTCAGTAGTTGATACGAGCCCATCTTTACTGCTGAAACCTCTCAATGAGATCAGATTAAGCAATTCTAGGATACTTTTGGTTACCCCTTTGAAGTGCTGGTATTGTTCTACCCAATCTGCAGAAGATTCGTGTACTTCAAAAAGATGCCCATCTTTGTGACTTCTTGGTGCTTTAATCAGAATTTTTTCATCAGCCGTCATTTTAGATCCAGATCACACTAGCCGTAGTTGTGCTATGGTTCCGAAGAATAAAGAAAATCAGATCATAAATAAAGAAAAAATCTCTTTTTTTAAATAACTGATCTTTTTGATTATTATGATCTAAATTGATTATATGATCTATTGATCTGGCGATTTTTGCTATCGTAAGTTTATGTTATTTAAAGTAATTTTTACTTTTCCTTTTGGAACTATGATCATGACTATTACGAAACAATGATCAACACTACCTTGAAAGCATGATCATATTCTCTGGTAAGCATGATCATTAAGCTTCTGAAAAGATGATCAAAATGTTCTTGAAACGATGATCATGTTATTTGTACAGGTTATCCACAGAAATGAAGGTTGTTTGATCGTTCGACGTGTTTTTAAAGTGATTTTCATGAACGACTTAACCCCGGAACAATGATCAAGATTAATGATGATGTCTGATTAAAGTCTAATTTTGCTGGTAAATTATGCATGTGTTGAAAAACTCATCAAAATTCAATCTCAGGCCCGTAAATGCTCTACCTATCCAAATTTAAGGAAGCATGATCATGATAGTAGAACTTAACAAATTCAGTGTGTTCATTTCATCGTTCCGTACTCTTTTCTCTGAATGCCCCAGTATGTCTGCATTCACCCGTAAAATAGCGGATAAAAAGCATGCTTCCGGGAAAGCAGTCCACTTGATCATTTTTCCGTGAGTTTGATCGCTTAGCATGGCCTCTGTTTACTCGAGTTCTCCCCTCCCTTTCCTTGATCATGCTTTCATTATTTGCTCGTGCCCCGGATAAATGATCAAGAGCCGTCCTTGATCATTTATCCGGAGTATTTAGCCAATATCTATGTTTATTGCTTCGGATGCATGATCAAGCTATATGTCGTGGAAGAAACTTGGTTCGAGTTTATCTATTTTGAAATACCAAAGTATTGATTTTACATAATCCGTAATTTAGCTGGCTATTATAATCGTTCCGTATAGATTTTAATTTACATTGTAAATGAGTGACGCCGTAACACTTTAAATTTATAGCGTTTGCAATGTCTTTACTCGAAGTTGTTTGATTACATTTTGGTATATTTTTCGCCGTTATTCATAAAATAGTCGATTTTAATGTTTTTATATGTGATTGTTATTCAAAATGTTTGTTCACCTTTTTGTTGTTTTTGATGTTTGGTGCTGTACAATTGCAATCAGATATCCTTCCAACGGAATTTGGCATGAAAAGAGAAAAAACAATTGAAAACCTGCATGAGTTAGCGGAACTAACACAACAGGTTCAAGCTGACCGTATTGAGATTGTTTTGGAAGAGCGAAGTGACAATTACTTCCCTCCAATGTCCAAAGCAATGATGGAAACCCGTTCAGGTTTGACTCGCCGAAAACTCGACGACGCAATCGGCAAAATGGAAGCAGCGGGCCATCAATTTACTAAGAATAATGCCAATCATTATTCCATCACATTAGAAGAAGCGCATATGCTTATGGATGCGGCTGAAGTGCCTAAATTCCATGAGCGTAAAAAAAATAATGGCAATAAGCCATGGGTTATCAACGTACAAAACCAAAAGGGTGGTACCGGTAAATCGATGTCGGCTGTGCATCTAGCCGCTTGTTTAGCGCTTAACTTAGATAAACGCTACCGCATTTGCTTGATTGATTTGGACCCACAGGGATCATTGCGTTTATTCCTAAACCCACAAATCAGTGTCGCTGAGCATGATAATATCTATTCTGCTGTTGATATTATGTTAGGTAACGTGCCAGATGGCGTCGAGATTGATAGTGAGTTCTTGCGTAAGAATGTGCTACTGCCAACGCAATATCCGAACTTAAAGTCAATTTCTGCGTTTCCTGAAGATGCGATGTTTAACGCTGAAGCATGGCAAACACTATCTGAAGACCCATCTCTGGATATTGTTCGTTTGTTAAAAGAGCAGCTTATCGACAAAATTTCCGACGACTTCGATATCATCATGATTGATACTGGTCCACACGTGGATCCACTGGTCTGGAATGCAATGTATGCTTCTAACGCATTATTGATTCCTTGCGCCGCTAAACGTCTTGACTGGGCTTCGACAGTAAACTTCTTCCAGCATTTACCAACGGTATATGAAATGTTCCCAGAAGATTGGAATGGTCTTGAGTTTGTACGCTTGATGCCAACCATGTTTGAGGACGACAACAAGAAGCAAGTTTCTGTTTTAACTGAAATGAACTATCTTCTAGGTGACCAAGTTATGATGGCTACTATTCCGCGTAGCCGAGCGTTTGAAACCTGTGCCGACACGTACAGTACGGTATTTGATCTTACCGTGAGCGATTTTGAAGGTGGTAAGAAAACGCTCGCAACCGCTCAAGATGCTGTTCATAAGAGCTCACTTGAACTTGAGCGCGTATTGCACTCTAATTGGCCGTCATTGAATCAGGGGTAATAAGTAAATGGCTTTGAAAACGTCTGAATTAAACGCAAAATTATTTGGTAAAACCAATAAACGTCGTGTGGCGACACCTCAAGAAGCGCAAACCGCTGCAAAAGAAAAAACACAGACAATTGAGTTAGCTGTCGCAGGTGAGAATACCGTTCAATTCGAATTGGTTCGTATTCCTGCTAATAAGGTTGAGTCAGAAACAACGGTTTTTGTTGATAACGCACGTGAACAGTCTTTCTTGAATGAGCACGCTTTATCGGATGTATTGGTTACGTTAAAAGAGCGTGGTCAGCAGTACCCAGCGGTTGGCCGACGTACTCAAGATGGCAAAATTGAGGTATTAGACGGTAGTCGTCGTCGCAAATCTTGTATCTTGGCTGAGCAAGATTTTCTGGTTTATGTTGGCGACAACATTAACTCTAATCATGCTAAGTTTCTATCTGATGTGGCAAACGCTCATAAGCCGCTTTCTCTTTATGAGAAAGGCAAAGAGATGCAAGCTAAGCTAGACAGCGGTGAAGCAGAAGACCAGAAAGCGCTAGCTAAAATGTTCCAATGTAGTGAAGCATTGGTAAGTGGAGCTCTGAAAGCGGCTTCGTTACCCCTAGAATTGCTTCAAGCATATCCAAATGTAGGAGACCTTGGTCGCCCGACCATTGTTAAATTGCACAAGCAGTTTACAAATCTAAGCCCTGAACATCAGCAAGGGTTGTTAGATAAATGTCGTACAACAGAAGGATACTTGTGGCAGCGTAGCACCGCGCAAGGTGTTGCGCGCTTGACGAGAGAAGTCACAGAAAGCCTAGAAAGTTGGATTACCGAATTATCGCCAGCCAAACCATCGCCGAAGGCAGACAAAGTAGATTTGATAAAAGGTCGCGCGAGTTACAGCCGCAAAGGTAGTAATTTGGCTCTGAACCTGAAAAAAGTGGATGATAGTTTGATGGAAGAAATTTTGGCTTTTGTTCACAGCAAGTTGCAATAACATTAATCAAAATTCCAACCGCCTTCGGGCGGTTTTTTTATGCCTGTTGTTTTTGCTTGCTGATCAGTAGCCTGTTTAAGTTGTGATAATATGTCGTTGGTTCAACCTTGGGTACACAGCATGCACACACAAACCGAGTTTCTCACTTTACTTCAGCAAAAGGCATCTCAATCTTTCCAACGAATAGGCGTCGCTATTCAAGGCGATGCCAATTGGCAAAACGCACTGATCGAATCGTTTTACCAAACTCATCAACAATTACGTTGGTTTGGTGTCGGTGAGTGGTCGTTACAAGATGCGCATTGTGTCTCTGCTAAACAGGGTCATATGTTACTGGGAAGAGAGTGTGACGTTCTGGTTTATGATGCGAGCAAAAGTTTCGATGCGAATAGCTTTACAGCGGCGTTAGGTTCATTAGTTGGTGGCGGTATTCTGATTGTTGCTGTCAGTGATAAAGAGCCATCAAACTACGCCCAACAATGGATGGCAACCCAGTGGCAAAAATTATGTGTCTTAGAACAACATCAAAGAATACCTCAGTTACCAAGGTTTGAATCCGCCAGTAAAATATCCCAATATGCACAGCAACAACAGGCCGTTGCCGCGATTGAAAAAGTGGTTACCGGGCACCGAAAACGACCTTCAGTTTTAACTGCGGATCGTGGTCGAGGAAAAAGCAGTGCACTCGGTATCGCTTGTGCCAACTTACTCCACAATAAACCATTACAGGTGTTAGTGACAGCACCCTCTATTAAAGCGGTAGAGCCGGTTTTTTTGCATGCGCAACGAGTAATGCACAGTGGCGAACGCGTCAGAAAGGACCGATTTGAAGCCGGGCAGGGGAGCATACAATTTATTGCGCCGGACGAGTTACTATCGTCACTACCTGAATGTGATTTACTGCTAGTAGATGAAGCTGCGGCAATTCCTGTTCCCATGTTGCAGCAGATAACCGCACATTATCACCGTTTGGTATTTTCCAGCACGATTCATGGCTATGAAGGTTGTGGCCGTGGGTTTACGCTCAAGTTTGTTGAATGGTTGAAAAAGCAAAGAACCGGAATGAAAACATGTCATCTTCAGCAACCGATCCGCTGGAGCGACAGTGATTTTCTGGAGTCATGGCTGTATGAGGCTTTTGTATTGGATGCTGAACTCACTGACCTTCAAGTCGTGGTGACAGAAAAGCTCCAGCTTGAAAAAGTCACCAAGCAGGAATTGATTTCTAATCCGGGTTTACTACGGGAATGTTTTGCTCTTTTGGTCAACGCGCACTATCAAACGTCACCAAATGATCTGATTCACTTGCTTCAAGATGACTGCAGTTCTATTTATGTGGCCAGGAACGAAAAGAAAGTAGTCGGTGTCATCATGACGGTCGAAGAGGGGAGCTTAGATGATGCGATTATTGGTGATATTCAACTTGGCAGACGCCGTCCGCCTGGTCATTTAACCCCAATCACGATCATAAACCAACTCGGTATGCCGGATGTAGGTAAGCTTTCAACGCTTCGTATCATGCGTATCGCGGTTCACCCTGAGTTACAGAACAAAGGTCTCGGCAAGCAGATGCTTTCGCAGCTTGAGCTGTCTCTCCCTTCTCACATCAACTATCTTGCCACCAGCTTTGGTTTGACAGAAGAGCTGTTGCACTTTTGGAATAGTGTCGGTTATCAATCGATTCGTCTTGGTACGATGCGCGATGCAGCAAGTGGTTGTTACTCACTATTGATGGTCAGACAGTTAGCCAATAAACCGCAGAAATGGATTGATGACGCTGAGCGACTACTGTGTGAGTTTATGTCGATGAGTGGCAATCTAGTTTACTCTAGGTTGGCGCCTAATTTATATCGAAGTTTACTGAATGCGCCAATAATGAGTATTGCTCTTCATCCTTACCAAATTACGCTTATTCGTAATTACGCTCTAGGTGGTGGTAGTTACGAATCTGTGTTTGTGTGGTTAAAGCAGTGGCTGTTGAAAAATGGCTTAGTATCGGTTTCCGATTTAATGATTTGTAAGGTCTTCCTAAACCATGATTGGGAAAGCTGTGCAAAGCACTTTAAACTAACAGGACGTAAGCAAGTTGAACAAGAGATTCGGCGGGAAGTGCAGATGCTTTTAAAGCAGTTTACAGTGTAAAGTCGCTATTAAGTAGATTTACACTGTAAATTAAAATGACGAATAAGAGGGGTTTACACTGTAAATCGCCTCTTATTCATTTATCCCTTATAAGAAGTCTAGAATAAATTGACGATACAATTCACTAACCTGTTGAAATTGATATTTCTCTCACTGTTAGTGACGTAAGCCTGATTCTTAAAACGGTTCAGTTTGTAGAGAAAACATTTTTAGTTAGACTGAAGACGTTGATGTTCAGCAAAATGGTATCTTTATGTGGAAGCAGTGTCTTGAGTGGGATGAAGATAAAACGCGGATAATTGCCCGCCTGTCGCAAGATTTGGTAGGTCAGTTCGACAGAAAAGAATTACCTGCGCAGCTTACGTTGATGAGTGCTAGCTCATTATTTGTTGAGGATGATGAGGTCAGCCGATTTATTGACTGTGTAGAGATACGAGATTCTCAGGCTTACAAAGGCATAGTGATCGCTCAGAAGAAAAATGCTCAAATTAACGTTGAGTTGTCCAACAACGATATGCTTGCAAGTATCACCGTTACCGGCGCTTATGGTGGGCGAGGGTTACGAGGTGAAGAGATTGTTCTCGCTCTTGCACAAGCAAAGGTGACCAAAGGCATCAACAAACTTGCGTTAAAGAAAGTGATGATGGTGAGCAATCAACTTAAACCTGGCGCAACATTCACACAACCTGTAGCCGTTGGTAAGCAGCCAGTTAAAGGTACTGACGCCATTTTTACTCCTCTGGTTAGAGACATTACCAAGCGAATACTCAAGCCAAAACATGGCCAATCGAGCAGTGACAAGATAGATTTAAGAAATCTCGGCGAAACCATTTCTGTCAATGTTGGTGACGAAGTCATGCGCCGTACGCCAGCCACTAAAGGTACACCCGGCTTTACGGTCCAAGGCCGAGTTCTGCCTGCGCAAGCCGGGAAAGACAACGCTCTCAAATCAGGTAAAGGTAGCGAAATTAGTCAAAGCGATCCAAATATTCTCATTGCTTCAACCTCTGGTACTCCACTGATAAAGAACAACACAATTGAAGTCGACAACGCGCTGTGCCTAAATAATGTTGGCATCAACACTGGCCATATCAAATTTAAAGGCAATCTGATCATTGGCGGTAACATTGAGCCAGGCATGATTGTGCAAGCTACTGGGTCAATCACGGTAGGAGGATTTATCGAGTCAGCTAATGTTCAAGCTCGAGATGACATACTGGTTGGAAAAGGGATTATTGGCCATACGGTAAGTGATGGCCAACCAAGAAGTTGTCGTGTGAAAACTAAAGGCGCTATACGGGCTAATTATGCACAATATAGCGAACTATCTGCAGGTGAAGATATTGAGTTTGCACTACATAGCATGAATAACGACATCACTTGTGGCAGGAGCCTGACGGTTCTGGATGCTAGCGGCCAACATGGCACATTGAGTGGAGGTCATGCCAAGGTAGCGAAAGGGGTGTTGTGCTTACAGCTGGGCGTAGAAGGTGATACAGCAACAAGGGTTGAAGCGTTCACCAACTATTCCTTGTATCAGGAGCGTCTTGCCAGCTTAAAAGAACAATATAAAAATGCCCAAGCTGGAATTATGGAAGTAATCCGCAGAGAGCTAGAATATAAAAAAAGGCCAAAACTCGAACGTACTGAAGAAGAACGTGCAGAGTTAGAAAGTTTGAAAACCCAAAACAATCGCCTACTAGAAGAGGTAAAGCTGAAACTTGATCAGACAGAGGCTGAGCTTGAACTTGC
The DNA here is from genome assembly GCF_026000435.1 of Vibrio sp. STUT-A11. NCBI lineage: Bacteria > Pseudomonadati > Pseudomonadota > Gammaproteobacteria > Vibrionales > Vibrionaceae > Vibrio > Vibrio sp. STUT-A11. The sequence continues at coordinate 504,180 of NZ_AP026764.1, read as the reverse complement.
TTTAACAGAAAACACTGTGGTCGCGAAAGAACACGTTTTTTCTCGGGTAACCGTCCAGTTTAATAGTGAGAAAGTGACAACTAAACGTACCCATGGTGGATGTGCCTTTCAATTTAATCAATACGAAATCAATGTGTCCGCCAGTCTCGAACAAGAATCCATAATCTCTTAGGCTGCCGTTTTTGTGTTGCTTAAACTTCTACGTTTATGTACTGCACACTGACTTCATGGATAGTTAAACCTAGCTGGGCTTTTGTTCAACGTACGATGACACTATTCACCTGGAAAGAATGGTGTTGGATAACTCTTGCTGATATCAGTGCGTTTTACACTGTAAATTACATCCTTATCTCCATTTTCACAGTCGATATTGAAAACTAATTTGTCGGTAAACGTTAGCTTTAGGGCTCATACTGAAGTAAGGCGATAATCGCCGGGAGGTATTGCTCTATCGTGAAATCAGAAGAAACCGCTGGTAATTCCAGAGTGACACACGGCAGTTCTCGTTCACTGCACCAAGTACCAAATGACCCCGGCGTTTCGTAATCCACGTCTTCGACTAGTGGGAGGTCAAATTGTCGACCGAGCCATTTTGCTAATTCAGAACATTTAGGATCATCTACAAAAGCCAGTGGCTCATGGAAGGAGATCACAAACTTTGGTTGTCTTTCTTCAATGAGCTTGATCAACGCGGCGACTTCAGGTTCTGGTTGACTCACGTTGCCTGTTTTCACTTTAACGTCCCTTACTGGTGTATGAGAGCTCCAACGATACACAGTGCCATGCTCTGTCCAGTTTTTGGTTGGAAACGCACGATTAAGATCGACTTGATTAGCGTTTGCTCTGGTACCTAGTTGGTTACCATCAGGGTTCATAGATAACACGACGTCGTGATGTAAGCCATTTTCTGGCAAACATCTCAACGCACATGATAAACCTGTAATAGATGCTGTCTCATCTCCATGGGTGCCTGCTAAAATTAAACCTCGTGATTTACTTTCTAACTGTGCAGGGAAGTAGAGCAGGGGAGCGCCCAGAACGGATTTTCCATAGGTTCTCGGCTTAATTAAAAATGCAGCTCTTTCCGTTCTTGGAATTAGACTCACCATAATCTCCTAGCAAATGAAGTAATATTAATTTTAATTACTTAGATACACCGAACTATTAAATTTCGTCAATGGTTGTATTGTTAATTGTGGCGCTGGCTTCAAAACACGAGTTAGGAGAACTAAAACGATATGGATATTAAAAAACACTCGATAACTTTACTTATTTCCTCTCTTTTAACCTCTGTTGGAACGACATCGGCATTTGCTGATGGGATACCCGAAAACATTCAACTTGCTGCTGAGCAAGTTTTAGTGCGAGCTAATGACGCAGAAGCGGCCACTCTCGATCCGGCAAAAGCCGAAGGGATGCCAGAAATGCACATATTGCGAGACTTGTTTGAGGGGCTGGTTATTCAAGATCGTAATGGCAATATTGTACCTGGTGTTGCTCAGTCGTGGGAAACGGAAGACAACCAGACTTTCGTCTTCCATCTACGTAAAGATCCAAAATGGTCAAACGGCGATTCAGTAACGGCTGACGATTTTGTTTATGCGTTAAGACGGGCTGTTGATCCTCAATTGGCGTCGCCTAATGTCTGGTATCTTGAGATGACACGCATCAAGAATATTGTCGATGTGGCTGAAGGTAAACTACCAGTAGAAGAGCTGGGTGTTGAAGCGTTAGATAACTATACACTTCGTTTCGAACTTGAAGCTAAGGTCCCATATTTTGTAGCGATGACAGGTCACACATCAATGATGCCTGTCCATAAAGCGACAGTGGAGCAGGGGGTTAAGCCGTGGAGTGATCCGAAACAATTTGTAGGTAATGGCGCATTTGTGCTTGATAAATGGGTCGTCAATGAACGTATTGAACTGAAGAAAAACCCCAATTACTGGGATGCAGACGACACTCAGCTCACTAACGTAACTTACATCCCGTTCGAGAATCAAAATGCCTCGATTAACCGCTATGTGGTTGGAGAAGTGGATATCACCTCTGATGTACCTACTCATATGGCACAGAAGCTTGAGCGAGAGTACCAAGGGGCGTATACGGTAGTGCCACTACTTTGTACGTACTACTATGCGTTTAATACCACGCGTCCGCCGTTCGATGATGTCAGAGTTCGCCAAGCCGTGTCTTATTCAATCATGAGAGACGTCATTACCAATGGCGTTACCCAGGTTGGTAACTTACCCGCATACACATTTGCTCACCAATATACGGCGGGTTTTGATGCGACTCAGCCAGAGTACAGCAAATGGACTCAGCTACAGCGTGATGAAAAAGCTCGTCAATTATTAAAAGAGGCGGGTTATGGAAAAGATAAACCGCTCGATTTTAAACTTCTTTACAACACCAGTGAGTCAAATAAAGCGATTGCCGTTGCCATAGCCTCTATGCTCAGTGAAAACTTAGACGCGAAGGTAGAGCTGGAAAACCAAGAATGGAAATCTTACTTAGTGGCGCGTAAACAAGGCAATTTTGATGTAATGCGTGCCTCTTGGTGTGGTGATTACAATGAAGCGTCGACATTCTTGAGTTTATTGCGATCGGATTCTTCAGGGAATTTTGCGCGTTACCAAAGCAAAGAATACGATCAGGCAATGGAAAACGCATTAGCGACCACAGACGATAAAGAGCGTCAGGCGTACTACGATGAAGCCGAAAAACTGATCGCGGCAGATGTTCCTATCGCCCCAATTTACTATTACATGCAGGCGCGACTAGTCCGTCCTAACGTTGGTGGCTTTGCTAAGAACAACGTAGAAGGCCGTATTTATTCAAAAGACCTCTATATCAAGAAATAATAAAAAGCCCCGTAGAGAGAACTCTCGGGGCGTTATTTTATCCAACATCAGGTTTTGGCGCAGCTTGACTATCCGATAGCTAATTCCAATCCGGAAAATTAACTGGTCAGGGAACAGGGTTCGATAAACAAACTCTATTTGCCATGGATGGCAAATCGAAGCCCCATGGATGGGTTGATGCCTGTTTTCTGGTTCTCTATCATTAAGTATGACCACTTTCTTACTTGCGTTGGTATAATTTCTATAGCAAGCCACCGAGATATGACTGGACGGTAAGAGCGTGATTACTTTCTTCGGGTATAAATTCGAGACTTCGCTTTATTGGCGACAGGTTTGGTTTTTGCCAGTTTTAATACCGCCTTCTGCAAGATCTGATTATTTGGATAAGTGATTAGGTTGCCGCTGTCGTGTTTGATCAACACATGAAACATGCTGATCTCTTGAATTTCACCACTGATGTCTTCATCTTTATCAACGACTTTGATCCGGTCCCCGACGCGATATGGGAATACGAAGAAGATCAAAAAGCTCGCAGTGATATTACTCAAGATCGACCATTGGGCTATAAACGCGACACCTAGTACCGCGAATATGGATGATAAAAACAGTGACACATCTCCGTAACCAATGCCGGTGACAATCGCAAAAACGGAAGCGGTCAGAAATAACAGTGCCACGTTAAAGCAGCGCTGAATGAAGCTTAGGCGCGCCTTCTTTACTCCCTTCGATGAGGCCAAGTTTAAGATGGCTCGGTTGGCAACTCTTTTCAGGATCCGGTAAGTGATCAGGACAATGATGCCCATCAACATCTTATATCCGAGAGAGCCCTCGTTGAAATACTGGTTCAGTTGATCTAATTGGATCCAATTATTCATTTCTTCGACTCGATAATACTAACAAACGGCTGTTATAGCGGATTTTTTACCCTAAGTAATCACAAATCTTTGACTTAATTGCTTCAACCCTATTTCACATCTCGGTTGGGATTTGATGTATCTCTCATATCCGTAATTGAACCGAGTGAAGCGCATCATGACACCCAGAATTAACGCTTTTCTACTGCTAATCTAAAGTAATCAGAGTAAATCATTTGCGTTGATTAAGCTTACGTTAATGGCTGAATAACCAAACAGGGTTGGGAATAAGATAGCGTATATGGAAGAAGACGAAAAAGCGATTGCGGTGTTGTTTTTGATTGTTGGCTTAGTGCTTGTTTGGGTTTTTCTTGAAGAGATCAACTATTTCGGTTTCAGATAAGTACCCCCTAAACCATCCGCTTAAGGGGATTGGCAAGCGAGCTTTTTAATTATTAGCCTATGGCACGGACTTTACCTTGTTTCAAATCATTCAGTATCTGTGCTTTTGGGCCATCCGCAATGATGCTACCTTTTTCCATAACGATGACTCGCTCAACAATGTCGAGCATAGCGGTCTTGTGAGTGATAAAAATCAACGTCTCATTCTCTTTCAACTGGGCTAACTGATGCTTTATATGCATTTCAGAACGGTTATCCATCGCACTGGTTGGTTCGTCCATTAGCAGCACCGGAGGATGGCCTAAGAGTGCCCGGGCGATCGTAACAGCCTGACGTTGCCCTCCAGAAAGCATCGCACCACCTTCGCCTACCTGACGTTCTAAACCCGCTGGATCGGATTGGGTAAATGCCGTTACCCCTGCACGATTCGCTGCGTCCATGACATCACGATCATCTGTCAGCGGACGACCAAACGTGATGTTATCGCGTATCGAACCAAAGAATAAGGTTGGATCTTGTGGTACGCAGCCGATATTGCGACGTATATCAACGTGATGAAGTTGAGCTATGTCCGTATCATCAATGCGCACATGTCCCTCTGTCGGCTGATATAGCCCCATAATAAGACGCTCTAATGTTGTCTTACCTGAGCCTATACGCCCGATAATCGCGACTTTCTCTCCGGGGTTGATGGTCAGGCTTAAATCGCGAATCGATGCGACAGGAGAGTTCGGGTAGTGGAAGGTGACACGTTCAAGCTCAATTTTACCCTGAACAACAGGACGATGAATGTAGCGTTTTCCCTCTTCCTGCTCATCTGGCATATCCATGACCTGATTGATGATGGTCATTGAAGACTTTGCTTGATTGTAGCGAGCGGATAGTAAAGAAAGCTGAATCATAGGGCTGATGGCACGTCCACTCAACATGGTTGCCGCGATCAAGCCGCCCATCGTTAACTCGCCTTCTGCAATCAAATAAACGCCAAAAATCACCATCCCGACACTACTACTTTGTTGTACAAAGCCCGCTGAGTTTTGGATGCTGTCTGTAATACGACGGCTTTTGATATTCCAGTTTGCCATGTGTGCAACGGCTTCCTCCCATCGGTACTGGAACTGGCTTTGCGCACTGAGCATTTTGACCGTTTCTATACCTGAGAGGCTTTCAATTAAATTAGCGTATTTTTGTGAGGCGAGACGCGTCCCTTCTTCTATCGAGCGCCTTAACGGCTTTTGAATCAACAGCGAGTGAATAATCAAAATAATGACACCGACCATAGGTACCAATACGAGGTTACCTGTCATTAGCCAAATGATGACTAAAAACATTATTGCAAAAGGTAAGTCGATGAGGGCACTGATGGTTGCCGAAGTAAAGAATTCGCGAATTGATTCAAACTCCTGTAGGTGGCGAGCAAAAGCGCCAACCGAGGGTGGTTTGGATTCCATTCGTATCCCCATTACTTTGCTAAACAGTTTAGAGGAAATCAGAATGTCGGATTTTTTACCAGCGACATCAATGAAATAGCTGCGTAATGTCTTGAGTATAAAGTCGAACAAGAAGACAACCAATACACCACTTGCCAGTACCCATAGGGTTTCAAAGGCAAGGTTGGGAATCACTTTGTCATACACCAGACGGGTAAACATTGGTGCCGCGATGGCGAATATATTGATCAGTAGGGAGGCTATCAGTACATCTCGGTAAATACGTTTTGATTGCCATAATGTTGACCAAAACCAGTGACCTTGATTAGTTTTGAGTACTTCAGGCGAGCGTTCATCAAAACGAAACTGTTTTTTGACTAAAAAATAGCGCCCAGCATACTGCTGAAGTAAGTCTGATAGTGGAATGGAGATGGGGACCATTCCACTTTCCAAGGTCGTGACTTCCGCTTCTTGTGTTTCTGGGCTGAAACTATTCAGAACACAAGAATCACCACCTTTGAGCACTAATATTGTTGGCAGTATTAAGCCGGAGATACTCTCCAGCTCACCACGGTTTTCTTTGGCGACCAATCCAGCCCTCTCTGCTGCTCTGGGAAGCAGAAACGGAGTGAGTTTGCCTTCTGAGAGTGGCAGTCCGTTAACAAGTGCTTCGGGAGAGTTAGCTAATCCATAGTAACGGCTAACGTAGATGAGCGAATTCAGCAAAGGGTCTTTCATCGTGGTTCAACCTTCTATTCTTTGTCGACAATAAATCCTTGGAATACTTCAACAAAATGCTCAGCAAGGAAATCCAACTGGATTTGAGTCTCGATACGCGATGCAATGGTGGTGATACCTAAATTGTGTGCAGTACGAGAGATTGATGTCAGTGTAAATTTCTGTTTTTCATCGTGTAGCTTATGAGTGAACAGATAATCGAGCTTCACGTAATTTGGGCGGAACTCTTTAATGTATTCCAGCGATTGGAAATTACGACCATAATTATCTACACCGAATATCGCTCCCGCCTGTCTAATCGCATTACACAACAGCGCGGTGTGATGAGGGTGCTCAATAAAGCACTCTTCTGGAATCTCAAAGTGTAGCTTAGATGCAACTTCAGGGTGTTTCTCCAGCATACTCGTCGTCCAACGAATAAAAGACGGTTGAGATAAACTACTTTGTGCAATGTTGATCGCGACAGGATCATTGAGTTCTCCGCGCTCTAACATGTTGATCATTGACTCAATCACGAATTGATCGAAAATGTTGGTCGCTTCTAGCTGCTCAAGTGCAAACAAGTATTGGTTCGCACGAAACGTTTCGCCATCTTTTTCAATACTAGAAAATACTTCATTGTGGAATACCTTGCCCCAAGTATTTTTGGCCGCCTGAAAACGGAAGTTGACCCACTCACTGTGAATGGCTTCTTCAACCAGAGCTTTCCACTGCTGTTTACCCATTAGATTTGAAGGTGAATCGCTGCCGATGAATCCGTAAGGTTTTTCTGGCTGAGCTTTCGCTTTCGACAGGGCATTATCAACCATGGATAGAATTTCAGAGTGAGTCTTGTGCTCTTTGTTGTGGGCCACGCCTAGTGCCGCTTTCGGCTTAGCAAGACCTGTTGGGTCGGTGTTTAAGCCATTAACGCAGTTCACGATACTGTCAGCCATAATGCGAAGTTCGCTCTCATCCATATGGGGGAAAAGAAGACCAAATTCGTCACTGGAAAGGCGGGCAATCGTCGCTCCTTGTACGTCAATGGTATTTTTCAGACGTTGAGAGAGTTCTTTCACGTGAGCGTCTGCACGTTGGTAATCTTTCGTCTCGTAAATATCGCCAATATATTCTGCATGGAGTAGCGCGATACCCCCTTGTGTTTCTTCCGCTAACCATTGGTCAACTTGATTCATATAAAACGAGCGATTACCCAATTTGGAAATTGGATCCAGATAAGCCTGAGCGCGTAAACGCTGCGCTTCTTTCGCCTGCTCTTTAAATGACAACTCAATTTGAGCCGACATGGTGTTGATACCATCTACGACGGCTATCAGGTCTTTGGTTTTAGGGCGTGTAAGCGGCTCTCCAAACTGGTTGTTCGCGATGTCACGCATTTTCTGTACGATTGCCGCTAATGGTTTGAGTGAACGTCGTAAAATGTAGGAAATAGCAATCAAGCCAGCCAAGAAGAGAAGACTGAACGCGGATAATAGATCTGTGAATCCTTTCCATAGCTGTTCATAGGCAGCACCAGGATGGCTGATAATTTCCACTTCGGCAAGCTGCATCCAACCACTGGTCACCACACGTTTATCATGAATCGCTTTAAACAGGTTTAAGTTGATAAACCATTGCGGTACTGCGCTCGGTTTGATTGGGTAAGAGCGTACGATTTGGTAATCAGAGTCAAGCGATGTCAAACGAACAACCGAATAGGAGCTGCCATCGAACAGAGCATTAATTACCGACTCAACGGCAACCTTATCTTTATCTTTTAAGTAAGGCGCTAACGCCAAACCAACAGTATTTATGGTGTTGTTGACCTCTGAACGCTGCTGTAGCTCCAGACTGGTTCGAGTAGTATTGAATTCGATTACGAGTACTGATGTCATCAAGAGTACAAAGACCGTAACCATTCCCACTACTAGCTTCTTATAAAGGGTCATGTTTTTCACTCGTCATAATTAATTTTAGGTTTTTTTAACTGTAACTTACGTTCGCGTGAACGTAAGTCATTCCAAAGGCTCAAACGAGAGGCTTTCCCTGCCAGTTCTCCATTACCAGCAGAAGATTTTATTAACCACAGGTTTGTACCATTAAAGCTGTAAATCGGTAGCAAGTCGTGGCGCTTAGAGGCTCTGACAATTTCTGTATTAAGGTTGTCGAGAATGAGCGGCTCTGCACTGGCCGTCGGGTAATAGGCTAATACCATATGAAACTGATCCAATTCATTGGCTTTAACGTACACCAAACGCATCTTAGAGTCAGGCACCCCAAGCTCGAGTAATGAGAAATACTTCGCAATGGTGAAATCTTCACAGTCTCCAGCATTACTTCCTAACAATTCGAGTGGCGTTGCCCAGTAATCCGTCTCGCCCCAAAGTATTTTATCGTCAACGAAATACAATTGATTAAAAAAGCGGTTCACACCCGCGAGTTTCTCTTGGGTATCGACGTAGCTTAGTTGGGTCAGTGTATTTCTCCATGTACTGACACGCGCTCCAGCTCGTTCGCCGTATATGGCTGATACCTTGTCGACCCATTGCTGCTCTTCTTTGTCTAACGCGCCAATTTGGATCGAAAGGCAACTTAAGCTCAATAGTAATGTGACTTTACGTGTAAAAATGGGTTGCATATTAGATTTACGTCACAAGTGTACTCTTATAATGAGTTCGTCTGTGAGAATTAATTACTTTTTATTTAACAACTTACAAGCTATGTCGTGGTTAATTCAGTGTGAGCTTAGAGTGCCCCGTATTGTCTATTCTTTTAACGCATTGGTTTTGGCTTTCAAAATAGGCTCTAGCAAGTATTCCAACACCGTTCTCTTTCCGGTAATGATATCGACGGATGCCGTCATACCGGGAATAATCGGTAAATCGGCATCCTGACCAAAGTTGGTTTTTTCTGTACGTACACGGACGATATAAAAGCTGTTGCCTTCGTCATCTTGAGTCGTGTCCGCGCTGATATGCTCGAGTTCCCCTTCCAAACCACCGTACTTGGTAAAGTCATAGGCGGTAAACTTCACTATGGCATGGAGATCCGGGCGCAGAAATGCGATGTCTTTAGGGGCAATTTTTGCTTCAACCAATAATGTATCTTCGGTTGGAACAATCTCGACGATATCCATTCCTGGCTGAATAACACCGCCGACGGTATTAATGTTCAATGTTTTTATTTTGCCAGTAACTGGCGAGTTGACTACGGTGCGATTGACCCTATCTTCCAAACCTACCGCCGACTCAACTAACTCTGAAAGTTGGTCTTGTGCATTATTGAGTTTTTCTTGTTGCTCTGAGCGAAACTGTAGTGCAACTTCAATACGTTTGAGCATGGCTTCTCTCAACGCGGATTTGAGCACCGGAATTTTCAGTTCGCTAGAGGTCATTTCTCGGCGAGTATCATTAACCTGACGTTGCAGTTTTAACAGTTCAATGCGTGGCACTACCCCTTCGTCTGCCAGGGGTTTGGTAATATCGAGCTCTTTGCGCACATATTGATAGCTTTGACGCAAGTTTCGTACTCGAGCTTCGATCTCGACAAGGTCTTGCTGTTTTTGTTGCACTTGTTGATCGATAACGGAAAGCTGGTTACGCAGATTATCTAAGTTTTCGCGGTATTCCGCTTTTTGGCGCTGGGCCAGTTGTGGCTGTTTTTCTTCTAATAAGGGTGGAAAGGTGAGTTTGCCATAATCCAGTACGACGCTTTGTCGCCAGTTCCCTGTATCGAAATCTCGATTGACCTCCACACTGCTGATCGAAGCCGAAAGTTGCAGAACGGAGGCGGTTAAGTTCGCGACTTGCTGTTCTCGTTCACGGAAATCAGATCGAAACCGGGTATCGTCAATTAACAGGAGTTGCTGACCTTTTTCGACCTGCTGACCTTCTTTTACCAAAATTTCTTTGACCAAGCCGCCTTCTAGGTTTTGTACAACCTGGATTTGAGACGAAGGAATCACCTTGCCGTGACCAATGGTCACTTTATCGATTTGCGCCCAAGACGCCCATGCAATCGCGGTAATGAAAAAAAACACCATTACCCAAAGCATTAAACGCGCGCTATTGGGGGTATTGAGAAGCAAAGCGGCGGTTTTATCGTCGACAAAATCCAATTCGTCAGTGCTGAGTTTGCTGTAATTATTTTGGCCCATCACATTCCCTGATCACAATGGCTCATTATATTTTTGATCTAATTACGGTTCGGTTATGTTTTTTATTCTCGTGTTACTTCGACTCAATCAGTAGCTAGGGTTGCTGGCCTGCTCATCAACTAGCGTTACACTGTTCTTCCCTATGGCATGGAGGTGATTTCCCGCCGCTACAGTACCTTGAACTTTGCTTTGTCCAGCTGATGTTTTTTTAGTTTGTCGTACAAGGTCTTGCGTGATACCTGTAATTCTAGTTGAACCTCTTTAAGTCTGCCTCTGTGCCGTTGTAATGCATCAATTAATAGACAATATTCAAAGTGTTCTGTGCGTTGGGTCATACTCTGAATTTCGATGCTTTTGTTGCTATTCCAATCTTCGATACGAAAGGTATCGGGTTTCAGTGCACGCAATTCAGCAAAGCGACGCAGTTGTTTGATGTTTTCAGGCCATGACAACTCAGTAATGTATTTGACTTCATCAAGGCTGATATGTGGTGGTTGCAGTTGGTAGCGACTTGCTGCATGACGCACGAAGTGTTTATACAGTGGGCCGATGTCTTCTTTACGCTCATCCAATGTAGGTAAGTGAATCAGTGTGGCCATATTTTTTATGTCTTTCTCTACGTGGGTCGCGGCACCGAATACACGTTCGAGTCTGGGATGATTAAATAGGCTTTGCCACTGATCCAAAGAGAGGTTTTCCGCGCTGTATAGATATAAACTGCAGTGACTTTTCCCTTCGGTTAAATGTTGAATGGTTTTATCTAACGCATCTATAGAAAGCTCTTGTAAATCTTCTCCAGAGACGGCAATCAATTCGCTGTCGGCAGTCGCATGTATATCATGAGCAAATTGTGTCGCGAGCCTACGACCTGTGCCATCTTCACCAATGAATATCAACGGTTGGCTCGTCGGTACGCTAATGAGGAAGCGGCGGATGTGGACCATGGCTTTACTGTGTCCGATCATTTTAGGACCTACATGCGTTTGCATGTCGAGCTCTTTCTTCAGCCAGATATTTTCTTGCAGTAGATTGAGTTTATCGTCGGCATTATTGAGCGACTTCATTAACTGATCGGTTGAAAAGGGTTTTTCCAGAAAGTCGTACGCACCACTTTTCATCGCTTCAACCGCCGTTTTGACATCGCCGTGCCCGGTTAAGACGATAAACTGAAAGTGCTTATTCTTGCCAAGTAACATGCGCATGAATTCCAGCCCGTCCATCACAGGCATGTGAATATCAGTGATGATGACGGCAGGAGCGTTTGGGTCGATCACGCGTAAGGCTTCGACTGCATTTGGCAGACAGGTTATTTCTATCCCTTCGATAAGTAATGCCTGAGAAACGGCATCTCGAATATGAGGTTCATCGTCGACGAAGAAAACTGGGTTATGCATGATCGTTTTCCATCAATTGGGTGGCTGTGTATTGCTGGATCATTGGAATGCTTATCACAAAGGTCATACCGCCGCGTTGCTCTGATGTGACACTGCTATGGTTAAAGGCGCTGAGTGAACCCTGATAGCTCTCTAAAATACGTTTAGAAATGGTCAAACCTAGCCCTAACCCTTCTGGTTTAGTCGTAAAAAATGGGTCGAAGACTTTCGCTAATCCCTCGTCGGACATACCTGGGCCATTATCAGAAATCAGAATGTCACAGCTCGAGTCATCGCATTGAACGGCAATCGAAATTTGCGGATCGATACAATAACCATCCATTGCTTGCGCGGCATTGTGAAAGATATTGATCAAGACTTGCTCCAACTCAACACTGTGAATAGCTAATCGCAAACTGTTATCGATCTCGGGCACTTTCAACGTGACACCCTGCTTAATCAGTTTGTTACTTAAGATGCTGGTGGCATTGTGCACGGCATCATGCAGTATCGACACTTCACTGTGAGGGCTCTGATCCGTTTTACGGGTAAAAACTTTGAGCCGAGCAATGACTTCGGCAATGGTGTCATTCAGAGTCAACATCTTGTCTAAGTTTTCGGTGACCATCGGGTAGCGTTCGAGTACCAGTAGACGTTGGGAGTTCTCTGTGTAAGTTCTCAATGCGGCTAAAGGCTGGTTTATTTCATGATTGATGCTGGCCGAAAGCTCGCCTAACAACGCCAGTTTCGCCGCTTGGGTCAACTCCTGCTGTGTTTGTTTAAGCTCTTGCTGGCTCTGTTCATATTGGCGGATGGTTTGTTGCAGTTTTTGATTCGCTTCGCTTAACACAACCGTTCGTTGAACCACTTTTTCTTCCAAACTGACATTGAGATTCGCCAGATGAGCTTTGTTGACCAGCATTTGAAACCAGGCAAGTGCAATCAAAGCGATGAGAGCGTAAAGGATCAGATAAACGGCATCAGCCTGTAGAACAGCTGCAAGAACGGTATCTTGATTTATCAGTGCGATAACTCGAAAACCTTTGTCTAACAGCTCGGTTGCATAAGCGAGATAATTTGGCGACAACAAAAGCTGGTTGCCTGAGAAGTCGACGGCATTACTTTGCGCAGTAAGTGCCCCGTTATACTTTGGCAGGGTATCACCATACTGTCGGGTTTGAGTCAGCGCATCAACCGCTTCTGGGGTCAAAGGGTACAGCGCTTTGTAGCGCCACTCGGGCAAGTTACTCATGAAGACAACATTATGTTTGTCTGCAATCAAAACATCGGTACCGTTTTGAGCCAGTCGCTTTTCCAACTGTTCCAGATTCACTTTAACGGTAATTACGCCCGCGACGTGGTCATCGACCCAAAGTGGTGACGAGAAAAAGTAACCGCGTTTATTCGAGCGAACGCCCAAGCCGACATATTGAGCCGTTTGTCCGCGTCGCGCATTTTGAAAGTAGGGGCGATAACTGAAACTGGAACCGACAAACGAATCCGATTGCCGATAGTTGCTTGATGCAATGACCAACCCCGTGCTGTCGTGCACATAAATCGTATCCGCTAAGCTTTGTTTTAACCAGTTTTCCAGCAATACATTAAGCTCATCAGACGCGGTGCCTTGCTGTACCGCTTTGAGCAATCTTGGGTCGTGGCTTAACAGATTGGGAATTTGCTCAAATTTAGCCAGTTCGTAGTCGACTTCTTGCGATACCAGAGAGGCTTGGTTTTCGAGATTATGCTGCCATTGATCATGTTGATACTGAGTTGCGTAATGATGAGTAAGAGCAAGCCCTGTGAGACCAACAGCAAACAGGAGTAATAAAAAGTGGCGAAGTGCTTTGGGATTGAGTAAGTTCACGTTTGGCTCACCAGTTATAACGCTATCCCTAATTGGGGCGGCGAGAGTTTTTGGGTTCAGACGCGGGATGAATGAATCAATCATAATTGATTCTGATAGTCTCGATGTATTCCCTGCATCTTAAAGATATTAAGGTAAATAGTTCACTTGAGGCCTAGTTTATCAGAAGGTATCTGATGATGCTGTGAGGCGTAGCGATTACGAGACATAACGATGGATGACCTTGTATTTCCTTATTATCGAGAGCACAATCGACAAAAAATAGTGAAGGAGTAAAGATGGAACTTGCTGATATTCGTCGTGAATACACGAAAGGTGGTCTGCGTCGTAAAGATTTGGCGGCGGATCCTATTGATCAATTTAACCTGTGGCTGCAGCAAGCGGTTGAAGCGGGGTTAACTGATCCTACCGCAATGACGGTGGCAACGGTTGATGAGAATGGCATGCCGTTTCAGCGTATTGTGCTGCTGAAAAATGTCGATCAAAATGGCTTTGTGTTTTACACCAACCTGGGTAGCCGTAAGGCCCAGCAACTTGAGCATAACAGCAACATCAGTCTGCATTTTCCTTGGCACCCACTTGAACGACAAGTTCACATCACTGGCGTTGCCGAAAAGCTCACCGCGATGGAAAACATGAAATACTTCACTTCTCGCCCTAAAGAAAGTCAACTTGCTGCGATTGCCAGTAAGCAGAGCAGTCGTATTTCGGCTCGTGGCGTACTCGAAGGTAAGTTCCTAGAGCTAAAGCAAAAGTTTGCCAAAGGCGAAATTCCAGTGCCGTCATTTTGGGGTGGCTTCCGAGTGAAACCGCAAAGCATTGAGTTTTGGCAAGGTGGGGAGCACCGTCTGCATGATCGTTTCTTGTTTTCGCAACATGATGGAAAGTGGGACATCGATCGCTTAGCGCCATAGTTCATCGACATCAGGCTATTTGACTGAAAGACACCGCCACACCGGCGGTGTTTTGTTATCAGCTACTTTTATCTGTCGCCATTAAGAACAACAGAAAGCTGATGTTTGAGTAACGTCTTCGGTACCACTGATCCATACCCAGCCTCCATTGCTTTGTCTATCAACTCATTTTTGCTGTTCGCATCAAATTTATTGCGCAGGCGAGCGACATGACCTTCAACTGTTTTTGTGGAAATCCCCATTACTTGAGAAATGAACTGCGGTTTCTTGCCGTAAAGTAACAAGAAAAGCGTTTCTTGCTCACGCTTGGTGAGTGTCACGGCCTTGGAGTTTAGATTCGAGAAACGGAATATGGATTGCTGATTAGGATCGGTTTCGACCGCTCGGCAAACCCAATAGCCAACTTCGATAACTGCCGTGTCGGTCAGTTCGCGTCCATAAAAGATGGTACCCAGCGTATTTCCCTGCTCATCTCGCCAAGGTGTTTTAGTGAAAATGTGGGCGCGCCAGTGTCCGTCTGGGTAAGGATGAATATCAAGGATTTTTAATGACTCACCAGTCTCCATAACGTATTTATCCTGACGTTGAAACTCTGTTGCACACTCAGTGGTTGGGCTTAGCATGTCGAAGTCAGTCTTACCAATACAATGTTCGGGGCTGGTATGGCCTATTAGCTCGGCATACTCCTGATTAACGTAACGGAACACGGAATTTTTATCTTTGCATCCCCAACAACCGGGAAGTTGTCGAAGAAGCGATTGTTCTATGTTGTTGGCTGGGATATTCACAAAAGGACTCACTAATCTCTGCCTGAGTTGTTACAGGCTAATAAGTTCACGTCGCAGTTTTTATCTATACATTAAGAGATTCCCTTGATCATGCTTTCGTTGTTTCGCTATGGCTACTTAGCGCTGAGATTAGCGTGATTAAGATTACTCAGAGTGATAGTTGACGCGAGGATACAGTTAAGTGGTCAATATAGTATCAGCTTATGCTATTGTTTTCATGCAAATAAAAAAAGCCAGCCTGAAGACGGGCTGGCAACACAAGATATTAATCTTATTGACTTGTAGAAGAGGTTCTAACTCACATAGCGAGGGCCTGCTAGGTGAATCAGAGGTATCAACGAGATACCTAGAGCTAAAGGGGGATGTTCCCTAAAGTTCACGGACTAATGTATTGAATCGGTAGAATATTAGTAAGGGGGGAAATCCCTCTGTGCGTACCAATTGAATAAAGTCCTTGTCGTTGACTTGCCACTCCGGAGGATGAGTGTGAATGAGCTTCGGATCTCAAAGTAGGATCTTTGCTGATAATGGCGGTGATATTCATTGACTCTCGCTATGTATCAGTTTTTATTGTTAAAATTGGTTTGCTATTAACCGTAGTTTGAGCTCGCATGATCATCGTTCCGGAACTATGATCATGTAATTCATGTTGATCATAGTGATTTGATCTTGTCCGATTGATACGTGGAAGATTTGCAAGCGCCCCTAGAAGGTATATCATGCGTGATTGTAAGCCTCACGCTTAAGATGACTGTGCGAAATGACTGATTCAGATAACCCGAAAGCCCCACTATATAAAGAAAGTATACTGCCTCGTCCTGCAGAACTGATCACGCTTCCATCTTATATGGAATGCCATGATCATTCTTATACTCAGATAGTCATTGGATTGAAAGGACAAGCTGAATTTGAAGTGCGCGGTCAGGGAAATCTCGTTGGACCGGGCCAGGGATGCGTGGTAACCGCCAGCTCTGATCATGCTTTCGGAGGAGTGATAAATCAGTCAGATATTTTGGTACTCAATATGCCAAAACCAACCAATGATGATCCGGAAATGTTGGATAAACTCAACAATTTGGAGCGTTCGCACCTGTACTTCAAGCTAGATAGTCAAATTCAGAAGCTGATACAGATGCTGGTCCAGGAAATGCGCAGCCACCCAGAAGATCTGTTATTGAGCCGTGCTTGTAATGATACGGTCATCGCACTGATGCAGCGCCATATCTCCGCTTTTGAAACCAGCCGCAAAGAATCCCGTTTTGATCTGGAAGCGATCGATCGCTATATCGAGCAGCATTTAAGCCACAAGATCAGTGTTGCGCAATTGGCTGGTCGAGTGTTCTTGGGTGAAAGTCAGTTCCACTGTTTGTTCAAAGAGCAGATGGGGATTACGCCTCATCAGTATGTTTTAGGCAAACGGATTGATATGGCGCGAGAGTTAATTAATCGAGGCCAGCTATCACTCGGTCAAATTGCTGAGTTCACCGGCTTCTCCAATCAAAGTACCTTCACTCATACTTTTACTCGTCTTCAGGGATTATCCCCTTCTCAATATAAGAAACAAGTTGGTTATAATTAGAGATTTCTCACTCAAGACCATGATTTAAGCATGGTTTTTGTTTTTTTATTATTGTGATTTAGATCTCTTTTTACTTCATTTCTCATCGAGTTGTACTTTAAATCATCAATCTGTCCTGGGTTATTCCATTTGAGCGGTAAGCTTGCGAACAATATTATTGATATCGTTGGATTTTTGTTGTTAATAAACCAGAAAAATGAAAATTTCCAATACAAAATATTACCTATTTGAGCGTGATTGTGTGGATGTTTTGTTATAAAAGCGAGTTTTTAGCAAAAATACCGTAGTTTTTGACAAGTATTCTTGTCGGCCTCAAAATACACTGCCAGCCATTGATGATCCTCGAAGCGGTTTTCGAGGAGTGAGATTGAGGAACACACATGTTTACAGCTACAAACGTGTTGACACCGGAGTTTATCGAGCAGCCGCTTGATAAGTTGTGGTCACTGATCTCGCCATTGTATATGGTGGACGAGTCTCAATGGCTAGAGCAATTGTTGCCGCTAGCGACGCCGACAGAGGAAGAAAAATCGGCGATCACTATCCAAACAACCCAACTTATCGAAGCCATTCGTGCCGATAAGAAGTCAATCCAGATGATTGATGCCCTGCTGCTGGAATACAGCTTAGATACACAAGAAGGTATCTTGCTGATGTGTCTTGCAGAAGCATTGATGCGTATCCCTGATTCTGCGACTGCTGATGCGTTGATTAAAGACAAGCTAAGCGTTGCGGACTGGAAATCTCACCTGAAAAACTCAGACTCTGTTTTCGTTAACGCGTCAACATGGGGTCTTATGCTGACGGGTAAAGTGGTTGGTCTTGGTGAAAAAGGCAGCCAGAGCCCAAGTCAGGCTGTAAACCGTCTGGTGAACAAATTCTCTGAACCTGTGATTCGTAAAGCCATGTATCAGGCGATGAAGATCATGGGTCACCAGTTTGTTCGTGGTCGCACAATTGAAGAAGCGCAAAAAAATGGTCGCCCAATGCGCGACAAAGGTTTCACTTACTCATTTGATATGTTGGGTGAAGCGGCGCTAACTACCGCAGATGCGAACAAATATTTCAAAGATTACTTAATGGCTATCGAAGCGGTAGGTCGAGAGACTTACGGTAGCGATACCAGCCCGGCACCTTCTATTTCTATTAAGCTTTCTGCATTGCACCCACGCTATGAAGTTGCAAACGAAGAGCGTGTCATGACCGAGTTGTACGACTCGTTAATGCAGTTGCTAAAACGTGCGATTGAAGTCGATGTGGCGATTACGATTGATGCAGAAGAAGCCGATCGTCTTGAGCTGTCTTTAAAACTGTTTGAGAAAGTGTACCGCAGCGACCTAGTCAAAGGCTGGGGCAAGTTTGGCCTTGTTATTCAAGCCTACTCGAAGCGTGCTCTGCCTGTACTAGTATGGATTAATGCGTTAGCGAAAGAGCAGGGCGATCTTATCCCACTACGTTTGGTTAAAGGCGCTTACTGGGACAGTGAAATTAAATGGTCACAACAAGCTGGCTATGACAACTATCCAGTTTACACTCGTAAAGAAGCGACAGACGTGGCGTACCTGGCTTGTGCTCGATTCCTATTGAGTGAAGGCGTGCATGGCAACATCTTCCCGCAGTTTGCGAGCCACAATGCGCATACTGTGACGGCGATTGCAGTCATGGCTGAGCACAAAGATTACGAATTCCAGCGTCTGCACGGTATGGGCGATTCTCTGTACAACCATGTGATGGAAAAATACGGTCAGCCTGTGCGCATCTACGCACCAGTTGGTAGCCATGCAGACCTGCTTCCTTACCTGGTTCGTCGTCTGTTAGAAAACGGTGCGAACAGTTCGTTTGTACACCGTTTGGTTGATGCTCGCTGTCCTATTTACGAGCTAACACATCACCCTGTTGATGTGCTGACTAGCTTTGAAACTCTGCATAACGACAAAATCCCAATGCCATCAGGTATTTTCCCTGAGCGTAAGAATTCTTACGGTGTGAACGTTGATATCGACAGCGAAGCCAAGCCATTTGAAGCTCAAGTTGAAAGCTTCATGGAAAATCAGTGGGTAGCTGGCCCAGTGATCAATGGTGAGCGTTCTGCCGAAAGCATGATCAAGGATAATGCGGCAGAGATCATCACTGCCCCATACGATCGCCGCATTGAAGTGGGTAAAGTGGCATTTGCTACTCTTGATCATGTTTCCGCAGCGATCCAGGCGGCACAGAATGCTTTCCCTGAGTGGAAAGGCACCGCGATTGAGCAGAAAGCGCAGTGTTTAGAAAAGCTGGCTGACTTAATGGAAGAAAACCTCGCAGAGCTGGTGGCTATTTGTCACAAGGAAGCGGGTAAGACCATTCACGACAGCATCGATGAAGTTCGTGAAGCGGTGGATTTCTGTCGTTACTACGCTAAGCAAGCACAAAACCTACAACCATTTGAGCTAGAAGGCTTTGACGGTATTAAACGTATTTCGAGCCGTGAAGGTTTGGGTGTGTTTGTGTGTATCAGCCCATGGAACTTCCCTCTGGCGATTTTCCTTGGTCAGGTCACTGCTGCACTGGTTGCAGGTAACACAGTGGTAGCGAAACCAGCTGAACAAACCAGCTTGATTGCAGCGCGTGCAATTGAACTGATGCTGGAAGCTGGCTTCCCTGCAGGTGTGATTCAGTTGCTTCCTGGTCGCGGTAGTGAAATCGGTCATGCTCTGACTTCTCACGACGCGATTGCAGGTGTGGCATTTACCGGTTCTACGGCAACAGCGCAGCGTATCAACGTGACATTGGCCGAGCGTACGGCGAAACCTGTTCCGTTTATCGCAGAAACGGGCGGTCAGAACGCCATGATCGTCGACAGTACGGCACTGCCAGAACAGGTTGTGCGTGATGTTATTCGTTCTGCGTTTGCATCAGCTGGTCAACGTTGTTCTGCGCTACGTGTACTGTTTGTGCAGGAAGACGTTGCGGATCGAATCATCACGCTTATCCAGGGTGCGATGAATGAGCTGCAAGTTGGCTTACCGTATCTACATAAAATCGATGTTGGTCCGGTTATCGACCAAAATGCGAAGCAGAAACTTCAGGCTCACATTGAGCAAATGAGCAAAACTCAGAAGAAAGTGGCTGAGCTGAACCTGAATGAAGCGTGTCAGTACGGTGATTTTGTGTCACCGAGTGCGTTTGAAATCTCGGGCATTGATGTGCTGAAAGAAGAGCAATTTGGTCCAATTCTACACATTGTTCGCTTTAAAGCGTCTGAATTACCAAACGTTGTTGAGCAAATCAACCAAACGGGTTTTGGTCTGACCATGGGTATCCATAGTCGTAACGAAACCACTTACCGTTGGATTGAAAAACACGCTCGTGTTGGTAACTGCTACATCAACCGAGATCAAGTTGGTGCCGTCGTTGGTGTTCAACCATTTGGTGGTCAAGGCTTGTCTGGTACTGGCCCTAAAGCTGGTGGTCCTCACTACTTGTACCGCTTTACTCAACCAGTTCTTGCTCAACAAATAGTTGCTCAAGCAGAGAACGCATAAGGAGTCGCATTATGGTTCATCAGATCACATATTTTAAAGATGCATTTTCTGCGTGGGAACAGTGGAATCTGACCGATTTTGATTACAAATGCGAGCACGCGCTGGCATTTAAATCTGCACTAGAAGGGCAGAATGCCACCGTAGCAAAAGTGGTTTCATACCATTTGCAACAGGCGTCAGCACTTCTTGCAGAAACTCATCAGTTAGTAGGGCCTACTGGTGAAACTAACGAGCTGTATGCCGCAGGTCGTGGCGTAGCTTTGGTGATTTGTGAAAACAACACCGAAAATACGACTAACGCGTTATACAGTGCCTTTGCAATGATCACCTGTGCCTTAATTGCTGGCAACAGTGTTGTGATTTGCAGCGACAATATCGAACTAAACCAACTGGTTACACAAGCGGTATCGTCGACAAACCTCCCATCTAACTTAGTCCAGGTAGTTGCGTATGACGCCTCAGCACCGTTGCTTGAGAGTGATGTACGTAGTGTGGGTTATGTTGGGCATTCTAAGGTTGAGCATGCGCTCAATCTTCAACTGGCTAAGCGCGATGGTGCCATCGTCGGCTTAGTTTCTGAAACGGATTTAGAGTCACCGAAATTGGCTCACGATCCTCATCTGTCGTTACGCTTTATTACTGAGCGTACTCGAACGATAAATATTACCGCGGTGGGTGGTAACGCAACTCTACTCGAGCTGGGGAACGAAACTCACTAACCTGACTTGCGACACCAATTTGAAACAACGCTCCTGAGACTAGTTTTGGGTTGGTGTCTGTTACTTTGACGTATTGCTGAGACGGCAAAATATCAAAGAAGACAAGGAAGGAAATAATTATAACGAGGACTATCAAATGATAGAAAATAGCTTTGCTATCACGTCCACTTTTGTGGCGTATTTATTAATCATGGTTGCCATTGGCGTTATTGCGTATAAGAGGACTTCCAACTCATCGGATTACTTCCTGGGTGGCCGTAGCCTGGGTCCATGGCCTGCTGCATTATCTGCAGGTGCTTCAGACATGAGTGGTTGGCTACTTTTGGGTTTGCCAGGGTACGCATATGCAGCAGGTTTTGAGGCTTTCTGGTTAGCCGGTGGTTTACTTGTTGGTACATGGGCGAACTGGTTAATCAGTGCAAAGCGTCTGCGTACTTACAGTATCCAGACTGACGCATTAACCTTGCCAGAATTCCTGTCACGTCGCTTCAACGACAATTCAAAACTGATCCAGACAATCTCTGCGTTTTTCATTCTTCTATTTTTCCTTTTCTACACCAGCTCAGGCTTGGTAGCAGGGGGCAAATTGTTTGAAACAGTATTCGGTCTAGATTACACCTATGCGGTTGTCATCGGCACGGTATGTGTGGTTTCTTACACACTATTCGGTGGATTCCTTGCGGTATCTTGGACAGACTTGGTGCAAGGCCTATTGATGTCAGCAGCACTGATGATCGTTCCTGTTGCCGTGATGGACGGTGGGTTAAGCCAGCTTTCATCAGATATGCATAGCATCAACCCTGAACTATTAACGCTTTGGAATGATGTGAAAGGTGAGCCACTATCGGCTATCGCGATCATCTCTCTGGCAGCTTGGGGTCTGGGTTACTTCGGTCAGCCTCACATCCTGGCGCGTTTTAAAGCGACTCGTTCAAATAAAGATCTGACAACAGCACGCCGTATCGCAGTTGGTTGGACAGCGCTTTCAATGGCAGGCGCAATGCTTGTAGGTCTTGTTGGCCTTGTATGGGTTGGCGGTCATTCTGGTGTTCAATTAGAGGATGGAGAGAAAATCTTCATGCTATTGGTTAACACAGTATTTCACCCAGTTATCGCGGGTATCCTGCTTGCAGCGATTCTTGCAGCGGTAATGAGTACGGCTGACTCCCAGCTTCTTGTTTCTTCTTCAGCACTAGCAGAAGATTTCTACAAGCAAGTATTTAAACCAGGCGCTTCTTCAGAAGAAATCGTAATGGTTGGCCGTGTAGGCGTGATCCTGATTTCTCTGCTTGCTCTGTTCTTGGCAATGACGCCAGACAGCTCAGTACTAGGACTTGTATCTTACGCTTGGGCAGGCTTTGGTGCCGCATTTGGCCCAGCAGTAGTGCTTAGCCTTTACTGGAGCGGTATGAACCGTCACGGCGCTCTGGCTGGTATTCTGATTGGTGGTGTGACTATCGTGGTATGGAAACAGCTATCTGGCGGTTGGTTCGATGTGTACGAAATCGTACCGGGAATCATCTTCTCTACACTGGCTATCTTTGTAGTAAGTAAAATGACGGGTGGCGCAGCGCATGACGTATTGGAGCAACACAAGTCATACAAACAGAAATTAATCGATTTAGACTAATTTCTCGCAATAGGTAAAACCAATAAAGCTCGCTTCAAAGCGGGCTTTATTTTTGTCCGAAATTCACAACAGGACTTTTCCTTTTCTTAAGCACGGGTTTGTTTCTTGCGGGTAATAGAGAATGCTAACTTACCGTTCTATGTCATTAATCGTGTGAATCTTTCATTTAAAGTCGTATCGAACCGGAGGATTTTTTCGGTTAGCTTTGGTGTGGTTTTTAAAATAGTTATATTCAACAGCTAGTTATGTGGTATCTGTCGTTGTTTTACAGTAGTTGACATTAATTTTAATAAATTAATAACAAAAATTGACATCTGAGCAATGTCTCAATTTTATAAATACATCGCCCTGTTTTTTGGAGGTGGGACACAAAAAACAGAAGGGTATTTTTTATTGTGGAATTATTTTGAACAAAATATGTCAATTGTCAGTAGTAGAGAGAAAATAGGGAGAAAAAGAATGCCGGATATTTATTGCTCAGCTTGTAGAAAGTCGACTCAACACAAGGTCATAATGAGACGTTGTGAGTCACAACCAGTTGAAACCCTGACTGGCAAAGTTCTGAGCTTTACACAGTTGATGGCGAAGTTCGTTTCTGGTGAACACTATTATGAGATGGAGCCTCAGTACTACTGTCGTCGCTGTAATCACCGAGCCATCGGTGAAGTGGTGCCACATCCGACAAGACAAACGTCTGCAATCATATAATTAAATCGATGGTTATTGGTCAAAGTATGCTGACCTTGACTAGTTTGCGAGCCGCTAAAGCAAATGCATTTAGGTGTTAGGGTTTGGTAACTTTTTAAATGGCTGTATCGAGCTACTGACTCGTCTAAACGTTTTAAATTAAGCTACAGCCTCTATCTGCTTGTTCTTTCCCCGAATGCTATTCTCCTTTTTGTGCCTGCTTTTCATACGTCGCTAATACAAAAATAAAGCTGGTTTCACACGTTGTTCATTTGTCAGTTTGCAAATAGGCCACTAACGATTATTGTGAGTCTCCATATGATATGACTAGGGTATGGTTGATGAGTTATCAATTGGACAGGATTGACTTACATATTTTGAGAGTGCTTCATTCACGAGGACGAATTCCAGTTGTTGAACTAGCAAAGCAGATAAATTTAACAACGTCACCTTGTTCTGATCGAGTTAAGCGATTAGAGAAAGAGGGCTACATCAATGGCTATCATGCAGAACTTAATGCGGAAAAGTTGGGTCTGGATGTCCAAGTCTTCATTCACATTCGCCTAGACCAAACCAGCTTTTCGATATTTGAGAAGTTTGCTAAGGCGGTTGAGTTAATGCCAGAAATCGAAGAGTGTTATTCACTCTCTGGTGACTTCGATACCATGATAAAAGTCCGCGTCAAAAGTATGAAAGCGTATCAAGAATTTATGTCGAGTAAGCTTGGTACTCTACCAGGTGTGATTCAGACACGCAGTGAAGTGGTGATTGAAGAACATAAAACCGGATTTGGTGTGAACCCAGAGCTGTTGGGGTAGTCTTATTCCGTGGCGATAAAAAAGGAGCAATATCGCTCCTTTGTTGATTTTGCATGAAATTAATAGGTGGTTAGCTACTGATTAAGGTCGTGAGAATACCAATTAGACCGCCAAATACACCGCCCCAAACAACAAGCCAACCTAAGTGCTCTTTAATCATTTTCTGCACCATTTCTTTTACTAATGCAGGGGTCAGTTCGCTAAGACGTTGATCGATGATGCCTTCGATATTTTGTTTGATTTCGTCCATCATGGCTGGTGATTCAAACTGTTCTTTCAATGCTTCTTTTACTGAGTCGCTTTGGCTTAGCTCAATGACAGATTCCTGCATCTTTTCAACGAAAGGTTGCTTCATCGGCTGAAGCGCTTCTGCTCCGCCAAACATAGCCAGCATGCCACCAAACTGAGACCCTTCGATGACTTCCACCAGAGAATCAAAAGCGGGATTGAAATCTACTTTGTTGATCACTGGCTGAAGGTTGATGCTTGCACCGCCCGCCATTTCTTTGTTCAAAAATCGGTCGATATTGGCTTCAGTAAAGAATTGTTCCATCATCAGGTTTTTGATTGCGAGTTTGAACTCTTCAAATCGTGCAGGGATGACACCAGAGCCGTATAATCCGGGTACTTTCTCAAATAGCATGTGGATAGCAAGCCAGTTGGTGATGGCGCCAGAGAACGCGAACAAACCCGCATACCATAGGTAGTTGTTTTGAAGTTGATGGCCAGCGCCCATCAATATGATTGCGAGGACATTGGTTAACAAACTTTTGTTCATAGTGACCAGTAATGTAAGAATTTAGCAGTGAATTTAGTGGCGTGATTTTATACCCAAACAACCTCGAGATGCTAGGTTCAGCTAGAATGACTTGGTCTATAGGCGTGGCAATGATGTGAAGAGCGACGCACTGTTCTGCGTGGCTGTTGGTCTGGAAAAAATAAAACCCGACAATCATTGCCGGGTCACTGCTTTTTCTTAGAAATACTAAGCATAACTTTTATTATCTTAAAATCGGTAGATCTTAGAACACAGTTGGCATTTCCACCTTTCTGAGTAGCCGAAGAGTTTGTCTGCCCAACTTGGTTTTACTTGTATGATCTGTATTGAACCACATTTGCACATAAGCTAATTACCTTATTATAAGTTTAAGTATCCGTGACCACTTTTCGTGGTGTGGATAGAACCAGCCATGCATTGAGTATAGTCGCTTATCGTAAAGTGAACTGATAAATGCGACCTGCTACGACTCTGTCGCGTTTTTAACTCGATCAACGCTTCGAAAATCAAAGCTTACCAATGGTGTTTTAGAGCGTATTGTTAATCTAAGTAAGTTAGATTTAGAGCGATAATGCTTTTCGTTGAGAATATCTCGCAATGCCCTCTAATTAACTGAATTTATATTCAGGTTTGTAGGTTTTTTATTGACTCTTAACAATTGACAATTTGTTGTGTTTAAAGCAGGTTTAATACTGAAAAGTGTATATCTTCAAGCTAACTCTACGAAATTGACTATAATTTGAGTTCGTAATACTGATTTTTTCGATTTGTAACCCGTGTAACACAAAAATATTGGCTTGTAATGTGATGGTAAATATTACTGTGTTTTTTCGTGTTGGCAGTAAATATTCCTTTTGGCGAGATAAAATAATCGTGAAAACAGTAAAACCTTACTTAACAATGTATTTACAATCTCTTCATTCTAGTGATAAGGAATGTATCGGATGCTATTACACGAATCAGTACCCCAATTTGCAAATGGGAACGAAGAAAGCACACAACAAAGTGCTCTGCGCCATACCGCAAACTGCGTAGTGATGGTGCCACCTAAAGAATTTCGATTTAACGAAGAAACTGCGCGAGACAACGAGTTTCAAAATCAGGTGTCACTCAGCCAGAAAGACGTTTCGCAAAAAACCATGGCTGAATTTGCTGCAATGGTCACAGCGTTGCGTCAGGAAGGTATTCAGGTTGTAGAGTTTGATTATCCTCTGTCTGATGTTGCGACACCTGATGCGGTATTCCCAAATAACTGGTTCAGTACAACGTGTGATGGGACGTTATATACATTCCCGATGGCATGTGAAAACCGCCAGAAAGAAGTCCGCCCAGACGCCTTGGTAGCTGCGCTAGCGCAAGCTGGCCGAGAGGTACACCAGCAAGCAAGCTTAACGGAATACGTTAACGATCAGGCATATCTGGAAAGTACTGGCGTAATGATTTTTGATCATTTGAACAAGACCGTTTATGCGGCACTTTCTCAGCGCTGTGACCGTTTAGTTCTGGAAGATTATGCAAATCGTATTGGCTATGAGCGCGTGATTTCATTCCAAACACGTTTGCCTTCAGGATCGCCAATTTACCATACCAATGTAATGATGGCAGTGGGTGAACAATTCTGTGTGATTTGTGATGAAGTGATCCCAGAGTTTGAGCGTCGCTTTGTGCTGAAATCGTTGGCGAAAGACAAGCAAGTGATCTCAATTTCGATTGAGCAGATGAACCAGTTCTGCGGCAATATCCTTCAACTGGAGACAGTGAACGGTGACAAGGTGATTGCGATGTCTCAATCGGCATACGATGCGTTTTCACCAGCACAACGAAACCAGTTAGCGACGCACGGTAAATTACTGCCGTTTGATGTGGCGACGATCGAATCTATTGGTGGTGGTTCTGTTCGCTGTATGCTGGGTGAAGTCTTCTTGCCAAGCCGTCAAGCTATGCTGTAAGTACTCACTAACTAATTTAGTTCTAAACGTTTCGCCAATCCTTTTGAAGGGTTGGCGAAACTGTTTCTATCTGCCACATTTTAGTTGGTGTACAGGTTAATTTGGTCATAAAAAAGGGCGAACAGGAATTAGTTCGCCCTTTGCATTGATATTCAGAGAATGTTATTGCTGTGTTGAGCTCATTGCTTCTTTGATCACTTCTGTCATATCAAATGTAGAGCCACCTTGTGTCGGTGGGTACTCTACTAAGCTTTGAACATGCTCTTGTACCATTTCACTTACAGGCGCAAGTAACCATGACATTTTCTGAACTAAGTGACCGTTCGCATCTACCGAGTCATAACTCTCAAATGGATCGGCGCGTAAGTTATAGAGCTTAGGTTTGGCTAATGGCAAAAGGTTGTCGTAGTAGTGTTCCGCAATAGCGAAGTGGAATTTCCAAGGTCCGACACGTACCGCAGACAATTGGCCCTCAAAGTAATAGAGAATGGAATTTCGAGCCGAGTGATCCGATTCCCCTTTCCAGTATGCTAAGTTATCAACACCATCGATAAACTGTTTTTTCTCTTTTATCATTTTCTCGTGTACGTCTTTAACGCCGGCGGCTGAGGCTAGTGTCGTAAAGAGATCCTGGTGTCCTTGAATACCATTAAGGACCTGTCCTGGAGGAATAACGCCAGGCCATTTGACCATGGTTGGTACTCTTACCCCTCCTTCATAGGTGGTCATCTTCTCACCTCGGAATGGAGTAGTACCGCCATGCGGCCAGGATGAGTGTTCTGGACCATTATCGGTAGAGTAGATGATGATGGTGTTTTCTGTTAAGTCTCTTTTCGCAAGCTCTTCCAGCAAATAGCCGATATCAGCGTCATGTTGTAACATCCCGCTGCCATAGTAGTCATACTCACTGGTATATTTCTCAGCGGCATATCGCCATTTATCATCCAATCGGGTATATAGATGCATTCGGCTGGTATTAATCCAGGTGAAGAATGGTTTATCGTCCTTGATCGATTGATCGATGAACTTCATCGCTGCAGGAAGCATTTCCTCACGGTCAAAGTTCTTCATTCGCTCA
Organism: Vibrio sp. STUT-A11; assembly: GCF_026000435.1. Lineage (NCBI taxonomy): Bacteria > Pseudomonadati > Pseudomonadota > Gammaproteobacteria > Vibrionales > Vibrionaceae > Vibrio > Vibrio sp. STUT-A11. The sequence goes on along the minus strand of NZ_AP026764.1, from coordinate 476,053 downwards.
TTGCCTAAAGGCCCCGTATCGGTACATTTTTGTTTACCGACGACGCCAAATCTAGGATCAACGGTTTTGTCTTCGCTATCCGTGGCATAACAATGAAGTACTCCTCGTGTACCAAACTTCTTCGCATACTCTTCAACCGATCCGGAATACTCTTTTGCGAAGTTTATATAATCGCGCTGCTCGTGCTCTTCTTGAGTGTTCAAGTGATATAAATTGCCGAAGAACTCATCAAAGCCATGGACGGTTGGTAGAGCAAAATTGTGGTCACCGAGATGGTTCTTACCAAATTGTCCGGTAGCGTAACCCACTTCTTTGAGTACCTCGGCCAAAGAAGGTGATTCTTTTTTAATGCCCAGCGCACCACCAGGCATTGCCACTGTTGTCATCCCTGAACGAATTGGGTACTGTCCGGTGATAAATGCTGCACGACCCGCCGTAGAACTCGGCTGGGCGTAGTGATCGGTAAACATGATGCCTTCGTTGGCGATACTGTCGATGTTCGGTGTTTTGTATCCCATCGTGCCCATGCCATACGCACTGACGTTTTGCCAACCAATATCATCACCAAAAATGACCACAATGTTTGGCTTGTCTGCCGCTAGTGCCGTCACAGGTAATGCAGCTCCTATCATGGCTGCAACTGTTTTGATTTTCATAGATTAATTTCCATATGCTACTGACTGTCTAGGTCAGTATAGTGCAGGGATTTTATTCGGTTTGAGTTTGAACATCTTTTTGTTTTTTTTTGCAGCTGAGGCACGTTAGATATATTCAACGAGTCGTGTTTCTTAGACAGAGATAACGTCAAGGCAATATGGTAGTTTTAGTTGTTTTGATGGCTGTAACTGTTTTTAATGTAAGTACTCACTATTTATATGGGTAAGAAATAGAAAAGGCTAGCTTTAGAAAGCTAGCCTTGGTAATACATCAAAAAATGACTGACTACTTAGAACTGATAAGCCGCTGAAAGCTTAAAGTTACGTCCTGGCTCGTAGTCTGTGCGACCAAAGTCATGAGAAGCATGAGATGAGTAGTGTTCATTGAACATGTTCTCAACCGCTGCGGTAATGCTTAGATCCTGGAATGTATTTGGAATCCATCGAACATTGATGTCGTGAACATCGTAACCGTCTTTCGCTGAGTCTTCTTCGACATCTTTGCTTAGATCCAGTGCCCACTGACTCGTCCAGTTTACCGACACACCCATATCAGCAATGTCGTAGCCAATGTTTAGTGAGATGCTATCACCAACTTCGTCATCCAGAGACTGACCTACAACGTAGCTACTGCTGCTATTAACGTTTACAAACTCTGAGTCAGAGTGAGAGTAAGTCACACGGCCGCTCACATCACCCTTACGCATGTTGAGAACGGATTCGAAACCCTGAATTTCAACATCACCTTCGTTGCTGTAAGTAGACGCTTTTGCCGTCATGGTATCGTCGATGTAATCGTCAATATGAGTTTCAAATGCGGTGAAAGAGAAACCCAGAGTATCGAGTCCCAACACGTGACGTGATTCGTAGGCAATCGCAGCTTCGTAGTTCACACCCGTTTCGGCTTTCAAATCAGAGTTGTAGCTAGAGCCGGATGAAATGAATGAGCCTGTTAGTCCAGGGCCTTTAAACAGCTCTGTCGCAGCTGCACGCAACGTCCAGTTTTCAGTCAGTGCATATTGTGTTGACAGGGCAAACGTGAAGTCTTTAAAGGTGTCGTCTGATGCTGCCATATCGACTTTGTAATGGTTATAGCGAGCGCCTGGTGTAACAAACCATGCGTCGGTCAACGCGATTTCATCTTCAACATAAAGGGCAAATGAGTCCGCTGTCTCTTTGCTGCCAGAAACAGTAGTACCGTTAGTGACTTTCTTCGCTTCTTGCATTGCACCTTCGGCGCCATATCTCGCTGTTTGTTCAAAGCCTGCAATTTCCAGCATGGTCTCAGCCAGAACTTTAGCGCCATAAACTTGAGTATTACCTTCGCCAACATCACCTGTGCTTGGGCTTTTGTTCTGGTAGTTCATTTCATTGAAGTAGACATTAGAACGAACATCGGTGTTCTCCAGTGCTAACTCATGAACCAGAGCGATAGTTTCGCGCGTGTATTCAATTGGTCGGATGAAGTTTGAGTGATCGTAGGAGTTACCCATATTGGATTTTAATGTGTAATCACCAGCATCTTTATAGTAATCGTAGCTAAGTTCCAGACGGTTGATGTCGTTGGCATCCCAGCCAAATTTCACAAAGTAGTTTTCAGTTTTACCTTCTTCGCCGACTTGTTTCTCACCATCACCATCTTCTGGATTATTACGGTCGATAACGCTGTAGTAGGCAAGTGCATCAATGGTATCTGAAAGTTGCGCGTAACCTGTACCTGAATACTGGTAGTAATCATTTGAGGCATAGCCACCATTTACTCGGAAACCCGCCTCTTCACCTGCGCGCAGCAAATCTTTTGCGTCTTTGGTTTCAAAGGCAACACCGCCACCTAAGCCACTATTTAGTACAGAGTTTGTACCCACTTGAATATCTACTGCTTTGATGATGTCCGGGTTGATCAGCAGATTGCCCACATGGTGGAAGACATTGTTTGCCTGGCTTGCACCATCAATCGTGATATCAAGGTCCAGTTCACTAACACCACGAATGTTGATGCTTTGGTTCAGCGAATGGGTACCGCCCACGTCAACACCGGCTTGATCGCGCAGTAGGTCACTTAAGTGGTCGGCTTGTTTCATCGAGATATCATCACTGAGTAGTGAGGTTGAATCGCCGATCGAGGTACCCCAAACGCTGAGAACCTCTGCGGTATCTGTGTTCTCTGCTGTGGTTGGTTCTTCAGCATGGGTTGAAGAAGTAAAGGCGACTGCTGTGCCAATCAGCAAAGCGATAGGAGTTAGTTTAAACGGGGGAACGTACATCATCATCCTTTCTAAATGTTATTATAAATAAGAGTGATTTGCATTTTATATACGAAACGACATACGTCTATTAAAAGTTCATTATATTTTTGCATTACTGGTATTCAAAAAGAGAATATTTTCCTTATTGACAATGTCATATCTAAATCAGAATGGCGGGTTATGAGCGATTAAAGAAGTCGTATTTAAAGGTCTGTTTTAAAAGGTAAGCTGTGTTTACAAACCAATTTATTGGTTTTAGAGCGAAAAAAAGCCAGCAGATAGAGGTCTGCTGGCAAAGTCTTTGGGCTTCTTTTCTTTTTTATTCTTCCAGAAATTCTGGAGATTAACCTTGCTTACGAATCAGGTAGTCAAACGCACCTAAGCTTGCTTTTGCCCCTTCACCCATCGCAATGATGATCTGTTTGTAAGGTACCGTTGTTGCGTCACCCGCAGCAAATACACCTTCCAGGCTGGTTTCACCGTGGCTACCTACTTCAATTTCACCGCGTGGAGACAAGTTCACATCTGAATCTTTCAGCCACTCTGTGTTAGGAACAAGACCGATTTGAACGAAGATACCCGATAGCTCCAGCTCTTTGATTTCATCTGTGTTGCGGTCTTTGTACTTAAGGCCAGTCACGCGTTTGCCGTCACCTACAACTTCCGTTGTTTGTGCCATGGTAATGATGTCGACGTTTGGTAGAGAGTTCGCTTTGTTGATCAGTACCTGGTCAGCACGTAAAACATCAGCAAACTCAAGAACCGTTACATGCTCCACAATACCTGCAAGGTCGATTGCTGCTTCGATACCTGAGTTACCGCCACCGATAACAGCCGTCTTTTTACCTTTGAATAGCGGACCATCACAGTGTGGGCAGTAAGCAACGCCTTTATTGCGGTACTCTTGCTCACCAGGAACATTCATTTCACGCCAGCGCGCACCTGGGCTCAAAATAACACTTTGACTCTTAAGCGTTGCGCCACTTTCTAACTGAATGTGGATAAGACCATCTTCAGTATGTGCTGCGCCCATTAGCTTTTTAGCTTGTTGTTCTGTTACAACGTCAACGTCGTACTCTTTCAAATGCTCGCCAAGATCGGCAGCCAGCTTAGGGCCTTCAGTGCGTTTGACTGAGACAAAGTTTTCGATCGCCATGGTGTCCATAACCTGACCACCAAAACGTTTAGCCACAACACCAGTACGGATGCCTTTACGTGCTGCGTAAAGTGCCGCTGCACTACCACCAGGGCCGCCACCAACAACAAGAACGTCGTAAGGTTCTTTTTCATCCAGTGCTTTTGCTGCTTTCTCGCTCGCGCTGTCGTCGACTTTGTTCAGAATTTCTGTCAGAGACATGCGGCCTTGGCCGAATAGCTCCCCGTTAACAAATACACTTGGTACCGCCATGATATCGCGCTGTTTCACTTCGTCTTGGAACAAAGCACCGTCGATCATGGTTGCTGTCACTTTCGGGTTAATCGCTGCCATCATGTTGAACGCTTGCACAACGTCCGGACAGTTCTGGCAAGACAGAGAAATAAAGATTTCTACATCCAATTCTTTGTCTAGCGCAGCGATTTGTTCAATCACTTCTGGCTCTAGTTTAATTGGATGGCCGCCAGAGTGAAGTAGAGCAAGGACTAGTGATGTAAATTCATGGCCCATAGGTAGGCCAGCAAAGCGAAGCGCTGTTCCTTTAGTCGGGTTGGTTACCGCCATAACTGGTTTACGGTCACTGGCTGCGTCGTCACGCACAACAGAAATGTGTTCGCTCATTTCTGCGATTTGATTAGCGAGAGACAAAATATCATTTGCCGCTTTGCTTTCATCTAGGCTAACCACTAGACGTACGTCTTCTTTTACATTAGCCAGATATTGTTTGAGTTGTTGTTGGATCGCTTGGTCTAACATAGTTGTTATTACCTTTTAATAAACAGAAGAGTGGTTACTCTGGATAAAAACATGAGGAGAGAGCAAACCGGGAAGAAGGTCGTCAAGGTATCTAACCCGGATTGCTCTCTTTAATTAGGTTTTGGTTCTTAGATTGAACCAGCGTTGGCTAATCTAGAATTAGATTTTGCCTACTAGGTCTAGAGAAGGTGCTAGCGTTTCTTCGCCTTCTTTCCATTTAGCTGGGCAAACTTCGCCTGGGTGTGCCGCTACGTACTGAGCCGCTTTCACTTTGCGTAGTAGGTCTTCTGCGTCACGGCCGATGCCTTCTGCAGTGATTTCCATTGCTTGGATAGTACCTTCTGGGTCGATTAGGAACGTTGCACGGTCTGCAAGACCTTGACCTTCACGCATCACACCGAAGTTATTTGTGATGTTGCCAGTTTGGTCGCCAAGCATGTAGTAGTTGATTTTGCCGATAGTCTCAGAGCTGTCGTGCCATGCTTTGTGAGTGAAGTGAGTGTCAGTTGATACTGAGTAAACTTCAACGCCACGGCTTTGTAGCTCTGCGTAGTGGTCTGCCAAGTCACCTAGCTCGGTCGGACAAACGAACGTAAAGTCAGCTGGGTAGAAGAAGAATACCGCCCACTTACCTAGAACATCTTGTTCAGTTACTTGTACGAATTCGCCTTCTTTAAACGCTGTAGCTGTAAATGGTTTGATTGTAGTATTGATCATTACTTTACTTTCCTTTCGGTTATTTTGGATTAGCAAATCTTGCTGTCGGAAAGTATATTCGCATCTGAGTTAGGTTAAATAAAATTGCTTTTAACTATCTTATTGATAGCTGATTCCTATTTTCCTAAATAGAAGAAACCTATTACGCCTAATTTGTACGGACTATTAATAGGTTTTTGTTTTTCACTCTGCGATGACCATGTTGCGCCTGGATAGAAGCTTCACAAGCCAATAGTTTTAGGTTTATTTATTGTTATTATATTGTTAAGTAAGTGTAAATTACGTAAGTGTGTCCAACAGCTTGTTGCACAGATTATTTAACGTAATCAGTTCATCCAGTTCTAATGTTATTTTGCAGGCTATGGCATTAGGAACGAATTTAGCGCGTGTTTTTAACTGTTTTCCTTCGCTGGTCAGGTTCAAAACTCTCACACGCTCATCGCTTTCGCTTCTCCCCCTAGTAACGAACCCTTTTGCTTCTAGTCGTTTTAAGAGAGGCGTCAGTGTGCCTGAGTCCAAGTGTAGACATGAGCCTGGCGGTTGAGCTGGATTTACCACAAGAGCAAGCGCTTGAACTGACTCGTACTTCACATCAGGTCTGCCCTTACTCAAATGCGGTACGCGGTAATATCGACGTTGCTGTCACTGTAAATGGTGAAGCGATTTAGTTGAGTTGGAATGCTCAATATCCAGTCAGCTCCATATAGCCGGTGCCTGAATGAGACCCGTCGATGGTCACAGGGCCTTCCCAATAGGTGACAGAAAGCGGCATTTGTGCGTTAGGGTTGAGTGCCGAAATCGTGATTTCAATTTGCTGAGTGGGGATCGAAAGCTGCCACTCAGTTGGGTAATTACGGTCTTGAATGTGTGTTTGCTTGGTCGCTTCTAAGTGGATGTCGTTTTGTGGAATCGCCGTTCCGCTGCCATCTATCTGCATCAGTTTTGCGTGCGAGTAACTGGCCAGCCCTGTTTTTAAATCGCGAAGCTGGAACACGACCAAGCTCGTTTCTTCACTCAGCCTTAGCGCAAACCAATCCCAACCTTGCTGTGATGCGAGCAAGTACTGTGAGCTCCACTCTCTGTCGATCCAACCTTTACCCGAGACCTGATGAGTTTCGCCATCGATGGTGACTTCTCCCTCTACATTAATAAACGGCTGACTGTAGTAATGCGATGCAGCCTGACCATTGGCACTTTTGGTGCTGTATCCTTGCTCGCCTTGCTTTTGATAGGGTGCATTACTGGTTAAGTTGAGTGAGTAAGCAAATTGCTTGGAGTTGGTATTGAGCGTAGCGGGAAACAAATCATCAGTCGACGATGTCCACTGCCAGTCATCCAGATAAACACGAAATGGTGAGGTTTCCACTCCGGCAAGCTCGTTGTGATCCCGTGACCATTTTTCATCGGCGTAATGTTTGTCTTTGGTGGTGACGGCACTGTGCGCCATGTAAATTTGATGGCTTTGCCATGTGGTTTTCTTTTCTGTTGATTTGCTCTTCTGTGGTACCGCAGCGAAGCGAAATTGTGTCCATTGCACACCGAGAGGGTTGCCTTTTTCATCGGTTAAATTTGCCGTTAGGTACCACCATTCATGACGAAAATCGAGGTGCGCTTGATGATCGGCAGGGAAGGTGATCTCAACACCTTTCATCACTGGAGTGAACGGCTCGGCCTCGGCTGGTACTTCACTTCCTCCTAAAAGCATCCCTACATTTTGTCGCTTGGATTCTTCACAGCTGATAAGAGCTAAACAACCAAGCGTTAGCGCAACATGCTTTACGAAGCGATTCATCACAGTACCTCACTTTGTAGGCTGGATACCACAGGTTTGCTCACCAAGCGCCACAGCGGGATTAAAGTCGCAATCACCGCGGCTAAAATGGTGATAACACAGATACTGAATGCATCACTCCAACTCCATAGGTAGTTCAGGCTCCAGCCGAAAGCGCGTAACGTTACTACGTCAGTCAGTATATAGCCGACCATCGCACCAAGTGGTAAAGCGATAATCAGAGTAAAGCTGACTAAAGCGACGATTTGCCCAACCACCATAACCATCAACTTTCGACGACTTACGCCAAGTGCATACAACCTTGCAATGGCGGCTTTGCGCGCATCAAGCAACATAAAGCAAGCGCTGAATAAACCGATCACAGCCACCATTAAGGTCACGCCATTGAGTGCATGAGTGATGGCAAAGGTTTGTGAGAAGATCGCCAGTGCGACCGATTTGACGTGAGCCTGATCGTAGAGCTGACTCGGATTCAGAGCCAAACGTTGTTGTAATTGCTCGTACATGGACTTTTTGTTACCAGAGACTTTGATGCCAAGGCTAATCGGCAAGTCTGTAAAACCGCGCTCTTGCCATAATTCAGGAGCAAGTAACACTTCACCATTGGGTGCGCCGTAATCATAGAAAATGGCTCCGACAGTCAGAGTTTCGTCTCGCAACTCATCGAGCTTCAGTGCACTACCAAGCGATAAGCCAAGTTTCACTGCGGTAGGTTCACTGATCGCAACTAACTCTCCTTGATAAAAGCGCGGCCAGAACTCATCAACACGGGACTTAAACACCATGGTTTGTTCTAAAGTGTCTTTATCTTTGGTGCCAAGTCGGATAGGCAAGCCCTGCAAGTTCGCATCGACATAATACTGCTTATAGACCTTTTCTACATTGTCGAACTGTTCCAGAGCATGCTCTACATTCGCAATTTCACCCTGCGATGGACTGACGTAAATATCTGCATGTAGCCTTTGTTCGAGCCATTGCTTTAAGGTGGATTCAAAGCTTCCGACCAAATTGTTCATACCGATATTGGCGGTCACGGCAAGCAGCAGTGCCATCATCGCAAGAGAAAGTGGAGAAACCAGCTCACGCAGTTCAGCAAACAGATATTGCACCAAGCCAGGTGTGGTTCGCTGCTCGCTCCAATACGCTAATACACTGAGCGTTTTCGGTAAATACAGCGGGATTGAAACCACTAACACACCAAGCCATGCCATGGTCAGGCGATGATGATCACTCAACCATAAACCTGTCAGAGATAGCGTGGTGAGCACCAAGCCGATAAGGAAAAGTTGATTCTGGTTGGATGTTTCTGGTGCTTGATAAAGACCACTATGTGAAGAAAGCGGCTGATGGACTCGCTGTTTAAAGTGCTGCCAACAAGCGAGCAAAGCCGCCGCTAACGTGAGCAACAGCGCCTGTGCCCACCATTGCCATTGCCACGTGCCGGGAAGTAACGTAGCGCCGTAGAGTTGTTCAAGCGTAAGGGCAACGGTTGGATGTAACCAATGACTTAATTGCATGCCGAGGACAAAACCAAGTGACGCGCCGAACATCACCAAAATCGTCAACTCCACTAACAGAGCAGAGAACACATTTATCGGTGCGATACCAGCTTGCTGAATTTGTACCAACAGGCGATTACGTTTTAGTAAGCTGTACTTCACGCCGTTATAGGCGATAAACAGGCCGACTAAAAACGCCAACAAACTCATCGCAGTAAGATTAAGGTGGAAGCTGTCCGTTAGTGAGCCAAGATCGGTGCTTTGGCTGTTGGCGACCCATTGTCCTTGTTTTCCGACTAAGTTTTGCCATTTCTCGAGGTTATTGCCTTCAGTATTGAAAACCGCGATATAGCTCAGTTGTCCGGGTTTATTGAGTAACTGCTGAGCGAAGCCAATATCCATCAACATCCGGCTTCCCAGTTGCCATTCATCCGGCAGAACAACGACTTTCGTATTTACCTCATCCAGAGTCATCCAGTCTGCGCCACCTAGATTGTGATGTTGGGATTGACTCATCATTACAATGGGTTCGCCAGCCAATAGCTGAGTTAGGGGAAGTGCGCTGTCAAACAGGGAAATATCTTGTTCGTTACTAGAATTGGTGGCATAGCGTGTTCCAGAGGTGATCGCCGCAATAAGGTCGCTTCCTTGCACTGACCACTGACGACCTTGTTCATCCCTGACCCGACCTTCAATCACCGGCAGTGAGGCGCTTAACCCCGTTTGCCTAAGTGAAAAGTAGAGCGATTCGGGCAAATAGCGTTGACCAGCTGGTGGGATAATCAGGTTTTGTGCTTGAGCACTCAGCTGCTCTGTAGATTCTGCGTAGCTGCGCTTGGCATTAAGATTGATGGCTTGCACGGCGACAAACAACGTAACGGCGAGTACGATGCCAATTAGAATTGCTGCGGCTTGCAGCGGTGCTTGCCGATAATGAGCGGTAAACAGGTAAAGTGCGAGTTTGGTGTGCGCAAACCTGGTTTTTTTCATAGCGCGGCTCGGAGGTTGTCCTGCTTACGGACAAGGTGACCGTTTTTCAAGCGCAGTTGAGTTTGCATGAATTCGGCACATTCAGTGCTATGCGTCACCAATATCACCGCGGTTTTACCTTGCGTGGTAATGTCACTCAGCAGCTTCATGACCTCTAAACCGGCTTTTTGGTCGAGATTACCAGTAGGTTCGTCAGCGAGTAAGAGTTTGGGTTTGTGGGCTAAGGCTCTAGCTATGGCGACACGCTGTTGTTGACCACCAGAAAGCGTAGAGACATGCCTGTTTAGTAAATCACTAATAGCCAGAGTCTCCACCAAATAGTCACACCGCTTGTTCCATTTTAGTTGGTTCAAATGCAGTGGGAAGGCAATGTTTTGTTTGACGTTAAGTGGGGTTAACAGATTGAACTGTTGGAAGACGACGCCAAGTTTCTGATGTCGAAAACAGCTCCATTGCGGGTCTTTCCAGGCGGCGGTGTTTTCGCCATCCAACCATAATTCGCCACTGGATAGAGGCTCGAAGCCCGCAATGATATTGAGTAGGGTACTTTTACCGCTACCACTTGCCCCTGTTAATGCCACGCTTGTGCCGTTTGCCAGAGTGAAGTCGACATTTTCCAGTACGTGGTGCGTCTCTTTGCCATCCACAAAGCTTTTGCTGGCACTTTTGAGTGTGACAAGTGGGCTGTCCATTTTCTCTCCCTGTAATCCAACAACTTGAGTCGTTTCTTTCGGAGGTTGTATGTCTATAAGATTTTAGACAACAAACTGAAAACGATAGCGACTTCCTGACAACTTGTACTCAAAAGAGAAGGCAATGGATGAGTGGCTTGGGGAGATAGCAGACACAAAAAAGCCCGAGCAAGGCTCGAGCTTTTACGCGGGATTCAGCATTCAAGCTTACACGTAGTACGCTTCAACTTCGCCTTTCAGTTTGATCAGCATTGGGTTACCGAAACGGTCTTTTGCTTTTGGAGACGCGATTTTTACCCAGCCTTCGCTCACGCAGTATTCTTCAACGTCAGTACGTTCTTTGCCGTTGAAACGAATACCGATTTGGTGGTCGAAGCACTCTTTCACAAAGAATGGGCTACGAGGGTTACCTGCAAGGCGATCTGGTAGAGCTGGTTTAGTAGTGTCGTTCATTTTATGACCTAGATTCCGTAAAGAAAGTGCGCCATTGTAGTCAGTGTCTGCGTCGTGTTCAAGATAACGTTACTCCAATCTATAGATGATGGCCTCTTATATTGTTGAGTTATCTTTAGCAAACCATATTTCCTTGCGCTTCTGATACTTGATAGTCATCGGCTCACATAAACAGATTGGCTGAAGGCATGCACAAAACCGCTATCACCATGTATCTATGAGATTCCTAACAGCCAGTCCTCTGATTCCTAAGTAATATCCCTGTCATCGTGAAAACAATGGATTCGTCCCTATGTATAAATATAAATTACCTGTCCTTGAGAAAATCGGTTTCGGAGCCGGTGACATGGCGGTCAACGTGGTGATTTCATCGATGATGTTAATCATTACCTTCTTCTATACGGATATTTTTGGTATTAAACCTGAAGACTTAGCGATGCTATTTATCGTGGTTCGATTAATCGACGCAGTAACTGACCCGGTAATGGGTATGATTACTGATAAGTTTACCTCTCGTTGGGGACGCTACCGCCAGTATCTGCTCTTTCTAGCCATTCCTTTCGGAATCTCGGTTTACCTCGCTTTCAGCACGCCAGATGGCGATTACAACACCAAGCTGGTTTACGCTTACGCGACGTACATCTTTGTCACGGTGATGTTTACCGCGGTGACCATTCCATATATTTCCCTTATCAGTGTGATGACCGATGATCCGAAAGAGCGATTGTCTGCGAACGGCTATCGCTTATTCTTCGCTAAAATCGCTGCGTTTCTGGTCACCATTATCGTACCGCAGCTGTCAGCGGCTTGGGGTCAAGACAACATCCAATTGGGTTACCAATACTCGATGGGGCTTATGGGACTGATGGGCACACTGCTGTTCTTGTTCTGTTTCGCGACCACCAAAGAACGAATTGAACACGTGGTCGACAAAAAGTCATTTAAAGACCAAGTTAAACTGCTGGCGCAAAATGACCAATGGCTGGTGCTTTGCGCGGTATGTGTCACGGGCACTATCGGCTACGTGATTCGTGGTTCGGTTGCAGCGTATTACGCTAAGTACTACCTCGGTGGTGACGCAGGTACAATTTCAGCCTTCCTTGCGACGGGTGTCGGCGCGGCGATTATAGCGATGGTGGCATCAACTTGGATTACTAAAAAGTACTGTAAAATTAAACTGTTCCGTTACAGCCAGGTCGCGGTACTGTTGTTGAGTGCGATGCTGTACGTTTTCGTTGGTCGTGATGATCTGGCGTTGGCTTTCGTGTTGTATTTCTTAGTCTCTTTCGTGGTGGATTTACATGCACCAGTGTTCTGGTCAGCCATTGCGGAAGCGGTCGACTACGGCGCTTACAAAACCGGTCAGCGTGTGTCTGGTCTTGCGTTTGGCGGCATCTCATTTAGCCAGAAGCTAGGTATGGGTATCGGCGGCGCAGTGGTAGGTTGGCTACTGACATTCTTTAACTACGTACCAAATGAAGCGCAATCGGATTACGCACTGATTGGTATCGCACTGATGCTGACGGTTATCCCTGGCTTGTTCCACTTCTTAATGGGCTCACTGATGTTTAAATACAAAGTGACCGATAAGTACTACCAGTCGATGACGGCAACGAACATCCTGGAAGAAGAGAAAAACCTAAGCGACGTTCAATCTTCAAAACCACAATCAAATTACGCAAATTAAGGTAAGCAGTATGACTGATTTCGTAAACCCTATTATCGAGCAGCGTGCCGATCCGCACATCTACAAACACACGGACGGCTACTACTATTTCACCGCTTCGGTACCGGAATACGATCGCATTGAGATTCGTCGAGCGAAGACCATCGCGGAGCTCGACACGACCAGCGAACTGATCAACGCATGGTACAAGCCTGATACAGGCCCATACAGTGACTTAATCTGGGCACCAGAGCTGCACTTTATCGACGACGCTTGGTATGTCTACTTTGCTGCCGCGCCGTCACGAGAAATCGTCGATGGTTTGTTCCAGCACCGTATGTACGCGATATCGAATTCGAACCCAAATCCGATAACACCGGAATGGACGTTCGAAGGGCAAATCGACACTGGTATGGATACGTTCTGTCTGGATGCAACCTCGTTCAGCCACAACGGTGTTAACTACTACGTTTGGGCGCAAAAAGACAACAACATCGGCGGTAACTCCAACTTGTACATTGCTGAGTTGGAAACGCCAATCAAGCTGCGTACAGCGCCACAGTGCCTGACAATCCCTGAGTTTGAGTGGGAGCAAATCGGCTTTTGGGTTAATGAAGGGCCATCGGTAATTCACCGCCATGGTAAATTCTGGATGACTTACTCCGCCAGTGCCACCGACGAAAACTATTGTATGGGATTGCTCTATGCAGATGAAAATAGTGACCTGCTAGACCCGAAAAGCTGGGTCAAAGCCAAACAACCAGTGTTTAAAACCAACTGGGAGAAAAAGATCTACGGGCCAGGTCACAATAGCTTTACCTTCGATGAAGAAGGCCACGACCTATTGGTTTATCATGCGCGCGATTACACCGAAATTGAGGGCGACCCACTTTGGGACCCTAACCGCCACACACGGATCAAACGCCTCATCTGGAAAGACGGTTTTCCACTCTTTGGCGAAGCGATTTAATCCTGTTATCTCAGTACCTACGATTTGCGGGTACTGTGTTTTTGAAAGGAGCCTCTATGCCCAACAGCATAATTTCACCCGACGCGATCAAGACCGCGATTGAGCACGATCTTTTCACCGATGACGAGCCTGCCAAGGTTCATATCTTACGTAATCATCACGGCATGACAGCCACCTTTATGGATATTGGCGCCACATGGTTGAGTTGTCAGCTTCCGACTTTCTCTGGGCCGAGAGAAGTGCTGCTCGGCATGACCTCATTGCGCGATTATCAGTCTCACTCGGCGTTTTTAGGCGCGACCATAGGCCGTTTTGCCAACCGTATCGCCAATGGCCAGTTCAGCTTAAACGGCCAAACTTATTCGATTACTCGCAACAATAATGGCAACAGCCTCCACGGCGGTGTTGAAGGCTTTGATAAGCGCCGCTGGTTGGTGAAAGACAAAAGTGATTCACACATTACCTACTGTTTGATGTCTCCCGACGGTGATCAAGGTTTCCCGGGGAATCTTACTGCTGAAGTGGCTTATACGCTGACGGAAAACAATCAACTGTGCATCGAATATTCCGCAATCTGTGACCAGGATTGTCCAATTAACCTGACCAATCACGCCTACTTTAATTTGGATGGTGCGGAATCTGGCAAGACTATTCTCGAGCATGAGCTGCAATTGCTGGCCAACGAATACCTGCCGACTGATGAAGATCTCATACCAACTGGCGAGCTGAAAACGGTACAAGGGAGCAGTTTTGATTTTAGCAATGCTCAGGTGATTGGGCCGCGCTTATTGAGAGATGAAGACCAGAAGTTAGCCAAAGGCTATGACCACGCCTTTAGCTTACCTGAAGAGTTAACAGATGGCGTTAGCACTATCGCTCGCCTGACTAGCTCAGATAAGCTGGTGGAGATGTCTGTGTTTACCGATAAACCTGCGATTCAGTTCTACAGCGGTAATTTTTTAGCAGGAACGCCTTCTCGCAATGGGGAATATCAGGATTATCAGGGTTTGGCGCTTGAGACCCAATTCTTACCTGATTGCCCAAACCATCCAGAATGGCCAGAGGCGAACAAACGCTTTATTACTCAAAAGTCGTTCTATCAGCATCAAACCAGTTACCAGTTCAACTTTCAGTGATCATAAATAATTCGGGCAGGAGATATTCCTGCCCGACATGTATACCCAGCGTCTTAAGGTTACTTACATCACTTTCTCACGATAGAGTTTCGGGCTTAGCCCAGCTTTGTTCTTAAATACGCGCGAAAAATAGAGTGGGTCCGAATAGCCAATCAAGCGAGAAATTTGGTTGATGGAATAGTTCGATGTCACCAGCAACTGTTTCGCTCGGCTGATTCGTTGGTCATCACGCCACTGGATGATCGTCATCCCAACTTCGTCGCGGAATAAATGCCCCAATCTGGAGGGCGACAAACACACAAGATCGGCTAATTTTTCGTTGCTAAAATCTTCATTGAGGTGCTTGGCCATGTAATTCAACACGTTGGTGATTCTTGGATCAACGAGTTTCTTGATAAGGTTCGGCTGGTTCATTTTACAGCGTATCAATAGCTGCTCTAGCAAATTGAGCGTCAATTCATCGCTGTATGGCTCGTCCTTTTTACTCAGGTCTTCAATCTGCTTAAACAACAGATCGAGCTTTTCCTGGGCGTCGATCTCGACACCTTTGGTGATAAACACGCCGTTGATGCAACTTTCCCACTTAAGACGGTTTATCCAGTAGGCGCGAGGGCGAAAATAGATCCAACGGTGGTGCCAGTCTTCCGCCTCTTCTGAGCGGTGATAATAGTGCGGTACACCCGTAGGAAAAAGTAATAAATCGCCTTCGTTAACCGTAAAGGATTCATCACCGTGGAACACGGTACCTTGGCCTTTGACCGTCAAATTGATGATAAAGCCCTTCATCCCATGTGGACGGTCAATAACAAAGTCTAGATCGTTGCCTTTGGAGATTGGCGTTAAGCCCGCAACTAAATGAGCATTGAAGTCATATCCAGGTTTCAAGGGATCGTTTTGCATTCTCTCTTCCGTATAACAGCATTAACAAACGCCACAAATTCGCGCGGCGAAAAAATAAACCAGAGTGGCAAGCGTTGTTTAAGTTGTTGTTTTAACGCTTCACCGATGATTATCGATTGTAGCCATTATGTTGTTGCGAGTGTAGATATCTAATCCGGCATATCACATCGCTACGCCACAACCCGTCATGCTAAGCATGGATTTATCAGTATAGTTGTCACAGACCGCAGTGCTATTTTTGCCATGCGCATAACCCACAAATTCTACTCGATTATTTTGCGCAGTAAAAAAATAGATAACAAAAACGAGAGGTAGGGAATTGTTCAAGCTATTAGGGGGGGTGGCATGACGTGCGGGAAGTTGGATGTTCAAAATATAGCAAAACACCTACTCGACTGACCCCCTCAGCCGAATAGGTGCATGCGTATTTTTAGATTTAGATACCGCTGCTAAAACGGTAGAACAGACTGTTGTGTTTCAGCTCTGTTTTGAAGTCAAGGATGGTGGTGTTCTTGTCAATCACAACCAGTTCGATACCAGTAAACTCAGCGAAGTCTTCTAGCATATCTAAAGTGACGTTTTGCGTGTATACGCTGTGGTGCGCGCCGCCCGCATGAATCCATGAAGCTGCAGATACTTCCAGGTTTGGCTGAGGCTCCCACAGTGCGTGTGCCACAGGTAAGTTTGGTAGATCTGATGGCGGTGTTACGGTATCAATTTCATTCACCAACAAGCGGAAGCGGTTACCCAAATCAATCAGGGTTGCAACGAGTGCCGGGCCGGATTTCGCGCTGAAGATCGCACGTGCGACATCGTCAGTTTTACCGATAGTATGGCGATGAATCTCAATCGATGGTTTGTCAGCGGCGATAGTCGGGCATACTTCCAACATGTGCGCGCCAAGCACCTGGCCTTCACCCGTTAAGTTGTAGGTGTAGTCTTCCATGAAAGACGTGCCGCCCGGTAGACCTTGACCCATAGTTTTGATGATGCGTGTCAGCGCGGCAGTTTTCCAGTCGCCTTCACCGCCGTAACCATAGCCTTTTTCCATTAAGCGTTGCGTTGCCAAACCAGGCAGGTTAGTTAAGCCTGTCAGGTTTTCAAACGTGTTTACAAATGCCATGCAGCCGCGCTCTTGCAGGAAGGTTTCCATACCAAGTTCAAGACGCGCTTCGTTCTTAAGGATTTCTAGCTGTTCTGGCGTTTCAAAAATCTCCGGAGCGATTCGGTACGTTGCGCGGTACTCTTCCAACAGGGCGTTGATCGCGCTGTCTTCGACTTTGTTCACGACTTCAGTTAGCTCCCCTAAACCGTAAGCGTGTACTTCAAAGCCAAACTCGATTTGTGCGCTAACCTTGTTACCTTCAGTTACCGCTACCTGGCGCATATTGTCACCAAAACGAGCGACACGTAGCGTGTGGCTTTCGTGCCAACCAATTGCCGCGCGGCACCAGTGGTCGAGTTGCTTACGTACAGAAGGTTTTTGCCAGTGACCAACGATAACGCGGCGGTCCAAGCCAAGGCGCGTACCAATAAAGCCAAATTCTCGGTCACCGTGCGCACTTTGGTTGAGGTTCATATAGTTCATGTCGATGCTTTCCCAAGGAAGCGCTTCGCTGAATTGGGTGTGCAGATGAACAAATGGTTTGTTTAGTTGCTTAAGACCTGAAATCCACATTTTAGCTGGCGAGAAAGTGTGCATCCATAGCACCACACCCAGACAGTTTTCATCGTTGTTTGCTTGTTGGCAAACGTTCAGGATTTCCTCTGGCGACTTCACTGTTTCTTTACATACAACAGGCACGCACACATCGCTGCTCTGGTTGAAACCAGCCACGATCTCTTCGCTGTTCTTTGCCACTTGCTCCAATACTTTAGGACCGTATAGGTGCTGTGAACCGGTGATAAACCATACAGATTTGTTTGTTAAATCTTTCATAAGTGCCTCTGTTATTCTGTGTCGCATTGGTCGCCTCGCCAGTTGCCAGGCGACAATTGTTGGTTATTTTTGTCCGTAGTACGCGTCTTTACCGTGCTTGCGTAAGTAGTGCTTATCCAGCAAGGTCTGTGGAATTGGTAACGTGCTCGGGTTGATAGACAGGGTGCGGAACGCCATTTTGGCAACTTCTTCCACTACTACTGCGTTATGTACGGCGTTATGTGGATCGGTTCCCCAGGTAAATGGCGCGTGCTCGCGAACCAAAATTCCAGGAATCGCCATTGGATCAGTTGCGCCAATCGTTTCAACGATGACTTTACCGGTATTCAGCTCGTAATCGTTTTCAATCTCTTGTTGAGTCAAAGCGCGGGCACAAGGAATATGACCGTAGAAATAATCCGCGTGCGTGGTGCCGAATGCAGGAATCGCCGCGCCTGCTTGCGCCCATGACGTCGCATAAGACGAGTGGGTATGCACGATGCCACCAATTGACGGGAACTGGCGGTATAGCTCTAGGTGCGTCGCGGTATCCGAAGAAGGTTTAAGATCGCCTTCAATGATTTCGCCTTGCAGATCCACTACCACCATGTTTTCCGCACTGAGTTCGATGTATTCGACGCCACTTGGTTTAATCACCACTAAACCGGATTCGCGATCGATGCCTGAAACATTGCCCCAGGTGAAGGTCACGAGGTTATGACGCTGAAGATCCATGTTGGCCTGCCACACCTGATGGCGAAGGGCTTTCATGCGTTCAGCGAATGAATTCACATCATTCCATGCTGTTTGTTCAGACATCTTCACGCTCCTGAGATTGATGGAACTCTGCCATTTGTTCCATGTGTTGACCTAGTTGACGATACGTCGCGTAGCGCTCTGCTCGCAAAGCTTGCACTTGTGGGTTTGGTGAATAAGTTTGACGAACAGGGCTTGCCATAACGCCTTGTGCGGCTTTGGTATCTGGGTAAACACCAGCTGCGACTGCCGCAAATATCGCTGCCCCTAATGCACAACATTGATCCGATTCAACCACTATGATTTCGCGACCAATCACATCCGCACACATCTGCATCACGAACGGGGATTTCTGCGCAATACCACCGATGGCAATTACGCGTTCAACCTTGACGTCTTGCTCGATGAAGCAATCGACAATCGCTTTGGCACCGTGAGCCGTTGACTCAACCAATGCAGAGAAGATGGCTGGTGAAGCACTGCCAAGGTTCAAATCACTGATAGCACCTTTTAGTCGTTGGTTGGCGTATGGTGTGCGTCGGCCATTGAGCCAGTCCATTGCGACAGGTGTGTATTTGTCGATACCCTGCTGCTCAGCGGCTTGCGAAAGCATTGGCAATAAATCAGATGCAATTTCGTCTGCGGTCTTTGCAAAGTCTGGATTGCGCTCAGCGTAAGCCTGCAGTGGCCACATCAGGACGTTCTTAAACCAAGCGTACATATCACCAAATGCAGATTGTCCTGCTTCTAGCGCCAGCAACTCTGGCATCGCACTACCTTCAACCTGACCACAAATGCCGTGAATGGTGCGATCGCCAACCTGATCGGCTTCAACCATCAAGATGTCACACGTAGAGGTGCCAATCACTTTAACCAAATCATTGGCACCAGCACCGGCACCCACCGCGCCCATGTGACAGTCAAATTCGCCAATTGCAATCGCAATGCCTTCTGGCAAGCCCAGTTTTTCTGCCCATGCTTTTGACAGGTAACCAGCGGCTTGATCCGAAGTGAATACTTCCGTGAACATACGATCGCGGATGCCATCCAGTGTCGGAGAAATCGCGCTTAAAAACGCTTGGTCAGGCAGGCCGCCCCAGCTGTCGTGCCACATGGCTTTATGTCCGGCAGCACAAATACCACGACGCAGTTTTTGTGGATGCTGAGCGTCGGCGAGAATCGCTGGAATCCAGTCACAAAGTTCTACCCAGCTGTAGGCGTTTTTAGCGACTTGTTCGTCTTGTTCGCTGACCCAAGCGGCTTTAGCCCAGAACCATTCCGATGAATAAATACCACCGATGTAACGGGTGTAATCGGTGAAATCACCTGAGTGGGCAAGCTCGTTGATCAGATCCGCCTTTGTCACCGACGTGTGATCTTTCCAAAGTACAAACATCGCATTTGGGTTGTTCTCGAACTCTGGTAGCAATGCCAGGATGTTGCCGTTTTCATCAATTGGGGCTGGTGTTGAGCCTGTTGTATCGACACCGATACCAACAATGGAAGAGGCGAGTTCAGGCGAAACCGTCGTTAGTACTTCTTGGATAGCGCTGGTCATTGCATCCAAATAGTCTTGAGGGTGATGTCTGAATTGAGATTGAGCAGGCTGACAATATAGCCCTTTCATCCATCTCGGGTAATAGACGACAGACGAAGAGACTTCACTGCCTGTTTGTGCATTTACGATAAGGGCACGTACGGAGTCTGAACCGAAGTCCAAACCAATGACATGCTGTTGTTGTGTGTTTAATGTGTCCATGACTGCTCCAGCTTTTGGTCAGCAAACTAAATCTACTTGTTG
The DNA here is from genome assembly GCF_026000435.1 of Vibrio sp. STUT-A11. Lineage (NCBI taxonomy): Bacteria > Pseudomonadati > Pseudomonadota > Gammaproteobacteria > Vibrionales > Vibrionaceae > Vibrio > Vibrio sp. STUT-A11. Next base: position 455,949 of record NZ_AP026764.1, on the reverse strand, counting down.
TTATAGCGAGAGGAGGGACGTTATCCCATAAAGAGGCCTGCTAACTTTATGGACAAAAACGTCATGGACGATTTTTTGTGTTCTTTTTAACACCTTCTTTTGTCAGGTCGGAATAGCAAAATATCAGCGAATTCAACGTTCGCACTAGGCTAGTGTTGGCTTGTTTAGCGTAAATCTTGATGACGGGTCGCATAATTGAGATCTGTGTCATAGCCCCTTTGGCTAAATGAATGGACAAATTCGCTACATTTTTCCGCTGTGATTTTTGTCACTAACAAATGTCCCTAAATCCACAAGTATGTATAGCGAACACTCACCTCTACCTGTGGATGGATAACAATGAAATTAAAAAAACTACTCACAATCGCTGCCCTATCTGGCGTAACTATGCTTAGTGCTTCGGCCAATGCATTTTTTGGTTCAAATGATGACACCCGACTAGGCTACCTAGTTAAACAACCTGAAGAACCATGGTTCCAAACGGAATGGTCATTTGCTGAAAAAGCCGGTAAAGATTTAGGCTTTGAAGTAGTAAAAATGGCGGTGCCAGATGGCGAAAAAACCCTTAATGCTATCGACACTCTAGCGGCGCAAGGCGCGAAAGGCTTCGTTATCTGCACACCAGACCCTAAATTAGGTCCTGCAATCATGGCGAAAGCAAAAAGCTATGACCTGAAAGTGATTACGGTCGATGACCAGTTCCTAAATGCGAAAGGCGAGCCGATGACAGACGTACCATTGGTTATGATGGCGGCTACTGCTATCGGTGAACGTCAAGGTACTGAGCTGTACAAAGAAATGCAAAAACGTGGTTGGGATGCTTCTGCGACTGGCGTAATGGCTATCACTGCGGATGAGCTTGATACTGCGCGTCGTCGTGTAGATGGTTCAATTTCTGCACTTAAAGCTGCTGGCTTCCCTGGAGAGCAAATCTACCGTGTACCAACCAAAACCAATGACATTCCAGGAGCACTGGACGCAGCGAACTCTCTACTTGTTCAATACCCAACCGTTAAGCAATGGCTAATCGTTGGTATGAACGACAACACAGTATTAGGCGGCGTACGTGCAACAGAAGGTCAGGGCTTCGGTTCAGACAACGTAATCGGTATTGGTATCAACGGTGTTGATGCGGTTAACGAACTTGCGAAATCTCAACCGACTGGTTTCTACGGTTCACTACTACCTAGCCCGGACGTACACGGCTACAAGAGTATCGAGTCTCTATACAAGTGGGTAAAAGAAGACGTTCAACCAGAGAAGTTTGTTGAAGTTACGGACGTTGTGCTTATCACTCGTGACAACTTCAAAGACGAACTAGCGAAAAAAGGGCTGTAAGCTCACTTTCGGTGACGGCCAGCTTGGTCGTCACCAACTGATTTAACGGAGAGAATGTCATGGCGAAGTCCCCCTCTTACATAGAGTTTCGAAATATCTCGAAGCACTTCCCTGGTGTTAAGGCATTGAACAACGTGAGTTTCCGCGCCGATGCGGGCAGTGTTCACGCTTTGATGGGTGAAAATGGTGCTGGTAAATCAACGTTACTAAAAACCTTAAGTGGTTTTCATACGCCTACGGAAGGTCACATCGCTATTGATGGTAAAGAAGTGGCGCTGAATTCAACCAATGATGCGCTTGAGCACGGTATTGCCATTATTTATCAAGAGCTCAACTTGGTTCCTGAGCTAACGGTTGCGGAAAATATTTATCTTGGTCAACTACCGACCAAGGGTGGCCGAGTGGATACAGAAACCCTCAACAAGAACGCACGAGTTCAGTTAGAGCGTTTAGGTGAAACATTCGACCCATCTTGCCAACTAAAAGAGTTGTCTATTGGCCAATGGCAGATGGTTGAGATTGCCAAAGCACTGAGCCGAAACGCACAAATTATCGCATTTGATGAACCAACCAGTAGTTTGTCACAGCGCGAAATTAAAAACCTGTTCAAGGTTATCCGAGAACTGCGTGATGCGGGCAAAATCATCATGTACGTATCGCACCGCATGGAAGAGATCTTCGATCTATGTGATGCATTGACTATCTTCAAAGATGGTCAACACGTTCAATCATTTACTGATCTTTCACAGCTGACGAACGATCGTTTAGTTGAACTGATGGTTGGCCGTGAAATTAGTGACATCTTCAACTACCGTCCGCGTGAACACGGTAAGAGTGGTTTACGCCTCGAAAACTTCGAAGGTCCAGGGTTAACCGCACCCGTTTCGCTGGATGTTAAACAAGGTGAAGTCCTCGGTTTGTTTGGCCTGGTGGGTGCAGGTCGTACTGAGCTTACTCGCCTTATTTTCGGCGCAGACAAAAAGACAGCCGGTGACCTTTACTTACACGATGTCAAAATTGGCGTCAGAAACCCACAAGAAGCGATTCGTCACGGCATTACTCTCTGCTCGGAAGACCGCAAAGCAGATGGCATCGTTCCAATCATGTCGGTACAAGAGAATACCAACATCAGTGCTCGCCCTTGGCATTTGAAATTAAAGAGCTTGATTGATTTCGATTGGGAAAAAAACAACGCTGCGAAGCAAAAAGAAGCACTCAATGTAAAAGCTTCTTCGCTGGAGCAACCTATCGGCAAATTGTCTGGCGGTAACCAACAGAAAGTAATCCTTGGTCGTTGGCTATCAACCGCAATGAGCGTGATCTTACTGGACGAACCGACTCGCGGTATCGATGTGGGTGCCAAATCGGAAATTTACGAACTCATTTTTAAGCTGGCAGAGAACGGAGTAACGGTACTCGTTGTTTCCAGCGATTTACCTGAAGTGTTGGGCATCTCTGACCGTGTACTTGTTATGAAAGACGGCGAGGTCACTGGTGAACTACAACGCGACGAATTCAATGAACAAACCGCTCTTCGTCTAGCCATGCTAGATAAAGAAGATTCGGCAGCCGCTTAAATTTAAGGAATATCATTATGTCTACTTCTAGCCCTACAAAAGCTCTAGAGTCAGCACCTGAAACTGGTGGCTTCAGCTTCGCAAAAACCTGGGATAAGTTCGGAATGCTTATGGTGTTTGCAGGACTCTTTTTACTCTGCTGCCTATTTGTTCCTTACTTTGCAACTTTCATCAATATGAAAGGCTTAGGCCTGGCCATCTCAATGAGTGGTATGGTGGCATGTGCCATGCTGTTCTGTCTTGCGTGTGGTGACCTTGACCTTTCTGTTGCTTCAGTCATTGCATGTTCAGGTGTTGTTACCGCTGTAGCTATCAACGCGACCAGCAGCGTCGTTCTGGGTGTGGGTGCAGGCCTACTTTCTGGTGTGGCATTTGGTCTGTTAAACGGCTTTGTTATCGCCAAGCTGCAAATCAACGCACTAATTACGACACTTGCGACGATGCAGATTGCTCGCGGTCTAGGCTACATCATTTCTGACGGTAAAGCGGTAGGTATCACAGAAGAGAGCTTCTTCGCGTTAGGTAACTCTTCTTTCATCGGTATCCCGACTCCAATTTGGCTAACAATCATTACATTCGCTGTCTTTACGTTTTTACTGAACCGTACCGTTTATGGCCGTAATACACTGGCGATTGGTGGCAACGAAGAAGCGGCACGTCTGGCTGGGGTAAACGTTGTAAAAACTAAGATGATGATCTACACCATCTCTGGCTTCATGGCAGCACTTGCTGGTGTTATTCTGGCTGCACGTATGACTTCAGGCCAGCCAATGACTTCTGTTGGTTTTGAACTGGTGGTTATCTCTGCTTGTGTATTGGGGGGCGTATCTCTGAAAGGTGGTATCGGTAAAGTTTCTTACGTTATCGCTGGTGTGCTAATTCTGGGTACCGTAGAAAACGCGATGAACCTATTGAACATGTCTCCGTTTGCTCAATACGTTGTTCGTGGCTTAATTCTACTAGCCGCTGTTATCTTTGACCGCTACAAACAGACAGCAAAAGCATAAATGAACCGCTGACTCAAAAACGTTAATTCTTCACAAAGAGTCCCTTCAGTAATGAGGGGACTTTTTTTTGTTTACCCGCCCTACAGCCTTTAAATTACTGAGCGTTGACGGTGGGGAAATAGAGCATCTTATATATCTGATTCCTCCCATAGCATGTTTTAAATAGCAATTAATATATTTATAAATAAATTTGCGATTCATATCTAATTTTTATTTTTACAATTCCATGATTTTCCTATCAGTGTTTCTGGTTGTTTTTTATACGCACTAATATATTGCATCTCGTCACATTTTTCTGTGTGGATATATATTTGATCTTAATCAAATAAATATACGAAGACCTATCATTTTCAGTGCATAAAACTGCATATCGTTACTTTGCAAATATGGGTTTATTTATGATCACGATCTTATTTATTAAAATTAAAATAACATTTCAATTTTAAATATAATTTATTTCGATAATATTACTCCAGAAGCGCATTCAGCATAAGAATGTAATCTCTTAGCCTATAAATACTTTTAATACAATTGGTTGCATTAATTTTTTGTGCAACATATGGAGTACGATATGAACATCAAACCTTTAGCTATTGCAATTTCTGTTCTATTCACTGGTGCGGCAGCAGCTGGCGAAATCTACAAATCAGACGAAAACACAGTTGAACTATCTGGTTGGGCAAAAGGTATCGCAATTTACGTTAATGCTGATGATAAAAAGAAAGAACCACACGTATTTACAGATGCACACCTAAAAGTTAAAGGTACGCATCAATTAAGTGAAGATGCGAAACTAATCGGTTCTTTCGCAATTAATGCTGGCGACAGTGTGACAAAAGCAAACCGTAATGCAGAATTCGCTGATATTAAATTAGAATTTGACCACACTACTTACGGTAATTTCTCTTTCGGTGATACTGGTAACTCATTCGGTGCAGTTGAAAAAGCGAAACAAGGTGAAGGTTCTAACCTATACATCATCGGTCAAGGTGGTGTAGATGGCCAAGGTATCCGATACAAGAAAACAATCAACGATCTTGAGTTTTCTGCAAACTACGAAACTGACAGCGATTCAGACAACGAAGCAAACTTTGCTACATCTCTAAACTACAAAGTAGACGATTTCTCTGCGGCGGTAGCTTATGGTTCTGACGGCGACAAAGCGAACTCTGTCGGTTTAGCTGGTGATGTAACACTGGGTGATTTCAAATTTGGCGCAGCATTCATTTCTTTCGAAAACGCAGCGAGCTTGAAAGCAAGCGACAGTGTAGAACTTAAGCTTGAATCTCCAAACGATGGTCAAACTTACTCTGTAGCTGCAGCGTACACATTTGACTGTTTCAAAGTTTACGGTTCACTTCAATACGCAGACGGTGATTTACAAGGTACGGGGTCTGAAGCCCAATGGAACGAAAACGTACTATAAGGACTTCCTCCCGATGTCAATGGGTGCTCTGAACGCAATCACAATGAAGATTAAGATGCAGTACTATAAGCGGTCATACTGGAATATTCTGTTCCGGACCAAAATGAAAGACGCTCGCAAGAACCTCATACGCTAATCGGATATTTAACATCCTAACGTTTTCTCAGGCACCTCTTGCGGGGTCTTAACCCTTATCATATTTGCGTTGTCATCATTGGTGGTAAGAGATTTATTTAGGTTGAATAACAATTTTCGAATGATTCACCATAGTGAAGTATTGCTCAACAGTGTCGTGCATTTTTTGCAGCTAAAGCAATAGCGGCTCGCCAGTAACCACGGCGATCTTTGACATCACAGACCCACTTACTGAGCGGATCGTCTTTTCGTCCGGCGCTAGCCATCATTGAACGCGCCCCCTGCACAAGCAGACTACGAATATAGTTGTCACCAGCTTTAGTAATTCGCCCTAATTTTGGTTTCCCTCCGCTGCTGTATTGAGAAGGCGTTAAACCCAACCAGGCCGCCAATTGACGGCCATTACGAAACTCTTTTCCGTCAGAGATCGCTGATACTAGAGCACTGGCTGTCATAGGTCCAACCCCCTTTAGTTGCATCAATAGTCGGCATCGTTCATCTTGCTCTGCCGTCTCTTTAATCAGTCGGTCGAACTTTAAAAGCCTGCGCTCAATGTTGTCTATATGAAGAAATAATTCATCCATGCAAGTTGCGGCTAAGGTTGGAAGGTGAACCTTCATGCTCTCGAACTCGTTACGCAATCGCTCCGGTGATAAAGGAGCAATCACACCAAACTCAGCGAGCAAACCACGAATGCGGTTGCATACTGCCGTCCTTTCTTCATTTAGGCCCTGCCTAGCTCGGTGCAAACATTGAATCGATTGCTGCTCTTCTGACTTGATGCTAACAAATCGCATATGAGGACGTTGAACTGCTTCACAGATAGATTGAGCATCAGCAGCATCATTTTTCCCTGCTTTGCCAGACAGTCGATAAGGAGAGACAAACTTAGGAGCGATGAGGCGAACTTCGTGGCCGACATTTTTGAATAATCGGGCCCAAAAATGAGCGCTGCTACATGCTTCCATTCCAATCAGACACGGTGGCATATTGGCTACCGTTTCTAACAGCTTGGCCCGACTTACTTTGGGTTTGCATAAAATGGTATTGCCTTTGTGGTCAACACCATGCAATGCGAACACATTTTTTGCTAGGTCGATACCTAATACAGTCACAGCCATGTTGTTATCTCCGTATGAAATGGTGAATTTATCATCTCAGAACTAACGGCTGAGTGATAGGGAGGAAGTCCATTCCATACGCTAAGCTTCTTACCCCGCTGAACGCTCACTTGCCAACTTTTTAGCAACCCGTATTACTGTACGACCTGAAACATTGGTAAGTTTGGCGGTATCACTGATACTCAGCTTGTTGACTACTCGTAGCTGATAGATTTTTTCGTGTAGTTCTGAATCGGCTTGCCGCCCTCTGTATTTCCCTTCCTCTTTGGCTTTCTTTATTCCTTCAGCCTGACGGCGGCGGCGATCTTGGTAATCTTTTCTCGCGATAGCAGCTAGCATATCCATCATCATGCTATTTATAGATTTGATCATGGGTTTTTGCGCCCATTTCAGCGAAAAGTCCAATGTGAGCCCTCAGCCTTTTATTTATAAGGGCTGAGGGCTACGGCATATTTTCTTTCTTAGCCCTATAAAATACGAACATATGACAAAATCGCTTGGTGTTCACAAGATTTCTGAACCATTTTTGAGAAGGTTTTGGACAATTATTAGTTTCGAAAAATCGAATATTAGTAAATCATTAATAACTAAAAGTATGGGAAAGCTTACTTGAAATATTAAGCAAGCCGCCCATAACATGCCCTGTTAGAGTTCTTTTTCTCTTCAGGAGTTTTTACTTCGACAAAATTTAAAATGTTAAAGTAGTTCAGAATCGTTTGCAGGGCCAGCTAACATCTCGCTCACTTGCTCGTCCTGATAAGACAAGCCATGAGCAATAACAGGCTGGGTGCCAGCATCATAAGCAAGCGTCGGTGCAGGCATAGACATTAAACCAATTCTCCCTTAAAGGCTTTATCTAAAATTGAAGGCATCAGAGCCTCTAACTCAGTTGCATTTTCTGATTGAGCTTGTTTAATTTTTTCAACATAGCTTTGCAGTTGATTAAACCAAAGCTGCTTATCGTAATCGGGTACAGGAACCTCGATATTTTCTAGCTTCTTAAGTCCTAAAGTTCTATTCCTTCCAGCACCTCCAGGGGATGCTGCTTGTATTTTCTCTAACCCCTCAGTCGTTAGAAAATAAAAGCAAAGGAAATCGGCTGTCACCACTCCTGATTTAGGTAAACACGTTATAAAACGATGCGAACCGACACGACCTTCGTCTTCTTTTTTAACAACCGCGATCGCACCTTCCCAAGCAAAAACATTACTGAACACCAAGTCACCGGGAACCATTTGGTACAGCTTTTTGGTACCAACGTCCATTCCGTTAAGAATAGGCTTGTGGAAAGTACCGTTACCAAAACAACGCACACCAAGCTCTGGGTACTCCGCGTTCACATCGATCTCAACTTTACGGCGCTCAAGAGGTGCCACTTTCGACATCGGCTTGTAGACAGCGCCTTCAATTAATTTGTGAAATGTGCTGTTTAACAGCACGTAGAGATCACTTAAAATCTCGTTTCGGATTTTCCGCGCTAGCTCTATCTTATTCTTAAACTTTAAGATCTTAGCAACCACTTTTTTCTGCTCTGCGAGCTCAGGTAGCAAAATCCGTTTATCAAGAAACTTATTTTCGTCAAGGTACTTTCGATTAGTAGTACCTTCGCTTGCAACGATACAAAAGTCTTTGAACTCTGGTGTTTTAGACATGAAATCGAGGTATTTAACATCTGCAAGTTCGGAGTTGACGTCAAATGCCCAAAAGTTTCCTGTAATAATTGCTCCATCACAGCTTTTAGGCACTATTCCGAAAGCACCATTCCTTGCGTCAATTTTTGAAAGCACAAACTGATCAGAACTCACCAGAAACTGGCGCTTAGTTCCTATAGCGTCACCAATGACTTCATCTCTAAGGAGCACGCCATTACCATTCATTTTAATGGTAATGCGCTTATACTCAGCATCATCCTCAACGGTGATGGCCTCTTTTTGGCGGATAAGAACATCCCTTAAAGTATACTCTTTCATTTAGAGATACCTTGAGTACGGATTTCAGCTTTAATCTGTTTTAAGATCGCTAAAAGAGACTCTTCTTTAGTGGTTATTTTCTCTATCAAATCCATAGGCTCTTCGTGTTCAAGCACTTCGAGACTATTAGGATTTTTTCTATCTAAATTTACGTCAATCAGTTGTCCACTTTCGGAGTATTTAATAATCTCTGAGGCACTTTCTTTCCATGCATTCTGATTAACAATCCTATTACTCCACCAGTTACAGCATTCATCAAACTCATGGCTTTCCATTGGTTTAGTCTTAGTATATTTTTTACGACCTTCAGGAACAGTGATTTGGTAATACCAAATATCGTCTGTTGGGCCAGAACGATCGAAGAAGAGTAAGTTGCCTGCAATATCGGTGTAAGGCGCGAATACCCCTTCCGGCAAACGAACAATGGTATGCAGATTAAAGTTTTTTAACAGATCTTCTTTAATGCGTGCGCTGATACCATCACTGAATAACGTGCCATTTGGGACGACAACCGCGGCACGGCCGCCATTGTCTGAACCATGACCAGGACGCTTGAGTTTACGCATGATCAACTGAAGGAACAGCATTGCGGTTTCGGCGGTTTGCATGTCTTCTGGGAAGTTACCAAGAATGCCTTTTTCTTCCTCACCACCAAAAGGTGGATTGGTTAAGATCACATCCACACGATCTTTGTCACCCATCTCTCGTAGTGGAAAACGGAGGCTATTTTCAGGGTCAATTCTTGGGTACTCCAAACCATGCAGTAACAGGTTCATTTGTACCAACAAGTAAGGCAAAGATTTGGCTTCGCCGCCAAAGATACTGCTTTCTTGCAATACTTTGCGATCTTCGACTGTTTTACACTGGCGCTCTAGGTGTTCGAACGCTTCAACCAAAAAACCACCCGTGCCACAGGCTGGGTCCAATACAGACTCACCCAACTGCGGATCCATCACCTCAACCATAAAGCGAACCACTGGACGCGGAGTATAAAATTCGCCGGAGTCACCAGCGGCATCACGCATTTCACGCAGCATGGTTTCGTATAAGCGGCTTAAGGTATGCATCTCTTCAGATGAGTTGAAATGGATGCCGTTTATTTTGTCGACAACATCACGTAACAAATATCCGTTGATCATTCGGTTTTGCATGCCTTTAAACACGGTCGCAATCACATCTCGACGATCACCACCGTTATCACCTTGCAGGCTACGCAAGTAAGCAAACAAACCGATGCCACGCGTGCCATCAGGTCGCATTGCTTCATCATTGTTAATAAAGGCAATCAGCTCATCGCCGGTGATACCACCTTCAATTGCTGCCCAGTCTCGCCAGCGGTACGGCGCTTCGATGGCTGGCTGAAAGCTTTTTCCTTCTAGCACGGCTTCGGTTTCTCGCATTTGTTCTAAGTCGTCGAGAAACTTCAAAAACATGATCCAAGTGAGCATTGGCAGGCGATCGAGATCGCCATTTAAGCCTTTATCTTTACGCATGATTTGCCGAGATGATTTAACAATCGCGCCTAGTTGCTGGGCGGTGGTCATCGGCTGATCTGCTTTCTTTGTTCGTGCCATAAATCGTATCGTTACTTCTGTTATTGCTGGCTATAGAGCAGCGTTTGTAATTGGTCCACGGCTGTTTTCATTTGCAACGCACCGCCAAAAAGGCGGGCTATTTCCATCACATTGCCATATTCAGAAATGGGTGGTACCTGTAGCGAATCAGGAATACTGAATTGCTTAGGGCCGTGGTCGGTGTATTTGTCCAATAAAGACGTTAATATAGCGCGGGCCTCTGGACCGTACTGTTCAAAAAAATCAGGTTTGTTTTTCTTCAAGTAGTTAGCACGCTCTTTTCTGGTTCGCAGCGGTACGTTAAATGCTATATGGCAAAGTAAATCCAATGGATCTGCATCGGTTTTGCCTGACTCTGCAACCAAATCATCAAACTGGATCCCTCGTTCTTGTAGTTCGAGAATGACCTGTTCTCTCTTTAACGGATTAGCCCAACTATCTTTTATTTCGTCCAATGAGGAAAAGAGGGTTTTTACCTTTTCTGCGGTGTAGTCGGTATATTGGATGACACGAAGTTGTTTACCGTCTTCGTCTAGCTCATAAACCAAATGAGACGTAATTTTAACGCTCCCACCGTCTACGTAGTACTTTCTCGGTTCGTGCTCCTCTCCATCATCAGCGCCTTCAGCTTCAGTGTTCACTTCGTGTTCACCCGTATCTTCAGCAACCTCTAACTCTTCACTATCTGGTGTTAAAGGGTCATCAACCACTTCTTCACCATCTTCATCAATCACCACTTCATCTTCAATTTCTGGGTAACCGTCAAAGTCAGGGTCAGCGAAGTTTTGTGTAGCGGAACCGGTATAATCAATGATGTTGAACCAAAGCTTGCCGTAATCTTCGCGTAAGCGGGTACCACGGCCAACAATTTGCTTGAACTCACTCATTGAGTTAACAACACGCGCAAGCACAACATTTTTACAGGTTGGTGCATCTACCCCCGTTGTTAATAGCTGTGAAGTGGTCAGTATCACTGGGGTACTGGTTTCCAGCTCTTGAAAACGACTGAGGTGCCCTTTGCCAATTTTCCCTTCTTCTGATGTCACTCGTGCTACGTAATCAGGATGCTTACGTGCAAGGTCAGAATTCAAGTTATTAAGCGCCCGACGCATTTCGTCAGCGTGCTCTTGATCGACACAAAACACGATCGTTTTTGCAAAGCGATCGGTTCGCTTCATAAAGTCTGTCAGGTGCTTAGCAAACGTATCTGTTCGTGCCTTTAACGCAATAACTCGCTCGAAGTCCTTGGTGTGGTATTCTCCATCAGGGATTTCTCGTCCAAAGCGGTCTACATCGCCTTTGCTTGGTCGCCAGCCTGCCGCATCAACTTCCGAAATGACTCGGTGTACGCGGTATGGAGCAAGAAATCCGTCATCAATACCTTGGCGCAAACTATAGGTATAAATTGGGTTGCCAAAATAACGGTAAGTATCGCGGTTATCTTCGCGCAGCGGAGTCGCCGTCATACCGATTTGGAAAGCTGGCTCAAAATACTCTAGAATTTCGCGCCAGTTACTGTTGTCACGGGCACTGCCTCTATGACACTCATCGATGATGATTAGATCAAAAAAGTCTTGCGGAAACTCTTTATACAAGCCTGGACGACGCTCATCACTAGCAATGGATTGATAAATCGCAAAATAAATCTCACGACTTTTAACGGCTTTACCACCTTCAATTTTATGCCTTGCATCACCAAACGGGGTAAATGTTTTATCCTTTGGATCATCTACCAACACATTTCTATCTGCCAGAAATAGAATGCGAGGCTTTCTATAGTCTCCCGTGCGGTTCCAGCGAGCACTCCACAGCTTCCAACTAATTTGAAAAGCGACAACTGTCTTACCCGTACCCGTTGCCATCGTAATTAATGAGCGCTTTTTACCTTGAAGTACCGACTGGACTGCGCGGTTTATGGCAATTTGCTGGTAGTAACGCGGTGAGTAACCCGAGACATGGTGGTAAGGAGACAGTAAGGTATCAAGATCTTCATCCTTTAAACCTTCATCACCACAAAGCCGACTGAATAACTCTTCAGGGGTTGGAAAGCGCGACAATAACTGCTCTTCACCAGTGGTGTAATCAAACTCTAGGATCTCATGACCATTGGTTGAATAAGCAAACTTTAACCCTAAGATTTCTGCGTAATCTTTTGCCTGTTGCATCCCTTGACCTACAGGGCTTTTTTCAGGTTTAGCCTCAACAACGGCAATAGGAAAATCACGAGTGTACTTAAGTAAATAATCAGCTCGCTTTTGCTCGCCACGCTGAACTTTGCTGCCCTTAAACTGAACACGACCATCAGTAAATGTGTACTGTTCAGTTATTGCGCTAGGATTGCTTTCCCAACCAGACTCTTTAAGTTTTGGCGTCACATAGACTCGGCAAGTATCCGCTTCGTTTAAGGCCATATTATTTTTCTTCCTTGCTGTTATCTGATGCACCACCAGACCTAACCCACTGATCCACCTCATCAGCTTTAAACTTCCAAGGCCGACCAATTCTATGCGCTGGCATTCCCTTTTTACTGATCCATGAGTACACGGTATCTTTGCTTACGCCAAGATATTCGGCAATTTCTTCAACAGATAACCAACGGTCTGAAGTCACAAAAGGTACCTAACGTTATTAGCTTGAGGGTTTTGTCAAATAGTCACATATTCGCTCAGTGAAGTAAATTTGATTATAGCCGAATAGAAAGGAATAAAAAGGATTAGACATAACTCTAGGTCATGTGGTCGGTACACCACAACTTTTGCAGCGTAGTTCCAAACCACTCAATCACTTTCGATACCATTGGGATTAGTTTTATTAGGGATAATGTCACCAAACCCAAGATAGTAACCATCCTTGTGAAAACAATAATGGGGCAAAACATTTCGTGGTATGGCATGATAGCACCCGAAGAGAGTCAATTCAGGGTGGTAAATGTGAAACCAGTAACGCTATACGATGTCGCAGAGTATGCCGGTGTCTCTTATCAGACCGTTTCCCGCGTGGTGAACCAGGCCAGCCACGTCTCTGCGAAAACGCGGGAAAAGGTGGAAGCGGCGATGGCGCAGCTGAACTACATTCCCAACCGCGTGGCACAACAACTGGCGGGCAAACAGTCGTTGCTGATTGGCGTTGCTACCTCCAGTCTGGCCCTGCACGCGCCGTCGCAAATTGTCGCGGCGATTAAATCTCGCGCCGATCAACTGGGTGCCAGCGTGGTGGTGTCGATGGTAGAACGAAGCAGCGTCGAAGCCTGTAAAGCGGCGGTACATAACCTTCTCGCGCAACGCGTCAGTGGTCTGATCATTAACTATCCGCTGGATGACGAGGATGCCATTGCTGTGGAAGCTGCCTGCGCTAATGTTCCGGCCCTATTTCTTGATGTCTCTGACCAGACTCCCATCAACAGTATTATTTTTTCCCATGAAGACGGTACGCGACTGGGCGTGGAGCATCTGATCGCATTGGGTCACCAGCAAATCGCGTTGTTAGCCGGTCCATTAAGTTCTGTCTCGGCGCGTCTGCGTCTGGCGCACTGGCATAAATATCTCACACGCAATCAAATTCATCCGATAGCGGAACGGGAAGGCGACTGGAGTGCCATGTCCGGTTTTCAACAAACTATGCAAATGCTGAATGAGGGCATCGTTCCCACTGCGATGCTGGTTGCCAACGATCAGATGGCGCTGGGCGCAATGCGCGCTATTACCGAGTCCGGGCTGCGCGTTGGTGCGGATATCTCGGTAGTGGGATACGACGATACCGAAGACAGCTCGTGTTATATCCCGCCGTTAACCACCATCAAACAGGATTTTCGCCTGCTGGGGAAAACTAGCGTGGACCGCTTGCTGAAACTCTCTCAGGGCCAGGCGGTGAAGAGCAATCAGCTGTTGCCCGTCTCACTGGTGAAAAGAAAAACCACCCTACCGCCCAATACGCAAACCACCTCTCCCCGCACGTTGGCAGATTCCTTAATGCAGCTGGCACGACAAGTTTCCCGACTTGAAAGCGGGCAGTGAGCGCAACGCAATTAATGTGAGTCAGCTCACTCATTAGGCACCCCAGGCTTTACACTCTATGTGTCCGGCTCGTATGTTATGCGAAAATGTGAGCGAATAACAATCCACACAGGATACAACTATGACAATGATTACGGATTCACTGGCCGTCGTATTACAACGTCGTGACTGGGAAAACCCTGCCGTTACCCAACTTAATCGCCTTGCGGCACATCCCCCTTTCGCCAGCTGGCGTAATAGCGAAGAGGCTCGCACCGATCGCCCTTCCCAAGAGTCGCGCAGCCTGAATGGTGAATGGCGCTTTGCCTGGTTTCCGGCACCAGAAGCGGTACCAGAAAGCTGGCTGGAGCGCGATCTTCCTGACGCCGATACTGTCATCGTCCCCTCAAACTGGCAGATGCACGGTTACGATGCGCCTATCTACACCAACGTGACCTATCCCATTGCGGTCAATCCGCCGTATGTTCCCACGGAGAATCCGACGGGTTGTTACTCGCTCACATTTAATATTGATGAAAGCTGGCTACAGGAAGGCCAGACGCGAATTATTTTTGATGGTGTTAACTCGGCGTTTCATTTGTGGTGCAACGGGCGCTGGGTCGGTTACGGACAGGACAGTCGTTTGCCGTCTGAATTTGACCTGAGCGCATTTTTACACGCCGGAGAAAACCGCCTCGCGGTGATGGTGCTGCGCTGGAGTGACGGCAGTTATCTGGAAGATCAGGATATGTGGCGGATGAGCGGCATTTTCCGTGACGTCTCGTTGCTGCATAAACCGAGCACGCAAATCAGCGATTTCCATGTAGCCACTCACTTTAATGATGATTTCAGCCGCGCTGTACTGGAGGCAGACGTTCAGATGTACGGCGAGCTGCGCGATGAGCTGCGGGTGACGGTTTCTTTGTGGCAGGGTGAAACGCAGGTCGCCAGCGGCACCGCGCCTTTCGGCGGTGAAATTATCGATGAGCGTGGTGGTTATGCCGATCACGTCACCCTACGTCTGAACGTCGAAAACCCGAAACTGTGGAGCGCCGAAATCCCGAATCTCTATCGTGCGGTGGTTGAACTGCACACCGCCGACGGCACGCTGATTGAAGCAGAAGCCTGCGATGTCGGTTTCCGCGAGGTGCGGATTGAAAATGGTCTGCTGCTGCTGAACGGCAAGCCGTTGCTGATTCGCGGCGTTAACCGTCACGAGCATCATCCTCTGCATGGTCAGGTCATGGATGAGCAGACGATGGTGCAGGATATCCTGCTGATGAAGCAGAACAACTTTAACGCCGTGCGCTGTTCGCATTATCCGAACCATCCGCTGTGGTACACGCTGTGCGACCACTACGGCCTGTATGTGGTGGATGAAGCCAACATTGAAACCCACGGCATGGTGCCAATGAATCGTCTGACCGATGATCCGCGATGGCTACCCGCGATGAGCGAACGCGTAACGCGAATGGTGCAGCGCGATCGTAATCACCCGAGTGTGATCATCTGGTCGCTGGGGAATGAATCAGGCCACGGCGCTAATCACGACGCACTCTATCGCTGGATCAAATCTGTCGATCCTTCCCGCCCGGTACAGTATGAAGGCGGCGGAGCCGACACCTTCGCAACCGATATTATTTGCCCGATGTACTCGCGCGTGGATGAAGACCAGCCCTTCCCGGCTGTGCCGAAATGGTCCATCAAAAAATGGCTTTCGTTGCCTGGAGAGACGCGCCCGCTGATCCTTTGCGAATACGCCCACGCGATGGGTAACAGTCTTGGCGGCTTCGCTAAATACTGGCAGGCGTTTCGTCAGTACCCCCGTTTACAGGGCGGCTTCGTCTGGGACTGGGTGGATCAGTCGCTGATTAAATATGATGAAAATGGCAATCCGTGGTCGGCTTACGGCGGTGATTTTGGCGATACGCCGAATGATCGCCAGTTCTGCATGAACGGTCTGGTCTTTGCCGACCGCACGCCGCATCCGGCGCTGACGGAAGCAAAACACCAGCAGCAGTTTTTCCAGTTCAGTTTATCCGGGCGAACCATCGAAGTGACCAGCGAATACCTGTTCCGTCATAGCGATAACGAGCTCCTGCACTGGATGGTGGCGCTGGATGGCAAGCCGCTGGCAAGCGGTGAAGTGCCTCTGGATGTCGCTCCACAAGGTAAACAGTTGATTGAACTGCCTGGACTACCGCAGCCGAAGAGCGCCGGACAACTCTGGATAACGGTTCACGTAGTGCAACCGAACGCGACCACATGGTCAGCAGCCGGACACATCAGCGCCTGGCAGCAGTGGCGTCTGGCGGAAAACCTCAGCGTGACACTCCCCTCCGCGCCCCACGCCATCCCGCAACTGACCACCAGTGAAACGGATTTTTGCATCGAGCTGGATAATAAGCGTTGGCAATTTAACCGCCAGTCAGGCTTTCTTTCACAGATGTGGATTGGCGATAAAAAACAACTGCTGACGCCGCTGCGCGATCAGTTCACCCGCGCACCGCTGGATAACGACATTGGCGTAAGTGAAGCGACCCGCATTGACCCTAACGCCTGGGTCGAACGCTGGAAGGCGGCGGGCCATTACCAGGCCGAAGCAGCGTTGTTGCAGTGCACGGCAGATACGCTTGCCGACGCGGTGCTGATTACCACGGTCCACGCGTGGCAGCATCAGGGGAAAACCTTATTTATCAGCCGGAAAACCTACCGGATTGATGGAAGTGGTCAAATGGCGATTACCGTTGATGTTGAAGTGGCGAGCAATACGCCACATCCGGCGCGGATTGGCCTGACCTGCCAGCTGGCGCAGGTAGCAGAGCGGGTAAACTGGCTCGGATTAGGGCCGCAAGAAAACTATCCCGACCGCCTTACTGCGGCCTGTTTTGACCGCTGGGATCTGCCATTGTCAGACATGTATACCCCGTACGTCTTCCCGAGCGAAAACGGTCTGCGCTGCGGGACGCGCGAATTGAATTATGGCCCACACCAGTGGCGCGGCGACTTCCAGTTCAACATCAGCCGCTACAGTCAACAGCAACTGATGGAAACCAGCCATCGCCATCTGCTGCACGCGGAAGAAGGCACATGGCTGAATATCGACGGTTTCCATATGGGGATTGGTGGCGACGACTCCTGGAGCCCGTCAGTGTCGGCGGAATTCCAGCTTAGCGCCGGTAGCTACCATTACCAGTTGCTCTGGTGTCAAAAATAATAATAACCGGGCAGGCCATGTCTGCCCGTATTTCGCGTAAGGAAATCCAGTATGTACTATTTAAAAAACACAAACTTTTGGATGTTCGGTTTATTCTTTTTCTTTTACTTTTTTATCATGGGAGCCTACTTCCCGTTTTTCCCGATTTGGCTACATGACATCAACCATATCAGCAAAAGTGATACAGGTATTATTTTTGCCGCTATTTCTCTGTTCTCGCTATTATTCCAACCGCTGTTTGGTCTGCTTTCTGACAAACTCGGGCTGCGCAAATTCCTGCTGTGGATTATTACCGGCATGTTAGTGATGTTTGCGCCGTTCTTTATTTTTATCTTCGGGCCACTGTTACAATACAACATTTTAGTAGGATCGATTGTTGGTGGTATTTATCTAGGCTTTTGTTTTAACGCCGGTGCGCCAGCAGTAGAGGCATTTATCGAGAAAGTCAGCCGTCGCAGTAATTTCGAATTTGGTCGCGCGCGGATGTTTGGCTGTATTGGCTGGGCGCTGTGTGCCTCGATTGTCGGCATCATGTTCACCATCAATAATCAGTTTGTTTTCTGGCTGGGTTCTGGCTGTGCACTCATCCTCGCCGTTTTACTCTTTTTCGCCAAAACGGATGCGCCCTCTTCTGCAACGGTTGCCAATACGGTAGGTGCCAACCATTCGGCATTTAGCCTTAAGCTGGCGCTGGAACTGTTCAGACAGCCAAAACTGTGGTTTTTGTCACTGTATGTTATTGGCGTTTCCTGCACCTACGATGTTTTTGACCAACAGTTTGCTAATTTCTTTACTTCGTTCTTTGCTACCGGTGAACAGGGTACGCGGGTATTTGGCTACGTAACGACAATGGGCGAATTACTTAACGCCTCGATTATGTTTTTTGCGCCACTGATCATTAATCGCATCGGTGGGAAAAACGCCCTGCTGCTGGCTGGCACTATTATGTCAGTACGTATTATTGGCTCATCGTTCGCTACCTCAGCACTGGAAGTGGTTCTTCTGAAAACGCTGCATATGTTTGAAGTACCGTTCCTGCTGGTGGGCTGCTTTAAATATATTACCAGCCAGTTTGAAGTGCGTTTTTCAGCGACGATTTATCTGGTCTGTTTCTGCTTCTTTAAGCAACTGGCGATGATTTTTATGTCTATTCTGGCGGGCAATATGTATGAAAGCATCGGTTTCCAGGGCACTTACCTGGTGCTGGGTCTGGTGGCGCTGGGCTTCACCTTAATTTCTGTGTTCACGCTTAGCGGCCCCGCCCCACTTTCCCTGCTGCGTCGCCAGGTGAATGAAGTCGCTTAAGAAATTAATGTCGGATACGGCGCGATCGCCTTATCCGACCAACTTATCAGGACGGAATGTTAAAAATGAACATGTCGATGACAGAAAAAATAAAAGCAGGCAAGCTATTTACCGATATGTGCGAAGGCTTACCTGAAAAAAGACTTCGTGGGAAAACATTAATGTATGAGTTCAATCACTCGCATCCATCAGAAGTTGAAAAAAGGGTAATGACTCCAACTTATTGATAGTGTTTTATGTTCAGATAATGCCCGATGACTTTGTCATGCAGCTCCACCGATTTTGAGAGCGACAGCGACTTCCGTCCCAGCCGTGCCAGGTGCTGCCTCAGATTCAGGTTATGCCGCTCAATTCGCTGCGTATATCGCTTGCTGATTACGTGCAGCTTTCCCTTCAGGCGGGATTCATACAGCGGCCAGCCATCCGTCATCCATATCACCACGTCAAAGGGTGACAGCAGGCTCATAGGGGTCACACGACGATTCGGAAAATATTGTACTATAAGGACTTCCTCCCGATGTCAATGGGTGCTCTGAACGCAATCACAATGAAGATTAAGATGCAGTACTATAAGCGGTCATACTGGAATATTCTGTTCCGGACCAAAATGAAAGACGCTCGCAAGAACCTCATACGCTAATCGGATATTTAACATCCTAACGTTTTCTCAGGCACCTCTTGCGGGGTCTTAACCCTTATCATATTTGCGTTGTCATCATTGGTGGTAAGAGATTTATTTAGGTTGAATAACAATTTTCGAATGATTCACCATAGTGAAGTATTGCTCAACAGTGTCGTGCATTTTTTGCAGCTAAAGCAATAGCGGCTCGCCAGTAACCACGGCGATCTTTGACATCACAGACCCACTTACTGAGCGGATCGTCTTTTCGTCCGGCGCTAGCCATCATTGAACGCGCCCCCTGCACAAGCAGACTACGAATATAGTTGTCACCAGCTTTAGTAATTCGCCCTAATTTTGGTTTCCCTCCGCTGCTGTATTGAGAAGGCGTTAAACCCAACCAGGCCGCCAATTGACGGCCATTACGAAACTCTTTTCCGTCAGAGATCGCTGATACTAGAGCACTGGCTGTCATAGGTCCAACCCCCTTTAGTTGCATCAATAGTCGGCATCGTTCATCTTGCTCTGCCGTCTCTTTAATCAGTCGGTCGAACTTTAAAAGCCTGCGCTCAATGTTGTCTATATGAAGAAATAATTCATCCATGCAAGTTGCGGCTAAGGTTGGAAGGTGAACCTTCATGCTCTCGAACTCGTTACGCAATCGCTCCGGTGATAAAGGAGCAATCACACCAAACTCAGCGAGCAAACCACGAATGCGGTTGCATACTGCCGTCCTTTCTTCATTTAGGCCCTGCCTAGCTCGGTGCAAACATTGAATCGATTGCTGCTCTTCTGACTTGATGCTAACAAATCGCATATGAGGACGTTGAACTGCTTCACAGATAGATTGAGCATCAGCAGCATCATTTTTCCCTGCTTTGCCAGACAGTCGATAAGGAGAGACAAACTTAGGAGCGATGAGGCGAACTTCGTGGCCGACATTTTTGAATAATCGGGCCCAAAAATGAGCGCTGCTACATGCTTCCATTCCAATCAGACACGGTGGCATATTGGCTACCGTTTCTAACAGCTTGGCCCGACTTACTTTGGGTTTGCATAAAATGGTATTGCCTTTGTGGTCAACACCATGCAATGCGAACACATTTTTTGCTAGGTCGATACCTAATACAGTCACAGCCATGTTGTTATCTCCGTATGAAATGGTGAATTTATCATCTCAGAACTAACGGCTGAGTGATAGGGAGGAAGTCCATTCCATACGCTAACAAAAAACAAGCATGTCATTTAAGTCATGACACAGCCAGTAGTGACACATAGGTTATGTCATATCCTGATTTTGGGGTGGTTTTTACCAGTGATCGTAGGGTCTACCTAAGCGTCATACCGTTCTAACTGTTTGATTTAATGCTTAACGTACGAAACCGTACCGTTGGGCTTCACACCCCGGTACGAATGTAGAAGCGCAAACTGCATACCTAGGTCTTGGCTACGATGTCACTGACTCATTCAAAACAGACTTTGTCGTTCAAACTGGCTCTGTAGAACAGGAAGGTAACGAGAAGAAAGACGGTTACGGCCTTAAGTTTGTAGCTAAATACTCGTTCTAATTTTTAGTTCCATTACTAATCCACTGCTTTACCTCTCTTAAAGCCACCCGCATTCCGGTTTGAATGCGGGTTTTTTGCTTTTTCAAGATCGGAAACGGCCCTAGAAAGTTTCTTAATTGATCTGCATTACTCTTGTTTAAAGGGTCAATTTCTTACGTTTACATTTAAAAATTTCTTTTATTTACTATGAGTTATAAAAGTAATATTAATAAAAGCTAAAATATGTATTAAATTGCTACTATAATGGACTTTACAGCTATCTAACTTCCGCTGTGACCAAGATCTAATCGGCTGAAAAATCTGTTACCTATCCTCATTTAGCATAAAAAATGCACGCAAATGCAATATCTTACCAATACCTAAATGTGAAACGATAAAATAAATAGATAGAGAACGATTATGCTAAAAAAACTTACCTTGGCGACTGCGATCGGTAGTCTATGTATGTCTGCGTCAATATTTGCTAACACTCTTACAGTAGGCTTTTCCCAAATTGGTTCAGAATCAGGATGGCGCGCTGCCGAAACGGCGGTCTCTAAAGTAGAGGCTGAAAAGCGTGGGATTACCCTAAAGATTTCTGATGCCCAGCAAAAACAAGAAAATCAAATCAAAGCCGTCCGCTCTTTTATTGCTCAAGGAGTGGATGCGATCTTTATTGCCCCTGTGGTGCAAACGGGTTGGGGCCCGGTGCTTGAAGAGGCTAAAGACTATGATATTCCTGTCTTTCTTCTAGACCGTGGTATCACCGTCGATGATGATTCACTTTACATGACAGCGGTGACCGCTGATAACGTCCTGGAAGGTAAAGTTGCGGGTGAGTGGCTCCTTAATACAGTCAAAGATAAATCTTGTAACGTGGTCGAGTTGCAAGGGACGGTTGGTGCCAGTGTGGCTATTGATCGTAAACAAGGCTTTAACGACGCTATTAGCCAAGCCGATAATGTCAATATTGTGCGTACCCAGTCTGGTGAGTTTACCCGTAGTAAAGGCAAAGAAGTCATGGAAAGTTTTATTAAAGCTGAAAATGGCGGAAAAAGTATCTGCGCAGTATTCTCTCACAATGACGATATGGCAATTGGCGCGATTCAGGCAATTAAAGAAGCTGGATTAACACCAGGTGAAGATATTCTGGTTGTCTCTATTGATGCTGT
This sequence comes from Vibrio sp. STUT-A11, assembly GCF_026000435.1. Classification (NCBI taxonomy): domain Bacteria; kingdom Pseudomonadati; phylum Pseudomonadota; class Gammaproteobacteria; order Vibrionales; family Vibrionaceae; genus Vibrio; species Vibrio sp. STUT-A11. The sequence goes on along the minus strand of NZ_AP026764.1, from coordinate 433,949 downwards.
GCCAGATATATTTAAAGCCATGATTAATGGTGAGGCGAACGCGACCGTTGAACTGACGCCCAATATGGCAGGTCCAGCACTTGATGCACTGATTGCTTATAAGAAAGACGGAGCAACACCACCGAAGAAAATAGTGACAGAGTCAAAGCTTTATTTACCTAAAGACGCACAGTCACAGCTCGAAATGAAAAAAGACCTTGGTTATTAATCTTTAGCTAAAGACCTCTCATCACTGTGTGATGAGAGGTTTTGGAGTTTGTATGTCTTCGGATTTAGGTAACAATGACGTTGTCTTACGTGCGCAAGGGATCAGCAAGCACTTCCCTGGGGTAAAGGCACTACACAATGTCGATTTCTCACTGCGAAAAGGGGAGATCGTGGCATTACTCGGCGAGAACGGGGCGGGAAAATCAACCTTAGTCAAAACGCTCACCGGGGTTTATCAACGAGACGCGGGTGATATCTTCCTGAATGGACAATCCATTTCACCGCAGAACACCGCTCATGCACAGCAACTCGGGATTGGTACGGTTTATCAAGAAGTGAACCTGCTGCCCAATATGTCGGTCATGGATAACCTCTTTATTGGTAACGAGCCGAAAAAATGGGGATTTGTTGATCGCAAACGCATGGCTCAGCAAGCGACAGAAATCATGACCGGTTATGGTCTGCATCTGGATGTCACTCAACCACTGAATAGTTTTTCTGTGGCGATTCAGCAAGTGATTTCGATCGCCAGAGCTGTGTCGCTTTCGGCGAACATTTTGATCCTGGATGAGCCCACCGCCAGTTTGGACAGTAGTGAAGTAGAGATGTTATTCGGCATCATGCGTGATCTACGTGCGAAAGGTATTAGTTTGGTGTTCATCACCCATTTTCTCGATCAGGTGTATGAAGTCAGTGACCGCATAACAGTGTTACGAAACGGCGAGCTCGTTGGCACCAGAGAGACAAGCCAGTTACCTCAAATTGAGCTGGTTAAGTGGATGCTAGGACGTGAGCTGGAGGACAACGCACTTAAACGTGCTGGGAAAACCAAATTCAGTGATGAACCTGTCGTCGAGTTTTCTGATTATGGTAAGCGTGGCACGATTGAACCATTTGACCTCAAAGTTCATGCTGGTGAAATCGTGGGTCTTGCTGGCTTACTTGGCTCCGGCCGCACCGAGACTGCCAAGGTTATTTTCGGTATCGAGGCGAATGATAGTGGCACCTGTAAGTTAAAAAATCGACTAACCAAAGTGAGATCTGCGCGGCAAGCGTCGCTAAATGGTTTTGGGTTCTGTCCTGAAGATCGCAAAACCGACGGTATAGTGGGAGCAGCATCAGTGCGGGAAAACATCATCCTGGCGTTGCAGGCTCAGCGCGGGTGGTTTAGACCCATATCCCGAGCCGAGCAGGAAGAGGTGTCTCAGCGCTTTATCAAACAACTGGATATAAAAACGCCGAACATTGAGCAGCCGATTGAGTTCCTCTCTGGTGGCAATCAGCAAAAAGTGTTGCTGGCCCGCTGGTTGTTAACGAAACCCCAATTTTTAATTCTTGATGAACCTACCCGTGGGATTGATGTTGGTGCTCATGCAGAGATCATCCGTCTTATTGAATCCTTGTGTGCCAATGGCCTGGCTTTATTAGTCATCTCTTCTGAGCTGGAAGAGCTAGTCGGTTATGCCGATCGAGTTATTGTGCTCCGGGATCGTAAGCAGGTAGCGGAAATCCCAACCGAAGATCTATCCGTGCCTGCCATTATGCAAGCGATAGCGATGTGAGGTTCCAATGACAACATTTAATCCTTCAACTCGCACAAGCGCATCTTCGAAATCCAGATTTAGTCTGCCGAAAGGTGCGCCACAAGTGTTGGCACTTCTGTGCCTGTTTTTAGTCAACGCGATCATCGCTGATAACTTCTTTTCTATCCATATTCAGGATGGACGTCTGTTTGGCAGTGTGATCGACATTTTTAACCGCGGTGCGCCAGTTGCGCTGCTCACGATAGGTATGACGTTAGTTATCGCAACGGGCGGAATTGATCTGTCGGTTGGGGCAGTGATGGCGATCAGTGGAGCAGTGATGGCAAGTATGGCATCTCAGGGCTACGCGCCAGCAACGATTTTAGTTTGCGCGCTGCTCTCAGGTGTTGTTTGTGGTCTATGGAATGGCTTTCTTGTCGCTGTATTTAAGATCCAACCGATTGTCGCCACTTTGATTCTTATGGTCGCTGGACGGGGGGTTGCACAGCTTATCACTCAGGGTCAGATTGTGACCTTTACTAATGACACCTTATCCTGGTTTGGTAGTGGTTCATTTTTGCTTCTGCCAACCCCGATTATTCTGTTGATTCTCGCCACTATCGGAATCTGGTGTTTAACCAAGAAGACCGCATTAGGGCTGTTTATCGAATCGGTTGGCATCAATATTAAAGCAGCGAAAAATGCCGGGATTAATACCCCAGTTATTGTGATGTCGGTTTACGTGCTGAGCGGTTTGATGGCCGCGCTTGCTGGGATCATTATCGCAGCCGATATCAAAGGTGCCGATGCGAACAATGCTGGGTTGTGGCTCGAAATGGACGCGATTCTTGCGGTTGTTATCGGTGGCACATCATTAATGGGAGGACGATTTAACCTGCTGCTGGCATTAGTCGGAGCATTTATTATTCAGAGCATTAACACAGGTATTTTGCTATCTGGATACCAACCACAGTGGAATCACATTGTGAAATCCGTTGTCGTGTTGTTGGTGCTGGTCATGCAGTCGCCAGCGGTGATTCAAGCGGTTAAGAGGAAACTCCATCATGATTAAACGTAACTTTCCTCTGTTCATTACAATCTGTGTCTTTTTGGTCGGTTATGTTTTTTGCGCGCTTGAGTTCCCGGCGTTTATGACAACAAGAGTGATTTGTAACATTCTGACAGATAATGCCTTTTTAGGTATTCTTGCTGTCGGAATGACCTTTGTGATTCTCTCTGGAGGTATTGATCTCTCGGTGGGATCGGTCGTGGCTTTTACTGGTGTCTTTCTGGCGAAAATGATCGGTGACTGGAATATGGATCCAATCATGGCCATGTTCACAGTATTGGTCATGGGTATGCTGTTCGGCGGCTTTATGGGTTGGATTATCGATACGCTGAAAATACCGGCGTTTATCGTCACGCTTGCTGGGATGTTCTTCTTACGTGGGGCTAGCTTTTTAATTTCCGAGCAGTCGATTCCGATTCAGCACCCAATGTTCAAAGAACTCTCCCGTACTGCCTGGCATATCTGGGGTGGGGGCCGACTGAGTTTAATGGCCGTCATCATGTTAGTTGTTGTTGTGTTTGGTATCTTACTCGCACACCGAACTCGCTTTGGTAATAACGTTTATGCCGTTGGCGGTAACGCAACTTCCGCTGGGTTAATGGGGGTTCCCGTCAGACGTACTGTGATTGGCATCTATATGCTATCGACGTTTCTCGCTACCTGTGCAGGCATTGTATTTTCCATTTATACCTCAGCAGGTTATCCGCTGGCAGGAGTCGGTGTTGAGCTTGATGCTATTGCTGCTGTTGTAATTGGCGGTACTCTGCTCTCTGGCGGTGTGGGCACTGTATTAGGTTCACTATTTGGTGTGCTCATTCAGGGCCTGATTCAAACCTACATTACTTTTGACGGCACGTTAAGTTCGTGGTGGACGAAAATCATTGTCGGTATCTTGCTGTTTGGCTTTATCGGCTTGCAACGGCTGCTATTGATTATGAGTGAACGACGCAAGAATGTGGCGAACTCAGCCGTGTTGAAATCAGCGCCTAGTTGAGCGATCTCCAGCAGAAAATAAACACACCCCGCTAACTCTGGCGGGGTGTGTTGTTTCTGAACATCAGAAAGTGATCGATATGACATTAGTCCTGTGGTGTCTTATTGCTTCTTGTTGACTATGACATTGCTTTTCGGCCTTTGTGTAATTTGTTTCTTAACGGTTAATAAAGAGAGGATATTGAATTAATTATTAATAAATATTGAAAATTAAAATAATATTTGTTCTTATTTGCATCCGTGGGATCTAACTAAATTATACGGAATGAATAAATGAACAAATTATTGACCATGCATCCTTTATCTATTGCGATTGTGTCCTCGCTAGCCTCAACGGCTATAGTACCGCAGGCAAGTGCTTCAGCTTCTAAAGTCAATACGTCAGCGATGGAAACGGTTGTCGTTACCGGTAGTGTGATAGGTAACTCTGAAATTGAAGACGTTAAAGAGTACCCAGGAGCACGAACCATCATTACCGCCGAGCAAATCAAAAAAACAGCTGCAAGCTCAATTGATGGTGCTCTGCAAAGTGTTCCTGGTATTAAAGTTCAGGATGAAACTGGAACGGGAGTTCTACCAAACATTTCAGTGCGTGGTTTAAATGCGAGTCGCAGTGGTCATGCTCAAATGCTAATGGATGGTATTCCGTTGACGCTTGCTCCCTATGGCCATACCGGTCAGTCTATTTTCCCTGCGACTTTGTCTATGATTGAACGAATTGACGTTGTTCGCGGCGGCGCGGCGGTTCAGTACGGACCAAACAACGTAGGTGGTGTAATTAACCTAGTCACCAAAGCGATTCCTCACACTTGGCAGACAGAGATAAGTAATCGTCTGACAGTCTTTGAAGACGGAGATACACCGCTTAACGATTTCTACCTGAGAACCGGAGGGTGGTTAAGTGATACTTTCGCATTGCAACTGGAAGGCAACTTTTTAAAAGGCGAGAGTTTTCGTGAACATTCAGATACGGACGTGAAAAATTTCCAAGCGAAAATTCAGTGGTTACTGAGTGATTCGCAAGAGCTTCAGGCGTTTATTCAACGTTATGAAGCCGACACTCAGATGCCAGGAGCGCTGTCCCCAACAGACTACCAACAAGACCGACAGCAGTCGAAACGCCAATACGATGAGTATCAGGGTGAATCGACGCGTTGGAGCGTAAAATACATTCACGATTTAGCGTTTGCAGACAGTTCTGAACTTGAGCTACTCACTTTTGGTCATCAATCTGAGCGTTTTTTCCAGTGGGGCTTTAATAGTGCTGGTGGACACTGGGCCGATCCTGCTTTGCCTTCCACCGATATTCGTACCTCACCTCGCGAATTTACTGTATATGGTATCGAGCCGAAACTAGCCATGTATTTTGGCGAGGGTAAGTCTGTTACTCAAAACTGGATTATTGGCGCTCGTTACGTTAACGAAGACATCGATTACAAACTTACGCAAACGCCTATCTCTGGAGGTACCACCAACGTACCGCGTGACTGGCACTTAGATACCGATGCGTTTGCGGGTTACATCAGCAATGAAATTGGTTTATTCAACGATACACTTAAAATTACGCCAGGATTGCGATTTGAATCGGTTGATATGAGCTTTGACGATCTTGGAAAAGAACAAAGCGCAGATAATAAAGTGACGGAATGGTTACCTGGTTTGACGCTGGCTTATAGTATCAATGAACAGTGGGTGACCTACGCAAATGCACAAAAATCTCTGCGGGCACCTCAGATTGCTTACATCCGAGGTTTGGGTGAAGAAGGCAGTGAGTTAGCCTGGAACTACGAAGTGGGCGCGCGTTTTACTCAGAACGAGACCAGTTTCAACGCGGCGATTTACCGAGTTGATTTTGAAGATCAACTGCAATGGCAGAGCGCGACGCAAACTTTTGACAACATTGGTAAAACGTTGCATCAGGGTATTGAATTATCAGCTCGATATGTTCCGGAATCATTGCCGTTACTCAGTTTAGGTGCAAACTACAACTACTTAGATGCCACACTTGAAGAAGACGGTGATAACAAAGGCAATCAGCTGCCGTTCTCCTCCAAGCACCAACTTGGCTGGGATGCGACTTATGTGTTTTCTGGCGTAGATACCACTTTATCTGGCTTCTATTTCAGTGATGCGTACACCGATAACGCGAATACCAGCTCTGAGGATAGTACGGGGGCGACTGGTAAAGTGCCGTCTTATATGGTCTGGAACTTTAACTTAGGTACGGACTTATACAAGGATGAAACGGGTAAACTACGTATGAATGTCGCCGTGAACAACCTGTTTGATGAAGATTATTACTTCCGCGGTATTGATACTAGCCCTGTTGGTCGTTATCCGGCACCGGGACGCTCCTACACGCTTGATCTGAACTACCAGTTTTAATCACTTTGTTTATGGATCTTTAAAAGAAAAGTCGCCAATTTAGGTTGGCGACTTAACCGGTCTTAGTATTGGAGCGTGTATTGATATGGAAAATTTAACTAGATTTGGCAGTGGCCGTTTTTATGTACTTTCACTGATGTTGCTTATGCTTGCCATTGCTTCATCTTCATCTATGGCTCAGATTCGTACCGTTCAAGATGAGCAGGGCACATTCGAGATTGAAACGATTCCACAACGTATCGTTGTACTCGAATTCTCTTTTGTGGATGCCTTAGCCGCGGTTGATGTGTCGCCAGTTGGTGTTGCTGATGATAAAGACCCAACACGAGTCATTGCAGCAGTGCGAGAGAAAGTGGAGCCTTGGCAGTCTGTCGGCGCTCGGTCACAGCCTAGCCTAGAAGTGATTGCGCAACTCAAGCCAGATCTCATCATTGCTGACGCGGAGCGTCATCGTACGATCTATCAGGATTTGCAGCGAATAGCGCCAACATTGCTGCTAAAAAGTCGTGGGGAGACTTATCAAGAGAACCTTGAGTCTGCAATCAAAATTGGTTTTGCGATTGGCAAACAAGACCAAATGGTGCAGCGAGTCGAGCAGCATCAGCAAACGATGGCGCAGTTTAAACAGCGTTTTTCTACCCAAGACACCATACAGTTTGGGGTCGTCTCGGATAAGGGGATGTGGTTACATAGCCCGGTCTCTTACGCTGGTGGTGTATTGAATACCCTGGGGCTAAACAGTCCTCTTGTAGATCAAACTCAAACGGCTTATTTGCCAACAAGCTTTGAGTTTCTTCTCAAAGCGAATCCAGATTGGTTGCTGATTGGACTGTATTCAACCCCCAATGTTGTCGATGAATGGCGGAAGAACCCATTGTTCAATCTGCTGACTGCGGTGAAAAAGCAGCAAGTGATAGAGGTTTCACCAAAATTGTGGTCACTAAACCGCGGCATGCTTGCGGCCGAAGAAATCGCCCGAAACCTTAAAGAGCTTTTAGAGCGCTCTTAGTTCGTCATCGATCTGCGATAGAGCAAAAACGAAAAAGCCAACCTCGCAGGGAAGTTGGCAAATCTTACCCAGATGGGGGGAGGTAAGATCAGGAGGTCGCAAGTACGCTGTGTACTTCTGACTTAATTGAGTCCGATTGCGTACCGAAAATCGCTTGTAAACTGTCGCCAATCACCAGTACATCTCGTGCGCCAAGTGCTTTCAGCTTAGCAACATCAACGTTAGCAATGTCTTTAACCGAGACGCGCAGACGAGTGATACACGCGTCAACAGATTTAATGTTAGCTTTTCCGCCAAGTGCAGCCACCACATCTACAGCAATTTCATCAGGTTGTCCGGCAATCTTCAGTTCTGCAATATCGGTTTCGCGGCCCGGCGTTTTTAGATCCAACTTCACAATCAGGAAGCGGAACAAACCGTAGTAAAGCGTCGCCCAAATTGGACCGATGATGATGAACATCCACGCGTTGCTCGACATTGGGTAGTAAAGGAAAAACTGGATTGCGCCGTGAGCAAAGTCGGTGCTGTGTTTGATTTCCAAAAATGAGGTAATCGCAAACGCAATACCGGTAAGGAAAATGTGAATCACGTAAAGCACTGGCGCGACGAATAAGAAGGTAAATTCGATTGGTTCAGTAATACCGGTTAACCAAGAGGTCAACGCTGCTGACATCATCAAACCACCGACAATCTTCTTACGCTCAGGCGTCGCACAGTGGTAAATCGCCAGCGCTGCTGCTGGTAGTGCCCACATTGAGTACATAAAGCCGCCTGACAGATAACCTGCGGTTTTGTCGCCAGCAAAGAAGCGAGTTAGCTCACCAGTAAACTCTTTGCCGGTTTCTGGGTCGATATAGCTACCAACTTCGAAGAAGAACGGTGCATTCCAGATGTGGTGCAAACCAACCGGGAGTAAAGAACGCTCACCTGCACCGTATATAGCCCAAGCAAGAACCGGGTTTTGGTACGCGGCCCAATGAGAAAATGCGTCAAGAAGCTGTCCGATAGGTGGCCATGCGAACGCGAGAATAGCACCGACAGCGATTGCGGAAAGACCAGTAACGATTGGCACAAATCGCTTACCTGCGAAGAATCCTAAATACTCTGGCAGCTTTATATTGTAGAAGCGGTTATACATGATCGCGGCGACTGCACCAATAAAAATGCCGCCAAATACCCCAGTCTGCAGTGTCTCAACGCCCATGATTGTCGCGTCGGTCTCTAGACCACGAAGCCCAGCGACGATACCTAAAGAAGCATTCATTATGATAAGGCCGACTAAGCCTGCTAACGCTGCCGCACCGTCATTGCCCTTTGATAATCCGAGCGCCACGCCAACCGCGAACATCAGTTGCATGTTGCCAAACACGCCGTCGCCCGCGGCAAGCATCACTTTATTGATCGCGTCCGGAATAAACGCAAAACCAGCGTTGCCAAGACCGAGCATTAAGCCCGCCACAGGTAACACCGCCACAGGCAGCATCAAAGCCCGCCCTATTTTTTGTAGTTGTCCAAATATACTTGCAAACATGGTTTCCTCCTGACGAAAGTCAGTGTTTTTGAGACCTGATTCCTTCAGGTCATGTTGTTTCACGTAAGGTCAGGATGATCATAGCGAGGAAGGCGACGGCCAAGGTTACAAAAGGCAATCAGTTTGTAAGTGGCAGCTTACAAATCTCTGATACCAATAAGTAAAATTGCAATCGGCTCGATTGTGTATAAGTGATTAAGAATGCATCATATTGACCAGCGCTAAGCACAGGGACAGGCACAGGGAGAGTAGGATGGAAAGCAAGCAGATACTGGTCGTCGATGACAACCTTGACCTTCGTGAAGCGTTGTCGGATTATCTTGGTCGAGCGGGGTTTGAGGTGCTCTGCGCAGAAAACGGCGACGTGATGTGGCAACTGCTAAACGAGTACCATCCTGATTTAATCATCCTTGATATAATGATGCCCGGCGAAGATGGCTTTACCCTTTGTCAGAAGCTGCGTAAAAGTTCGGATATTCCAATCATCATGCTCACTGCCGTCACCGAAGAAGCTGACCGAGTCGCGGGGTTAGAAATGGGGGCAGACGACTACATCACCAAGTCATTTAGCCCGCGCGAATTGCTTGCTCGCATAAAAACCATCCTCAGACGTAGCCAATCAACATCAAATACAAAACTCACGCGCAAAGTACGTTTTGATGGTTGGTTATTAGATACTGTGACTCGCCAGTTAACCCACGTTTCCAGCCGAGAGGTAAAGCAGCTCAGTGGTGCTGACCTGTCACTACTCGGTTTGTTCGTCAATCATGCTCAATCGATCCTCTCTCGTGATGATATTGCCCGAGAGATTTGGGGACGCGATGCCGACCCTTTTGAGCGCGGTATTGATGTGCAGATCAGTCGCCTACGTCATCACCTTGAAGATAAAGATCGCTCTCTTATCCTAACCGTGCGCAACAAAGGCTATATGCTCACCACGGATGTGCATTATGAGAATTAAACGCTGGAAGGGATCCCTGGTTGTCCGAACCAGTGTCTTCCTGCTGCTGGTGATTATTCTGGCGCAGGTCTTATCGGGCATCATCTGGTATCAGCATGCCAGTGAACGAGACAAAGAGGGTTTGACAACGACGGTAAAAAGCCTGGCTTTGAGCGCCTCTTCAACCATTGCTTTTTTTCAAACTCTGCCTTCTGAATATCGTCACCTCGTCCTTAACCAGTTAAGAAGCATGGGTGGGACGCGGTTTTTTGTTTCACTCAATACTCATCAAATTCAAGTTGACCCGTTGCCTGAGAGTGAACGCAAAACCTTGGTGATCAATCAGGTTCGCCAAGTGTTAAAGAGTGAGTTGAACGGCATTCCCAATATCAATGTCGAGTTTACTCAGCGAGACAAACTCAAAGTGTTTAACAACGAGTTACCTATTGATGAGTTGCCTTTGATGTGGGCACACTATTCGCTCTCGTTTGGCGACCTCAACCCGCCCATTCTGGTGATGCAGGTTGAAGTGGCCCAAAACGAATGGTTTTATCTCGCGGCGGTACTACCCGCTCCTTACGTCAACTTAGAAACCAACTATTTTGAATGGCGCCAATGGCTTACGCTACTTTTGTCGGCACTAATGCTACTGGTGTGTACGTGGTTTATTGTCCGTAAAGAGATTCAACCTATTCGCGAGTTAGCCAAAGCGGCAACTCTGATGTCGAGCCGATTAGACGTGCCCAAAGTGTCTGAACGTGGTAGCAACGAACTCAAAGCCGCCGTTCGAGCATTCAATAAAATGAATCGCCGCATCGACAGCCACATTAAAGATCGTGAGATGCTGTTCAGTGCCATTTCTCATGACCTTAAAACACCGATTGCTTGCCTGAAACTGAGGGCAGAAATGTTGGACAACGATGCCGACCGAGAGCGTTTTACTCGCCTAAGCAATGACTTAGATTTGATGGTTAAAGGCGCGCTGCAATGTATTAAAGAGACCGATATCCACGAGGAAATTGAACCAATCAATCTCTCCCTACTGATTCAACACATCGCTTCCAATATCGTTGATGTGCCAGATGCCATTCGCATTCACGGTGAAATCCGAACCCATTTCGCCGGTAAACCACTGGCGATTAAGCGCTGCATTCAGAACTTGGTCGATAACGCACTCAAATACGGCCACCAGGCAGACATTACTCTGAAGGAAAGCCAAGAATCGATCCAGATAGAGGTTGAAGATCACGGAGATGGTGTTGACGAACCGTTATTAGAAAAGCTCTGCCAGCCTTATTTTCGCGCTAGCAAAGATAAAGAAGGAAATGGGTTGGGGTTAACCATTTCACAAAGTATTGCAAAGGCTCATGGCGGCAGTTTGTCATTGAGCCATTCTCAGTTTGGCGGCCTCTGCGCTACACTGATTTTCCCGAGAGACTGACTATGAACAAACTGGCATTCTTGTTCCCATTGCTGATCGCACCGTGTTTTGCTCACGCAGAAGCGCCACAAGGGGTTGAGTTTTTACATTGGTGGACATCTGAAGGCGAAAAACAAGCACTTCAAATCTTGAACACACAGCTTAAACAGCACGATATCGAATTGATTCAAAGCCCGGTATTGGGCGGTGGTGGCGATAGCGCTATGACGGTGTTGCAAGCCAGAGCGCTCGCAGGCAATCCGCCGAGTTTCGCTCAAATTGAAGGGCCCAGCATCAAAGCATGGGACGCGATTGGCATTCTATACAACGTTGATGCGGTCGCGGAAAAGCAGCGCTGGAACGAGGTGCTATACCCACTTTCTATTGAGATAAACAAAACACAAAACGGTTATGTCGCACTACCTTTAACCTTGCATCGCCTGAACTGGCTTTGGGTCAACCACAAATTGCTCAAACAGCTTGGCTTGTCTGCACCTAAGAACTGGCAAGAGATGTTCAGCGCGATGGAGCTGGCGAAGAAAAATGGCATGATCCCAATTGCGGTGGGTGAGCAACCCTGGCAAGTAGCGCAGCTGTTCGAGAACTTGGTTATCTCAACGGGTGGCGTTGAGTTTTACACCAATGCGATGGTTAAATTGCAGCGAGACAGTATCGACAGCGACACGCTACGCGAAGCACTAAACCAATTTCGTCGCCTGAGTTTACTTATCGACAACCAATTACCGGACAGTAAATGGGATACTGCCACCAAAGCGTTAGCCGACGATAAAGCACTGTTTCAAATTGGTGGCGACTGGATTTTGGGTGAACTGCTAGCGAATCAAGTGTCCGTACCCTCTGAGATTGGCTGTTATCCGACGCCAGATAGCGATGGTGTGTTTCTCTACAATATTGACAGCTTAGTGTTTATGTCGAGTAAGTCGTTTTCAGCGCAAGACGCAATAAAAACGGCGAACGTGCTTGCCGATGTGGATTTTCAAACCGAATTTAACCGAGTGAAAGGCTCGATTCCAGTTCGCACCGATATCGATATCAGCGATTTTAACCCTTGTCAGGTTCAGTCGTATCGTGACTTTCACTTTGGATTGGAGCACAACCTCGCTGTGCCGAGTATGATTGATTCCATGGCGGTTAACCCTGTCGCACAACAGGCAATAAACTCAGAAATCTTCCGTTTTTACCGATACCCAGACATGAGCGCTGATGAGTTGATCAAGCGCATTATTGCGATTTCGCAAAGTGAGTAATTGAAGTAGAAAAGCCCCAATTCCTGGGGCTTAACGTCTGACTTATGCTTTAAGTGACTATAAATAATAAGCCGTTATCGAGTACGTGGTGTTTTGATACTATGCTCAAGCAACTCGGCTAACTCTTCAACTTTTTCGGGATACTGCTCGGCGAGGTTAACAACTTGGCCGATATCATCGTGCAAATCAAATAACTGAGCGCTGGAAAGGTTGCCTTTTTCATTCCCCGTGTATTGGCAGATAAAATCGTCATCGTGCGGCGGAATATAAGCGTAACGCTGGTCTCTGAATACCTTCTTATATTGCATTCCTTCTAGCACCATGTTGTCTCGACCTTGAGGTTCCTTACCCAGCAAAGTGTCTAGCAACGGTTGGCTATCCGGCGCTTCTTCCGCTTGCAGTTCAGAGCCAGTTAGCTGAGCAAAACAGTGGTATAGGTCGACTTGGTTGAACAAGGCTTGTGTTTCTCCGCGGGTCGCGCCGTTCGGCCAGCGGACAATAAATGGCACACGGGTTCCACCTTCAAACAGGCTGTATTTACCGCCGCGCAGTGGGCCAGCCATTCGATGCTCGCCGTTGAACTCTACCGCTTGGTCTTTATAGCCATCGTTTAATACCGGACCATTGTCACTAGAGAAGATCACGATCGTATTGTCAGCCAGTTGCAGCTCTTCCAATTTATCGAGGACCTGCCCAATGCACCAATCCATTTCAACGATCACATCGCCGCGAACACCGTGGGGGGTAGCGCCTCTAAAGCGAGGGTTAGGAATCCGCGGTACGTGTGGTTGATGGAAGGCGTAGTAAAGGAAAAACGGCTGATCTTGGTTCTGCTCGATAAATTCAATGGCTTTGTCAGCAAAGACTTCGCCCATGGTTTCATCATCCCAGATAGCGGATTGACCGCCGCGCATGTGACCGATACGGCTAACGCCATTGATGATCGTGCCGTCGTGGCCATGATCGTACATGACATCCAGAAGCTCTGGGTTACGACGGCCTGTAGGTACGTCATCAAAGGCTTGATCCCAATCGTAAGTCACTTCAATTGGGTCTGAAGGATCAAGATTATCGACATGGCGATTGTCGATGTAGACACACGGAACACGGTCATTGGTCGCTGCCATAATGTACGAATCGTCAAAACCCACATCGTTCGGTGTTCCCTGAATTTCCTGATTGAAATCGAGTTCACCATTGCCGAGTCCTAAATGCCATTTACCGACGATACCAGTGCGATAGCCTGCCTTTTGGAACATTTTTGGCATTGTAAAATCAGAAATGGTGATGATCTGTGGTGCATCGCCAGGCAGAACGGCAGCGTTAGGGTTACGCCAAGGGTAAGAGCCTGTCAGTAAACTGTAGCGCGACGGGGTGCACGTCGCCGCCGTGGCATAACCTTGATGGAATTTAAGCCCTTCTTCAGCCAGTTTGTCCAGGTTAGGCGTTGGAATGTCGTTGGCCCCGTAACAGCTCAAATCGCCGAAACCGAGATCATCGGCATACATAATAATGACGTTCGGATGTGGTTGGTTACTCATGATAATCCCTTCTCGGTATCACATTTGTTAAACAAGTCATATGGAAGTAAGTGGTCAAGTACCCGGCCATCAGCCCATGGATCGTCAGTACGAACTAATTCTGCTGCCATGGCGCGCAGTAGGCGACGAAGGTCTGGTTGTTCAGGCTCGAAGTCCAGGTTGTTGGTTTGGTATGGGTCCTGGATGTTGTCGAAAAACTGGGTTTTCTCGAGCTGACCGAAAGCATCAATATGCAACGCTAAGGAGTAGCGCTCTGTTTTAATACCTCGGACAGCAGCAAAATAGCCACGGATTTTACCGTCTGCTTCTGGGGTGGTATTCATGTTCTTGAAATAAAGAGCGTAAGTCGGGCTGGTATCCATCGCACCAGAGCGGAAAATCTCAGCGAGATCGCGGCCATGAATATTAGTTGGGCAAGATGATGAAAGCCCCATTAATCCCAACACGGTTGGCATAATGTCAGCACTGCTCAAAAAGGCTGGGTGTTGATTTGCTTGTTTCTGCTGGGCGGCTTTTACGATGAAAGGTACTGAAAACGCCTCGTTGTAGATGCAGTTTTTGGCATCATTTACGCCCTGGCTGCACAAGGTTTCACCGTGGTCGCTGGTAAAGACCACGATAGTATTGTCCCATTCGCCCATCGCTTTCAGTGTCTCAACCAGACGGCCGAACTCACTGTCGGTGCCTGTGACATTGGCAAAATAATAAGATGCACTATGTGCTTTATCGAGACTGGTATCGGCATTGTCACGTAATAAAAGCTCGTCAACTGGCGTGTCTTTGTAACGTCGCCAGTCTTCTAAACGGCAATCATCAAGGCTGTCGTATGGGCTGTGTGGTGGATTCATCGACATAAACAGCGCAAAAGGTTTGTCTGCGTCGCGCTGGCCTTGCTCGTTCTTCAGGTACTCAATCGCCTTGTCGGTTTCATGTTCTGCTGACCATACTTTTGGTTCGTGGCGATGGCCTTCCGTATCGTAATAGTGGGGATTGTTGTGTTCATCAAACGTGCCGTAGCCATACCAATAATCGATGCCATGACGGCGCTGTGGCTCTGTGTACGAGTCCCAAGCGGGAACATTCGGATCAACGTAATGACCGGGCCTAGACGGATCGTTTGGTGTCGGTACATCCAAATGCCATTTGCCGATGTAACCGACGTTATAGCCAGCCTCTGATAGCACATCAGTGAAACAAATCGCGGTTTCAGGCAACTCGGAATCAACGCGGTCTGAATTACAGTTCAATGGTACACCACTGCGTGATGGGAATTGTCCGGTCATCAGGCTACCGCGGTGCGGGCTACAAACTGGGCAGTTACTTACGGCGTTGTTAAGTAAAGTTGATTGTTGGATAAACGCATCAAGGTTGGGTGTATGGACAGGATCCCCCACACCGGGAATTAGGTCACGATAGTTGGGATCTTGCCAGATACCCAACGACATCAGGCGAAACTGATCGGGGAATACATAGAGTAAATTGGGTTTTTTCATGATTCATAATAGTTGAGGGTTTTAAATATTATATTGAAACGACGTTTTATAATTGTTGTTTGCGATCACGTATTGATGATAAATTAAAATGGCATTTTAAAATAATTCTTCTATTAAGAATAAGGTGTAGTTACGGTGTCACTTATCATTCCCACCAGTAAAGCTAAAGCAAAGCGTCCGTTTCATATTTTGTCCAAACCGATTGGACCTTTGTGCAACTTAGATTGCGACTATTGCTTCTATCTCGACAAAACCGACTATTATCCGCAAACCAAGCAGTTTGATATGGGCGACGGGACACTTGAGGCACACATTAAAAGCTATATTGAGAGCCAACCCGCTGATTGCTCTGAAGTAACGTTTGGTTGGCAGGGTGGCGAACCGACCCTTAGAGGGCTGGATTTTTTCCGCCAAGCCGTCGAGTTGCAAAAGAAATACGCTCGCCCGGGAATGAAGATCATCAACACGCTGCAAACCAATGGTGTGTTGATCAACGATAATTGGGCAGCATTTCTTAAACAGCATGAGTTTTTGGTCGGGATCAGTATCGATGGCGACGAAGAACTGCATGACCACTATCGTAAAACCCGTAGCGGAAAAGGCTCCTATCGTCAGGTCATCCAAGGCTTGCAGATGCTGCAAAAGTATCAGGTTGATACCAATGTTCTAACCGTGATTCAGAATCATAACGGCGACCATGGCAAACGGGTGTATCGACACCTGAAACAGCTCGGCGTGACGTTCATTCAGTTCATCCCAATTGTTGAGCCGGACAAAGGAAAAGGTGTCTCTGAGCGAAGCGTATCACCAGTGCAGTTTGGTCAATTTATGGTGGATGTGTTTGAAGAGTGGCGCAAAGATGACATTGGCAAGGTGTTCATTAGCCATTTTGACAATGCGCTCGGCATGCATTTGGGCATGCCGTCTTCTATTTGTGTACATGCGCCTCAGTGTGGCGAGAATCTTGTGATTGAACATAATGGAGACGTGTATAGCTGTGACCATTTTGTTTATCCACAATTCAAAGTGGGCAACATCAACCAGCGGGATTACCCGGACTTGATTGAGACGCCCATTCAGCAACAGTTTTCGACCCGCAAGCCGATTGGCAGCCAAACCCATTGTCAGCGGTGTGACCAACGTTCGCTTTGTCATGGTGCGTGCCCAGCGCAGCGCATTGATGAAAACGGCGAGCTATCCATTTTAGCAAAGCACTATCTGTGCGAAGGGTATTATCAGTTTTTCTCTCATCTTCGCCCTTATTTGGATGCGATGGGGAGATGTCTGCATCGTGGATTACCACCACTTTATTACGCGCGATTTATGCGCTAGAACTAATACCAACCAAAGCCGGCAGTTGACAATTTCGTTTAGGTTAAACATCAAGTCATAGAGCTCCCTACAACCACTGGCGCTGAACATAAGTTCATGCGTCAGTGCGCCATATTCCTATTCGTGTTTAACAACCCAGTATATCTGCGCGAGTTTGGTCCATGAGTAACAGCGCAAGGTTCATATACCCTCCAAGTTCAATTATTGAAACATCGTTTTAATTATATTTCGTACTCTAGTTCAATTTTGTGAGCTGGGTGGGCATTGAACTAAAAAAATAAAACGTAGTTTTGATCTTCATATCATAAATATAAAAAAGCGTTTCAATAATTATGATGAATAGGCTTTAATTCATCTCATTGATGGTTTTATTGTTAAGCGAGTAACCCGTGTCAATAAGTTTGAATTGTTTGGCGAATACGGCGCAAGGATATACAAGCCGTTCTGAAACGCTGAAAACTTTAAAAGCGATTGTAGAGCGCCAAATGGAGGTTGTTCGTGGAACAACACAGGACGTGCCAAACTTCAACAGTGCTGCGCACTACACTGCAAATGTTGCGGGTATCGAACATGTCTGTCGTTTGATGTGGGGAGCCGTGCCTGCTGGAGAAGCGTTAAAAGATGAGCACGCTGAGTTGCGCCAGTTGATCGCCAATGGTACCAATCCCATGCACCCAGACTTTTGGCAGTTTCCACGTAACTATGACCAACGTGTTGTGGAGATGTCATCGATTGCAGTCGCGCTGATCGATGCTAACGAATTTTACTGGCAGCCATTAGATAATGAGCAGCGCGCCAATCTTGTGACTTGGTTAAATTCCGTCTCCGATTTAGAGCTACCACCAAACAACTGGCGCTGGTTTCGAGTACTTATCTTAAAAGCGCTGTCATTACTCGGTGTCGACATTCAGCAACAGGTGCTTGAACAAGACCTCGCGTTTATTGACGAAATGCATTTAACAAACGGGTGGTATCAAGATGGTCTGACAGGCGTAGTTGACTATTACAATCCGTTCGCTTTCCAACTTTACGCGTTGGTTTACGCCCGCTGGGATAACTCAAATAGCGAATTCAGTCAGCTTTTGCTTCGCCGTGCGATTGAATTCTCCCATCGCTACCAATATTGGTTTGGCGAAGATGGACAGCCTCTTTGTTATGGCCGCTCGTTAAACTATCGCTTTGCGGGTGCTGCTTTTTGGGCGGAACTGGCGCGAAGTGAGCACCCTGATGTTGATATCGTAACGGCAAAGAGCTATTGGACGCAAAACATGCGTTGGTGGGCGGATCAGCCGATCTGGGATCAACAGGCACAGCTGCTACCGGGCTTTGCTTACCCTAATTTACTTGCGAATGAATTCTATACCAGCTACGCGTCACCAATGCTGGCACTTAAAGCCTTTAACGCCCTTTATCTGCCTGAGCAGCATCCATTTTGGACGGCAGAAGAGCAACCATTATCTCGCAATATGCCCGCCACGTGGATCGGTGAGCATCATCAGATCATTCGTCGTCAAGGCAGCTATCTAATAACCAACAGCGCGCCTGCAAACGAGCTGCGTAATTGTAATGACAAATACAGTAAATTTGCCTACAGCTCCGCGCACGGACTGTGTGTTGAATCAACTAATTGGTTAGAGCAGGGCTGGGCGGGAGACAATATCTTTGCTTTTGCTCATCCGCAAACTCGCCAATGGTTTAGCCGAAGCCGAAATATCAATAGCTATCGCGAAGGCGATGCACTGGTCTCTTTATGGCAACCGTTTGAAGGTTGTGAGGTGAAAACACGTCAACAGTTTACTGAGCAGGGTGAACTTCGCAGTCATGAAATCACCACTGACTTTGCTTTGGAGTTTGTCATGACAGGGTACGCCGTTGATGGTTGGTCAGCTTGGTTCAGTCATCAGGTGGTTCAGCCTGCGCGCGTCGAATCAGAGCAGCTCTTTAGTGAACTGATTTTATTGCAAGGTGAAGGGCAAACCCGAGTATACCCATGCGCACCCAACACCAATTTACTTTATCCCCAAGCAAGTGTTCCTGCCATTACTGGTCGTATCGAACCCGGTACACATCAGTATATTGTCGCCGTGAACGCTGGCAATGTGCCTCGCTGAGTTAAATAGCTACGCGAAGTACAAAAGAATTAATCCTTAAATTTGTATACAAAATCAGGGAGTTACTGATGAGTTATAAGAATAGCTTACCTCTACTTGGCAAAGTCGCTATCGCGGTTGCAGCCTCTGTCTCTTTTTCTGCTATGGCGGATACGTACAACGAAGCCCCACAGCTAAAAGAGTTGGTTGAAGCAGGGCAGCTCGCCCCTGTTTCTGAGCGTTTGCCTGAAAACCCACTTGTTGTTGAGCCGATTGAATCTATCGGTCAATACGGCGGTGAATTGCGTTTGCTGGGATTGAAAGCAGACCGTGGTCACCGTATGCGTATGCTGAAGTACGACAACTTATTTAACTTTAACCGTCACTACACTGGTATTGAACCTAACCTTGCGACCAGCTACACCGTAAATGAAGATCTAACCGAGTACACGATCAGCTTGCGTAAAGGTGTTAAGTGGTCAGACGGCTCTGAGTTTACAGCAGATGACATTAAGTTCTACTTGGATCTGATCAATCGTGAAGATTGGTCTGGTAACCGACCTCTATACGCAAGTGCGCCGGGTGATGCTGTAGGTGAGGTTGTCGATAAATACACCATCAAGATCAAGCTAAAAAAAGCAGATGGTATGTTTATTCGCAAACTGGCGAACACCGATGGTTCAAATATCGTTCAGTTCCCAAAACACTACTGTCAGCAGTACCTGCCTGAAGTAAACCCTAAAGCGAATGAAGAAGCAAAAGCAGCGGGCTTTGATAGCTGGCAACAATACTTCCAAACTAAGTGTCGCGCGATTTACTTCCAAGAAAGTTACCAAAACCCAGACCGCCCGACAGTAAACGCTTGGAAGGTAAAAGTGGTTCCAGGTCCGCAAACTCAGTATGCAGTTTGGGAACGTAACCCATACTATTGGCAAGTAGATACGGCAGGTAACCAACTACCTTACCTGGATTCGGTTTACTTCTCTTACTCTGAAAATAAAGAAGAGATGGTTCTTCGTGCTGCGGCGGGTGAGACTGATTTTCAAACACGTCACATTGGTGTAGCCAAATACCGTCCAATGCTAATTGAAAACGAGAATAAAGGTCAATTTACCTACGCCACTCGTCCAAGTACCAGCATGAACGCGGTAATCTTAGGTTTCAACCAAACGCACAAAGACCCTGTTAAACGCGAGCTATTCTCTAACAAAGACTTCCGTGTCGCGCTATCTCACGCGATTGATCGTGAAGGCATCAGCGAAACAGTATTCTCTGGTGTTGTTGCGCCTTATCAAGCGGCTCCATCTGAAGGCAGTGCATTTTACGATAAAGAGTTTGCCAATCAGTACACTGAGTTTAACCAAGAACTTGCCAACCAACTGCTGGACAAAGTAGGTCTAAACAAGAAAGACGACGATGGTTATCGACTAGATAAGAATGGCAACCGTCTTCGTATTGAAGCACTGGTTAACCAACAAAAAGTGGGTGAAACCACTGACATCCTTGAATTGGTTAAGAATGACTGGCAGAAGGTAGGCATCTTCTTAGATATTCGCATCGTTGAAGGCTCTTACTTGCAAACACAGCGCTTAGCGAACGAGTATGACTTAGCGCCAGCTAAAGGTGACGGTGGTATCGGTGTGTTGGATACTTTCCGCAGCTATGCACCTCAAAACCCTGAGTCTACCTGGGGCTTAGGTTACTACTACTGGATGACAGACACTTCACACGCTAATGCCGTTGAGCCACCTGCACATGTTAAGAAACAAATTGAGCTTTACCGTGCTATGGGCAAAACGTCTTCTCATGAAGAACAGTCTAAACTAATGCAACAAATTATTGATATTGCAAAAGAAAACTTCTATGTGATTGGTACGGTTCAACCTCTGGATGAAGGTGTGATCATTCGTAAAGGCGTTCGCAACGCTGATACTGAGGTTCCAAACTCATACAGTATCGCTTCGCCAGGTCCTATGCGTACCGCTCAACTTTGGAAGGAATCTAAATAATTTCGTTTAACTAGGTATGGGTAAACCAGACCTGTTGGCCGCAGTCACTAGCAGCTGCGGCTAACGAACCTTTTGTTTTAACTGTTTGCGTAGTCGCAAATGTAGGAATATTTATGAGCAGTTTTTTTCTGTATATAGGACAAAGATTAGCGGCGGTGTTTACCACTTTGCTTGTCGTGTCTATTTTAGTTTTTGTCGTTATTGATTTACCACCGGGTGATTTTGCTTCTGCAAAAATCGCAGAAATGGCCGCTATGGGTCAAGATGTCGACCCAGAGCAGATCCTTGTTTTGCGTGAAATGTTTGGTTTGGATAAACCGTTGCATGAGCGATACGTAAGTTGGATGGGAGGTCTACTTACAGGTGATCTAGGGCTTTCTCTGGTTAACAATAAGCCAGTTTGGGAAAACATTCAGCCTACGCTGTTACCTACCATTCTTCTCGCTTGCGCAGTACTGGTTTTCAAATTTACGTTAGCGATTCCAATTGGTGTTTACTCTGCTCTGCGTCAATATTCTTTTGGCGATTACATCGCAACCATATTTGGTTTTATCGGCATGGCAACGCCGAACTTCGTTATTGCGATTGTTGCCTTGCTAATTGGTTATCACTCTTTTGACGTGATGCTGTCTGGTCTCTACTCGCCGGAGTATATCTCTCAACCGATGAGTTTCGAAAAATTCATGGATGGTGTTAGCCGTAGCTGGCTGTATATTCTTGTTGCTGGTACAGCAGGTATGGCGGGTATCATTCGTATTATGCGTGCCAACTTGCTTGATGAATTAACTAAACCTTATGTAAAAACCGCACGTGCTAAAGGCCAAAAAGAATTTACGCTTCTAGTTAAGTACCCAATTCGTGTCGCGTGTCTACCACTTGCTGCGACTATTGGTTGGCAATTACCACTTCTTATCAGTGCAGACGTGATTGTAAGTCAGGTGTTGAACATCCCAACAATGGGACCAACCATGCTTAGCGCATTGCGTAACCAAGATATGTACCTAGCTGGTGACATCCTATTGCTGATGTCGACCTTAACCATTATCGGTACCATCATTTCTGACCTCATCATGTATTGGGTAGACCCTCGCGTCCGCGCTGGTCTTTAATCAAGGAGTAATCATCATGACAGCTAATATTCAAACTGCTCCTTCTAATAGCATTTTTGCTCGAGTATGGAAGCGCAAGAAAAAACAGATTGACCTAACGGAAGCAACCGCTTGGCAATTGATTGGTCTTAAGTTAAGACGTCACAAATTGGCTTGGTACAGTATGTGGTTCTTAGCGCTAATCTATTTTGTCGCTGCATTCGCGGAGTTTTTTGCACCGTTTAACTCAAGCGACAACTGGCGTCGATACACTTATGCGCCGCCGCAAGAAGTCAATTTATTTGAAAAGACGGATAACGGTTGGGACTGGGCACCGCACTTGATTGGCTACGACGTGAAAACGGACATGCGGTCATTAAAGCGTCATTACACCGAAAATCCAGCCAAGAAAATTTATTTTGAATTTTTTGGCGAGGTAGAACCGTACACGCTAGCTGGATTCATTCCAATGAAGTACAAGTTAGTTGTACCAGAAAATAAACGTGACCCTTTCTTTATCCTTGGTTCTGACCGAATGGGACGCGATATGTTATCGCGACTCATTCATGGTGCGCGTATCTCGCTGTCGGTTGGTCTAATCGGTGTATTTTTTACCTTTTTCATCGGAATCTTGGTGGGTGGTATCTCCGGTTACTTTGGTGGCCGAGTCGATAACTTCATCCAACGTACCATGGAAATTGTTAAATCGGTGCCAACGCTTCCGCTTTGGATGGCGCTAGGTGCATCACTACCTAATGACTGGAGCTCGTTGCAGCGCTACTTCCTTATCACCATTATCTTAGGTTTGGTTGCATGGCCTGATATGGCTCGCGTTGTCCGCAGCCGATTCATGTCATTGAAGAGCGAAGAGTATGTTGCAGCGGCATGGTTAGATGGTAACTCGCCATTTGAAATTATCCGCCGTTACATGGTGCCAAACTTCCTAAGCCATATTATCGCTGTTGTTACGCTTGCTATTCCGAGCATGATTTTGGGTGAAACGGCGCTTAGCTTCTTAGGTCTTGGCCTTCAACCACCAATGGTGAGTTGGGGGGTATTGTTACAAGAAGCCCAAAACATCCGTGCTTTAGCGGATGCGATCTGGCTGTTAATTCCAGCAGCAAGCGTGGTTATTGCCATTCTAGCGATGAACTTTGTAGGTGACGGTTTACGTGACGCCTGCGACCCTTACCATGAACAAGGTGCAAAATAAGGTATTTAAAATGGCGGATAAAATTCTTGAAGTTAAAGATCTCAACGTCAGCTTCCCGACAACGATGGAAACCTTCCACGCGGTTAAAAACGTATCGTTTCATTTAAATCGTGGGGAAACCTTGTCGGTCATCGGTGAGTCGGGTTCTGGTAAATCGGTGACAACCAGCGCGATTCTTCAGCTGCTGGACAAACCAGGACGCATTGATTCAGGGGAAATTCTTTATCATACCGATGGATCCAAGGTGGATATCACCACGTTGCATCCGCGTAGTGAAGAAATGCGTAATTTGCGTCGCTTTAACTTCTCATTGGTATCGCAAGAGCCAATGGCAGCACTGAGCCCGGTTCATACTGTTGGCGATCAAATTAAAGAAGTACTTTGTCTTGTTGACCCAGGTATCACGAAACAAGTGGCTCATGAACGTGCAGTTGAACTTTTGACTCAGGTGCAAATGCCTGAGCCGGAAAGTTTGATTAACAAGTACTCGTTCCAGCTATCTGGTGGTCAGCGTCAACGAGTTGTCATTGCGATGGCGATTGCCAGTCGTCCAGATGTATTAATTGCTGACGAGCCAACAACGGCGTTAGATGTGACAACTCAAGCTGAAATTTTGGATTTGTTTGCCAAACTGCAGCAAGAGATAGGCATGGCTATTTTGTTCATTACGCATGATTTAGGGGTAGTGGCACAGATCTCAGACCGTGTAGTCGTTATGGAAAAAGGTGTTGTTGTCGAGCAAGGGGATGTACGCCAAATCTTCGAACAACCGGAGCATCCATATACGATCAAGCTAATGAATGCGACGCGTGCGCTTGAGCTACCTTCTAAGGTGAAAAAGCCGTTTGTTTACGCAGGGCAAACGCCACTTTTAGATGTAAACAACGTCACTAAAGTGTTTGAAAAACCGGGCAAGATGCTCGAGAAAAAACAATTTATGACGGCGGTTAACAACGCGACGCTAACGCTGCACCCAGGTGAATCTTTGGGAATTGTTGGTGAATCTGGTTCGGGAAAAAGTACTTTAGGCCGAGCTATTTTAGGTATGCAGCCAGCAACGTCAGGTAACATTCGTTACGTAGACGAAAATAGTGATATCGAGCTTGAGCTTGCTGACTATAAACGTGTGAAACGCGATCCTCTGTTTGCTGATCTGCGTTTAATTTTCCAGGACCCGTGGTCCTCTTTGAATCCACGTATGACGGTTGCGGATATCATTGAAGAGCCACTGAAACTGCTTCGTACAGAGATGAGTGCACAAGAACGTAAAGATCGCGTACGTAACATGATGCGTCGAGTTGGGTTGCCAGCGGAGTTTTCAAGCCGCTATCCACACGCATTCTCTGGGGGGCAGCGTCAGCGAATTGTAATTGCTCGCGCTTTGGTGACGATTCCTAAACTCATCATTGCAGATGAGGCGACGGCAGCATTGGACGTTTCACTGCGTGCCCAGGTTTTGGACCTATTGATTGAATTCCAAAACGAATTTGGCACCTCGTTCATTTTGATCACTCATGATATTGCAACCGTGAAGTATTTCTGTGATCGAGTGATCGTACTGCAGCACGGCACGATAATGGAGCAGGGTACTATCGAGCAGGTCATTCATAACCCGCAAGAACCCTACACTCAAAAATTGATTGCAGCGGTTCCAGTAGCCGAACTACCTAAAGAAGTGGCGTAAAGTTCACTGGTTACTCTAATTCAGGGTGACTTTAAGTTGTCTTTAAAAGGCCGCGTTATGCGGCCTTTTTTATTTTCACAATTCGTAAATTATAAAAATATTAAAAGGTTCCTATGAAGTTTTGGCAAGATCTCTCCATTGTTAGACGTATCTACATTGGCTTTACCTTGTTGCTGCTGGCGATGATTTCGATTGCGGGCGTGAGTTTACTTCAAGGTAACTTGCAGTCCGAGCGTACCCATAGAGTGACTGAAGTGATTTCTCCTTATATGGTGGAGCTTAATCGAGTTACCGTTCACTTGCTCACAAGCCAAGCTCTGGCTAATTCTTATTTCACGCCGCTGGATGCCAGCATGTATACAACCATCGAATCTCAGTTTTTAAAAAACCATGAGCTTTATGATGAAAAACTGTTGGAGTTGGATGCTTTGTTCACCCAACTCAACGAGCACCAAATCGATTTGTTAAAAATTCCGCATGACAGCGCACTATTTTCAAAAACACACGATTTGTTCAAGCGATATCAACAAGTTGTCGAAACAGAGCAATGGGTAGAGAGCCGGACTACGCAGTTTTCCCTAGACAGCACCAAAATGAAACGTGCCGCTTATAGCTTGTCTGGCTCGGTTGATGATATGAACGCCAGCTTTATGGCAAACAATCTCGCGGCCACCCTTGATTCACTTATCTTTAATACCAACCAAGGCTTAAATTCGAATTCGGTGGAAGCTATCGATGGACTGATCAAAAAGAATCTCGCCGTCGCCGAGCGGATTATTAAAACTAGCCAGTCTTTAGCGGAAAAAACACGCAGCTATACAACACGCGATCAAAAACGCCTGAAGGCTGTGATCGATCATGCGACGGATGAACAAGGTGTGTTGGTCAAACATTATCGCGCCATGTTGGAACAGGCAGAAGTATTCGAACTCCTCGCTGGGGTTCAGTCAGATACGGCACAGTTAATCGAGTTGTTTGTCCACCAGTCTGAACAGCTTAGACAACTATCTGAACAGCAAGTTGCTGAGGTCAATGTGATGCAAGCCAGGGGAGAAAAACTGATTATTTTGGTGACGTCAGTCTCTTTTTTAATTGTGTCAATTGTCGCTGTGACACTAAGTCGGACGATTCGCAACGCGCTATACATGCTTAAAGCGTCGTTAAATCGTATAGAAAATGGCGATCTGACGTTATCTACCGGCATTAAAAGTAACAACGAGTTTGGTGAATTGTCTAACTCGATAGATCAAATGATCAATACACTAAAGCACTTGGTGGCATTGGTTAAGTCGGTATCCCAGCAGCAAAACCAGCTTGCGAACCACAACCAAGTTACGGCTTGTAAAAGTCAAAAATCGCTTGAGTCGCAGCGCATTGAAACCGAAAGTGTCGCAGCGGCGATGAACGAAATGGAAAACTCGGTCGCGGAGGTCTCCCAAGCAACACGTACTTGCCAAACTCAGTTAACCGATATTGAATGTTCGGTCGTGAAAGGACAACAACAAACCACCGGCAACCTAGAGGCGCAAAATCGGCTGTCACAAGCACTCATAGAATCCGCAGATGCCATATCGCGAGTGAGTGATGTAAGCACAGAGATAGGTCGTGTACTTGAAGTGATTCAAGCCATAGCGGATCAAACCAATTTACTCGCGCTTAATGCCGCCATCGAGGCCGCAAGAGCTGGAAGCATGGGACGTGGCTTTGCCGTCGTTGCGGATGAGGTTAGGGAGCTAGCTGGTCGTACAGGGCGTTCAACTCAAGAGATCCATACAATGACTCAATTGCTACATAAATCGGTTGAGCAGGCGGTCCAGCAAGTGGAGCAATGCCATTTTTATATGCAGCACTCGCGCGAATCATCCAATCAAACCAGCATGGTAATGCAAGGTATTCAAGCCTCAATTTCTGAACTTGCTCAGTTGGGAGCACATATTGCTTCGGCGACGGAACAGCAACAAAACACTGCGATAGACATAGCGAAAAACATCAGTCGAATCTCAGACATCGCGTCATCGAATTCAAAAGGTGCTGTGGAAGTTGCAGAAAACGGACAGAAGTTGCAAGAGCTGTCGATAGAGCAACTTAAGTTGATTGAGCACTATAAGCTGAGCTGAGGTGAGTGATGGTAATGCGTCAAGGATTAGGTTTATCCAATAAAGCGATTCGAGTTCACAACAAGCGTTCCATCTTAACGCATTTGGCGAAAAGTGGTCCCTTGAGTAAATCAGAGCTGGCGTTCCGCACTCAGCTTTCGATACCTGCTGTGAGCAAGATACTGTCGGATCTGGATGGAGAATCAAAAATCATGCTTTTGCCTGGACCTGTTCAAAGTCGTGGTAACAGCGCGGGAATTTATGCACTTAGTAATAAACTCAGTCCCATTCTTTGTTTGAATGTATCACCTAATAAAATTGCGGCACTCGTTGTTACCGCAGACCTGGAGTTGCTACTCGAAGCCTCAGAGACCAAGATCAATGTCGAAACACCAGAAGCGTTAATTGATATGGTTTGTGATGTATATCATAACGCAAGAAAAGCCTGCAAACAGAGCAAACTACGTGTCGCTATCGGCTTGCACGGTCAAGTTTCCAGGCACAGTGGGGCATCTTTACATATGCCTCTTGCCAAGTGGAAAGGTGGCTTTGAATGTCGATATTTGTTAGCGCAAAGGCTTGATACTGACGTCATTGTCGAAAACGACTGTGTTGGATTAGCATTGGCAGAAAAGTGGCAAAGTGAGTGTCCTGAGCATTTTTGCGTGGTGAATTTAGACTATGGCATTGGCTCTGCTTTTATCATCGATGAGCAAGTATCTTTTGGCCGTTCTCATGCGAATGGCGAAATTGGGCACAATTTGGTGGATATTCATGGTAAGCAGTGTGGCTGTGGCCAGCGAGGGTGCCTGGAGACGGTTGCCTCTTTATCGGCATTACAAAGTGAGTGGGACAAGGTTATACAGAACGGGTGTATAGGTAATGCGCATTTTATTGATGCGGTATTAGCGAATCATCCAAATGCCATCCGTTTAAGTGAAAATGCAGTCAATGCGATTGGTCGAACATTGAGCAATTGCTTAAATTTAGTCGGTATTGAGAAAATTTTACTGTATGGCCGTTTATGTAAATTGGGTGACGCTTGGTTAAGCAGTATTCGTGAAGCAATTGCCTCACACCCTTTTAATGACTACGACGATATAACTCAGCATCAAACTCAAGTTATTTATGGCGAATTATCAACTTCTCAACAGCTTAAGGGATTGGCGTATCTATTTATTGAACAAAGCTTAAATTAGGTTGAACGTTGTTGATTAATAACAACCTAAGTAAGAAAGTGGTTATATTTAATTATAGATAACCAGAAAACGGGCATCGAACACAAACACGCATGCACCCATCCATGGAGCTTCGATTTGCCATCCATGGCAAATAGAGTTTGTTTATCGAACCCTGTTCCCTGAACAGTTAATTTTCCAGACTGGTATAACACCTAGGTATTTAGAGCCGGGGTAAGTTTAGTACCCAAGATTTTTGGCTGAGAAAAATGCGCCAACTGAGTTGGCGCGTTAGATTAGAAATGAAATTCTCCACAATCAGATTGTTGCAGTTCAACACCTCGATGTCTTGCTCTTATATAGGTGTTTCGAGCGATTCGGTTATTAAAATCTTCGGTAAAAGAACGTTTGATTTCGGCTAACCGAGCAGTGCTATCGGATGATTGAGTTTGTGCGTTTAACTGCAAAATAGTGAAAGGATTAGGAGTAGTCTCTAACTCTAAAATAGCGGGTACCAGCGTATTGAGCCCTTCATTTACCGGGCGGGCAATCACCAGTACCTTGCCAGCTGTTTGCGTGCTACGAATCAACGCTGGTGCGCTTCCCCATTCAGTCGCTCTTGGATTAGCGAAAATGTTGTCAGCTTCGATTAAGCTCGCTTCACCATAAACCTCAAACTTAATTTGATTGCGTGCCAGACGTTTGATGTTGCCATCTTCATCGGTCACTTCAGCAACGATGGTACCAATATCAGAACCATTAGCGATGAGTGAGGAGTTGTCGATACTCAGGCGCAGACGTGTTGGACGTTTTGCCGGATATTTGATTTCGGTGATCACACATTCTTCACCTACATAGCCTTTGGCAATGATGCAGGCTTCGGTGAATCTTTCTTCGCGGTGCAAGTGCTTAAAGTCCATAAAGTCAAAAGCGTCTTTGAAAATGGCAGGTAAAAACGGAATGCCTTTTCTCGGGTTTTTGACAACTTGCGCATCGAAATCTTTACCTGCGACGCTCAGTTCAACTCTATCCACATTACTCACCACCACGATATCTGAACCAGAAATAGGTGTAGCTTCGTGTAAAATTTTCAAATGGTAACCCGATTGGCAAATAGGGTGAGTTTTATTTGGATCACGCTGCGCCATAAATACATGATAGCTGTATTTATCTTGGCGAAACGCATCCATAATGCCACCCCAAAACTGCTCAGGATGATAACCACGTTGGTGATCAAAACCATGCCACATGGTACCGCCAACGTGTTGCCTTGGTGTTTGATGTAATACGTTGAGATTGGTGGCATATTCATGGCCGGAACTATCGGAGCCAATCGCGTAGTGCAGCGCTTGAATGATTTGTGCTTGCTCACCCCAGCTACGATGAACTCGGCTGTTAGAGTTGTGAGAATTCCAATCGTCAACGTTATCTCCCCATTCGCGCGTAAATACGGGTATGTCAAATTCCGCAGGATAAGTCAATTGACCGTCATCCGCTTCACCTTCTTTGACTTGGTTAGGGTGCGCATACATCAGTTCTCTTGCTTCAGGACAATCAATATAGCTGTCGAGAGGAACCCAAGTCGTTTCATCCATTTCTTGATGAACAATTTGATCTAGATCTTTTAAAAACCAGTTCGGCTGATGGGTTTCATTTAGAGCGGGTTCAAACATCCAAATGCATGCGTGGTTGCGATCGCGACGAATTTTTTCGCGTACGTTTTGCTTGGCTTGTTCAACAAACTGAGTCTCTTCATTCCAGAATTGCCAACCAATAGAAGGCTGAATAATTAATACCCCCAATTGATCAGCGGCATCAAGAAAGGCTGGGTCTTGCGGGTAGTGCGCAGTGCGGATCACCGACAAGCCAGCATCTTTGAGTTTCTTCACATCACTCCAATGCTGATTGTTGCTTAATGCAGTACCGATGTGTGCGTAGTACTGATGACGGTTAACACCGATTAACTTTTCTTCGTAGGCTTTGCCGTTAATGTAAAGGCCATCTTTGCCTTTTAGTTCAAGAGTGCGAATGCCAATTTTCAATCGCACGCTATCAATCTGTTCGCCAGAATTGTCGAAGAGTCGGCAGTCTAGCCAGTACAAATTTGGTGAGTCGGGGTGCCATAGCTCTGGCTGCTCTACCTGCATTTTACATCTGATATGCTGATCACTAGATTCTATCGAAACATTCAGCGACTGCTTGGTCGTAACGTGTCCAGTTTGGCAAGAGCTCAGTTGGCATTCAATAGTGACTGGTTGCGTATTATTCGTTTGATTAACAATCTGCATGCCAAGATCAATGGTGGCACTTTGTTCTGAAACGTTGCGATAGCGAACTCTTAATCCAGAATGTTTGGTGTTAGGGGTTGGAGTGTTAGCGATTCCTTCATGACCAAAATGCATCATCTTTTGTGTGGAATAAAGCCACACATCGCGATAAATACCGCCAACGTAAGTAAAATCAAGCTCGTATTGATTTTTTCCTGCAGGGAAGCTTGAGTCATCGCTATTATCTGCTTTGACCGCAATAATATTGGTTGAATCAAAATCCAGGAATGACGTTATATCAATAACAAGCGGTAGAAATCCTTCTTTACGCGAGGCCACTCGCTCTCCGTTAATCCACACTTCTGATTTACCTTGAATCGCTTCAAAATCAATGACGATTCTTTGATCTTGTAAATTCTCTGGGATAAGAAAGTGCTTCCGGTACCAAACGACGCCTTGGTAGTTAATGGTGCCACTGGCATCTTCAGGTAACAATTCCACACAATGTGGGAGAGAAACGGATGCCCAGTTTTTATCATCGCAAATAAGTTGATTGGCGTTTACAGGATCACCCTTGTAGAACAGCCAGCCTCCATTGAAATCAAAAACGTGCCGTGAAGGATCCGGCATAGAGAAAAATCCAGAATGAGAAAAGTCACGCCGACAATTAAGTGAGTGAATTGGCTTGTGGTGAATGAGTTGTGACAGGCAACGAGTCTGTTCTATCTGTGATGCCATGTGTTTTCCTACTGCTGATACTTAGACCGCGATATTATATCAACGCCGTGAAACCCAATGCGGAACAGTTTTGAATCCAAAGTCACACTACAAAGTTAACCAAGTTTACTATTATTCCACTTAATCACGTGATTATTGATATTTGCGATTTTGTAAACTGAATTTCCGCTCTATTTATTAATAAACAAGCTCGTAAGAAATAAAGTCATATTATTTTATTTGCATATATTTTGTAGAGATAAAGTGAGTTGTTAATAGAAGGTGTGATTAGTAATGAAGAAGTTAAATAATTGATTTTATTTACGTAAAAAGAAAGAGCCCATAAGGGCTCTTTAAGTATGCAAACAGTATGTTAAGAAATATAAGCTATATCTCATTTCAACTAGTAACTACTTTCGTAGGGCCAATACCAATTAAAAATTATCTAGAGTTATCGAAGACTTTAAGTTTTTAATGCAGCTAACTTAACCTCATTCAAAACCATCATATTTTCAATTACCCATATCCAATACCTTTGGGTTAAAACAATTAACCTGATACTGAATCTATATTTCATAAACTGTGATCAATTAATTTGTTAATTATCGAACACAGTTAAATCTTATCACTATGGAGTGATAAATCAATTCTGAAACGATGTTTTACAATGCGTGTCACACATTTGAAATTAATGAAAATTAAAAATGAAATGACGTTTCAATAAATCTTGATTGAGTGGGAGTGATTGTTTATAGTTTTTGTGTTCATTTTGCTTCTGTATGACATTGTGGTTTTTCGGTGAGTACAGGAAAGCGAGGTGATCATCTTCCCTCCATAAATCGACTGTTGTTAGAGGAATCGTGATGCGCGCTGTTGAACATCGCAAGTTGTCCCTTCTGTTTCCGTTTTTAAAGTGGTCCTCAAAGGTAAACTCCCAAACCCTTAAAGCGGATGTTTTAGCCGGACTTACAGGGGCGATTATCGTGCTCCCCCAAGGCATTGCTTATGCCATGATTGCAGGTTTGCCACCTGAGTTCGGTCTGTATACTGCAATTATCCCTGCTATTTTGGCATCACTGTTTGGCTCATCGCATCATTTGATTTCGGGCCCAACAGCGGCACTTTCGGTGATCGTATTTACCACCATAAGCCAGTTCGCTGATCCAGGAACGCCTCTCTACATCCAGCTCTGTTTTACCTTGACACTGTGTGCTGGGATTATTCAATTGCTGTTCGGGTTGTTGCGTTTTGGCGCTGTGGTCAACTTCGTTTCTCACTCTGTGGTGCTTGGGTTCACTTTAGGGGCGGCGATTGTTATTGGGGTCAGTCAGCTAAAACATGTATTGGGTTTGCAATACGACTCAGGCGAAACGGCGGTTGAAAATATCATACTGCTTGTCGGCAATATCAATGCGTTAAATAGTAAAGAGCTATTAGTGGGCTTTGTTACCATCGCAGTTTGTGTGTTGTGTAAACGCATTTGGCCAAAACTACCCCACATGTTATTCGCGACCTTGGTAGCGATGGGATTTGCGACTTGGATGAATCATGCTGGTAACGAGGTACTCATGGTGAGCCAAGTAAGCAGCAACTATTTAAGCCTGTCTTCTCCTTTTGTTGGTTTTAGCCATATATCTACCATGCTTGACGGTATTTTCGCGGTTGCGATGTTGGGTCTGGTTGAAGCGATTTCAATTAGTCGCTCGGTTGCGATGAAATCTCGCCAACAGCTTGATAGTAACCAAGAGTTTATCGGCCAGGGGATCTCAAACATGGTTGGCTCGTTTTTCTCTTGCTATGTCTCCTCGGGCTCTTTCACCCGCAGCGGCGTGAATTACAGCAGCGGCGCGCAAACCCCACTAGCCGCTGTGTTTGCTGGCTTGTTCTTATTAATCATCATGGTGCTGTTTGCGCCGTATGCAGCCTATATACCGATTGCAGGTATGGGCGGCCTGTTGCTGGTTGTTGCTTGGAACCTGGTGGATGTTCATCACATTAAAGTGATTGCAAAACATGATGGTAAAGAGATATTTATTTTGGTTGTGACCAGCCTATCGGCGATTTTTCTTCATCTTGAACTTTCTATTTATGTTGGCGTAGCTGCCTCTCTTTTCTTCTATTTACGCAGAACGTCGCGACCGACTATCGAGTTACTCAATTGCGATGAGCTGAATATTGACGATCAGCAAGATATCGCGGTTGTTCGTATTAATGGTTCGATTTTCTTTGGTTGCGTTCAATACCTCCATCAAGAGTTGCAGAAGATCAGTTCTAAGCAATTGATTATTTTAGGAAGAGGGATCAACTTCATTGACCATCTCGGTGTACAGATGCTCGATGATTATGTGTCAACCAGTGGGCGGAGCGTCTATTTCTGTCGCTTTAAAGCGAACGCCAAAGCATCACTATTAAATGGCGCAACGTCGGTACGAGAAGAGCAATTTTCAGACCGTTTGACACCATTATTAAAGCTAATTTGTAAGAGGTAATTCATGAAAGTATTAGTGACGGGTGGCTGCGGCTATATCGGCAGTCACGCCTGTGTCGCATTGGCTGCTGCTGGACATGAACCTATTGTGCTGGATAACTTCAGCAACAGTAACCCTAAGGCTGTGGTTCGTATTGAGAAGTTGATTGGGCGTCCATTGGTTGTTTATCAGGGGGACATTCGCGACCGCCTCGTGCTTGATTGCATTTTCGAACAGCACAGAATCGGTGCCGTGATGCATTTCGCCGGGCTAAAAGCAGTAGGCGAATCAGTGGCTAAACCGCTTGAGTATTATGATAACAACGTCTCAGGCACGCTAAATTTGTTGGCTGCGATGAGAACCGCACATATTTACCGTTTGATCTTCAGTTCATCGGCGACGGTGTATGGCGATCCTCTAACGGTTCCTATTTCTGAAGCTGCTCAAACCGGCGCAACGACCAATCCATATGGCACCAGTAAACATATGGTTGAAAGTTGTTTGAGAGATTTCTCTGCCGCCAATCCGGACTGGAGCATCACGCTGTTACGTTATTTCAACCCAATCGGTGCGCACCCTAGCGGTTTAATCGGTGAAGATCCGACAGGTATTCCCAATAACCTGATGCCGTTTATTACACAAGTGGCGATCGGGCGACGCGACACGCTCTCTATTTTCGGTAACGACTACCCAACGCATGATGGCACTGGCGTGCGTGACTACATTCATGTGCAGGATTTGGTAGAAGGCCACGTGGCGGCACTGGAAGAGCGAGGTAATGTCAGCGGGCTGCATGTCTATAACCTCGGGACAGGTAATGGCGTCAGTGTCTTAGATATGGTAGCGGCGATGAATAAGGTACTGGGCCGAGAGCTGCCAGTGCGCATCGAACCTCGACGAGCCGGTGATATTGCTCAGTGTTTTGCCGAAGTGGATAAGGCTGAGAAAGAGCTTGGTTGGAGCGCGAATCACGATTTAATGGATATGGTTGAGCACAGTTGGAACTGGCAGCAACGTAATCCTAATGGTTACCAATCTTAATTTTTAAGGAAACATTATGTCTCAATCATTTGATGTTGCAGAGCATCCTCACCGTCGTTTTAACCCCCTTACGGGTGAGTGGGTCCTAGTGTCGCCTCATCGTGCTAAAAGACCGTGGCAGGGGCAACAAGAAACACTCAATATTGAAAACTTGCCAAGTTATGATGATAACTGCTTTTTGTGCCCAACGAATAAGCGAATCAACGGTGATGTGAATCCCAATTATCAAGGCACTTTCGTCTTTAAGAATGACTTTGCTGCTCTTACCGAGCAAACCCCTGACTCACCAGTGAGCGACGATCCTCTTTTTCAACTTCATAGTGCCAAAGGGGAAAGCCGTGTGATCTGCTTCTCACCTGATCACAGTCGCACATTGCCAGAGTTGAACCTGGAAGAAATTGGTCATGTGATTACTACTTGGATGGAACAAACACAAGAGCTTAGCCAGCGTTACCCGTGGGTGCAGGTATTTGAAAACAAGGGTGAAAGCATGGGCTGCTCTCAACCTCACCCGCATGGTCAAATTTGGGCAAACAGTTTTGTACCAACCTTGGTTGCGAAAAAAGACCAACAGCAGCAACACTATTTTGAACGACACCATAGCCCTCTATTGCTGGATTATGTGCAGCGTGAAGTGGCGTCTGGCGAGCGTGTTGTGGTCGAAAGTGAATACTGGGTCGCGTTGGTTCCTTACTGGGCGGCCTGGCCATTTGAAACACTGGTCTTGCCAAAAGTTAAGCTAAGTCGACTGACGGAAATGACACCAGAGCTCCAGGCTGATCTCGCCAAGACGATTAAGTTGTTAACCACTAAGTACGATAATCTTTTTCAGTGCTCCTTCCCTTACTCAATGGGCTGGCATGGTGCACCGTTTATCGGCGGAAATCCCGACGCTTATTGGCAAGTTCATGCGAGCTTTTTACCACCATTGCTGCGCAGTGCCACGGTACGAAAATTCATGGTTGGGTATGAAATGCTAGCAGAGAGCCAGCGCGACCTAACGCCTGAGCAAGCGGCAGAACGCCTACGCAACGCTTCAGAGACTCACTACAAGCAACAAGACTAATTTTGCGACGTTCGGAGAAGCATTTCTTCTCCGAACCTCTGAATCATATAGGTAGATGGCGGTTGGCGAGTTTGACCATCCGCTGTAATGGGAAGCTGATTGTCAGCTTTTTTTTGAAATTGATTTTTAAAATGAAATGATGTTTTAAAAATGTGAGCGGGCTATGCGTTTATCGAAAAGTATCACTGTAAACTATAGATATATCATCGAGCATAACCCTGAGTTTGCATTACAAAGGTTTTAAGAGAATTTCGGTATGAGTGAAACGATTACTTTGCGTCCGTTGCCAGGCACGCTGGACGAAACAAAAGTGGTGAACCATCTAACCACAGTAGTAGAAGCGATTAAGCGCAATATTGCTAAAATTGGTGAGCGTAATCCAAAAATTGGTACTTCGGATCACCAATGGGATTACTGCGACCAGTTTGACTGGGTTTCGTCTTTTTGGACAGGCGAGTTATGGCTTTGCTATCAAATGACGGCTGATCAGCAGTTTAAAAACAGTGCCAAGTTGCGCAAACAATATTTTGCCGACATGTTGCTTGATCCATTCTGGTTAGATCACGATTTAGGTTTCCAATACAGCTTAAGCTGCGTGGCCGATTACAAATTGACGGGCGATGAAGAGTCAAAAATGATGGCAATTCGCGCCGCTGATCACCTTATCCATCGTTTCCGCAAGATTGGTGGTTATATCGTTGCGTGGAATGACACGCATCCTCTTGGCCCTGAAATTACGCAAGGCAAATCGATCATCGATTCTTTGCAAAATACTGCGTTACTATTTTGGGCGTCAAAAGTGACCGGTTCTCCTGTTTATGCGCAAGCCGCTACTCGACACAGCGAGACGTTAGCTAAGCATATTGTTCGTGAGGATTACTCAACATATCACTCATTTAACTTCCATCCTGTTACACAGGAGCCTATTAAAGGTGAGACGTTCCAAGGCTTCGCCGACGATTCTTGTTGGGCGCGCGGACAGTCATGGGCAATCCACGGTTTCGCTCAAACTTATCTGTACACTCAAGATGAGAAATTCCTAACGCTGGCGAAGAAGCTCGCTCGATACGCTGTAGAGCAAATCACAGACGATGGCGTTCCTGTTTGGGATTACTCGCTACCAAGTGACGAAATTCAGTATAAAGACAGTTCCGCAGGCGCGATTACTGCTGCGGGCTTACTGTTGATTTCGCAGTGTATTCAAGATCCAGAAGAAGCGAAGCAGTACCGAGATTGGGGTAACTTC
Organism: Vibrio sp. STUT-A11; assembly: GCF_026000435.1. Taxonomy (NCBI): domain Bacteria; kingdom Pseudomonadati; phylum Pseudomonadota; class Gammaproteobacteria; order Vibrionales; family Vibrionaceae; genus Vibrio; species Vibrio sp. STUT-A11. The sequence goes on along the minus strand of NZ_AP026764.1, from coordinate 397,075 downwards.
CTGTTGCAAGGTCTGATGAACAGCTGTGATTTAACGGACGATGAATCTGCGCTTGGCTTGCTTGCGCATGGCGCTTCATTTGTCAAAGTTGGTTTGTGCGACAACATGTTGCCGTACGGTGATTACTACTACCTAGAAGCTTTGATGCGCGCAAACGGTTATCAGAAGTTCTTCTGGTAAGCATACTCGAATATCCATTCAGGGGGATGAAAGCCCCCTGTCTCTCCCAACTTTTTGGAGCCTATCATGACCCAAGTTGCCTCTCGTAAAGGTCATATGACCCTGCCTGTCGAAGAAGGGCAGGAAGAAGTAGTACTGGATTTATATCAGCGTTGGCAAGCGGATGCACTTCGCGACAGCGATGGTACAACGATGCCAGATTCATTAGCTGAGCAAGACAGCGACATCTATTCGGTGATGTGCCTTGTTCGTGCCGATCAGGAATACGCCAATCAGCATCCAGAGTATTTGCATCGTAAATATTTGATGTCTTTCCCTGTGACGGCGATGAGTGATCGCGTTGAGATTTACCCGCTTAATGGCTACAGCAAAGACAAATATGAGCTGGATGATGACAGTGAGCCGAAGCTTTGGTGGGAAGTTAGAAACCGTACCTTGAACGAAGTGATTCCAACTGACAAGTGGGAATTTGATGCGGAACATCAGCGTATTGAACTCTTTGATGCGATCCCTTATCACGAGTACACCATTACCTTTATGGCTCGTCAGGTTTGGGACAGCGTTTCTATGTACAACGCGCTGACTAACGATTGGAAAGGCCCTCGTATTAAGAGTCTTGACCCATACCATCCAGAATGTCGTGCTCATCTGTTAAATCATTTTGCACATTGGTTGGAAACGCACCCGAATACTACAGTGGTTCGATTCACCACCTTTGCATTTTTGTTTGTTATTGATACTGGTGAGAAAAACCAAGACATTTATCGAGATTGGACGGGTTACGGCGAAACCGTGAGCCCACGAGCGCTGGAAGATTTTGAAAAGCGTTTTGGCTATAAGTTGTCTCCAGAAGATTTTGTCGATGCCGGTTACTACAACGGTACCTACAAAGTGCCTTCTAAGCAGTACCAAGACTGGATGACCTTTGTCCAAGAGTTCGTTGTAGAGTTTGCTGCAGAGTTAGTCAACATGGCTCATCAAGCAGGCAAAAAGACCGCGATGTTCCAGGGTGACCACTGGATTGGAACGGAACCATTCCTTGAGAGCTACCAAAAGATTGGTATCGATATCAATGTCGGCGCGGTAGAAGATGGCGTAGCGCTGCGTCGTTTAACCGATTCTGGCGGCGATCAGATTCGCGAAGCGCGTTTCTACCCGTATTTCTTCCCGGATGTATTCCGTGAGGGGAACGATCCTGTGGTTGAGTCTATGTCTAACTGGACCAAGATTCGTCGTGCCATGCTGCAAAAGCCGTTAGATCGTATTGGCTATGGCGGCTACTTGTCACTCGCGAACCAGTTCCCGCACTTTATCGATCATGTGACTGAAATCTCAAGTCAGTTTGGCGACTACCTTGAGTACACACAACGCAGTGAATCGAAGAAAGTAACAGGAAAAGTTGCGGTATTGAGCGCATGGGGTGCTGCGCGTAGCTGGCTGCAAAACCAAGCTCGCGACCAACGCTTCTACGTTCCACCTCGCCCAGATGTGATGGAACTTGTGGGTAACAACATCCTTGAGTGTCTGTCTGGCTTGCCGTTTGAGGTTGAGTTCATCAGCTTTGATGACATTGCAGAAAAAGGCATCGATCCGGAGATCAAAGTCATCATCAACACAGGTGACGCGAACTCTGCATGGAGTGGCGGTGAATGTTGGAATGATCCTAAAGTCATCGTTGCATTGCGTCAGTTTGTTGCTGAAGGTGGCGGCCTGCTGGGTGTGTCTGAGCCTTCTGCATGGCAGAAAAATGGTCGCTACTTCCAGCTAGGCGATGTGTTTGGCTTAGAAAAAGAAACCTCCCTGACGATGGGACGTGTCGCGATGCCACTGCAAATTGAAGAGAATCATTACTTAAGTCAGTTCATTAAAGGTGACGAGGATTTCGGTAACCCAAGTTATGTGTACCCACAAGCGGATGACTTGACGGTACTGGCAGCACAAGGGCAACACTTAGCGTTAACCGCGCGCGGATACGGTGCTGGTCGAGCTGTGTATCTGGGTAACTTGCCATTCAGTATGGAAAACGCTCGTTTGCTACAACACATTCTGTTATGGCTGACTCAGCAGGAAGCGCTTCCTCATGCATGGTTGTCTAATAACCCGTATGTCGATGTTGCTTTTTATCCTGAGACCAACAAAGCCACGGCCGTGAATTTCACGGATCAAGCTCAGCAGGTCACGGTATTCAATACACAGGGTGAACCACAGCAATTGGCATTGCAGCCGTATGAGTGGTGTTGGTTCGATAACTAATGAAGTTAAAGAAGGTGTGAGAGCACCTTCTTTTTGTTCCTGACAGTGAACAAAGTTGACTGTTGCATCCTCCCTTTGGACTGAATCAAGGAGTTGTTCGCATCATGTATTCACAACATTTGATGCAGATCCGACGTAAGCTGTCACAAACAATTATTGAACAGCAGTTGTCTCTTCATACACCACAGTCTTGGCAACAACAGATCGCGCAGTGGCAAGACACTTTCGCTCCTCACTCTGGATGGCCTGATATTCAGTTGGCAGACGCCGCGCACGATGGACAAATCATTCAAGCCTATTTACAGCGTGTGCTGCTTCTCGCCTGTCAATTTAATCGTCAGCGTTGTTTGAAGGCTCATTCCATCGCAGAACAAGCTTTGGTGTATTGGTATCAAATCAATCCAACTAACTGGAACTGGTGGTGGAACCAAATCGGAAAGCAGCGACTGATGGGGCCAATGGCTTTATTACTCAATGGAGAGCTTAGTCAGGCATTAAAAAGCAAACTGATCGAAGATCTACCGAATCAAGTTTCGATGACAGGGGCGAATCGCGTCGATCTTGCCAATGGAGTAGCGTATCGAGGCTTGTTAGAAAACGATGAAACACGCTTTGCAGAGGCGATGGACGCGATAGCAGAAACGATTGCCATTACTCACGAAGAGGGCATGCAGGCTGATTTCTCCTATCAACAGCATGGGCCGCAATTACAAAATGGTGGCTATGGTGAATCGTTTCTCAATGTTGCGCTTCCCTGGGCTTATGTTTGCGCGGAGACCCGGTTCCGTTTTTCATCACAGCAACAACGTTTGTTATTGACTTACTATCTACAAGGCTCGGTATGGATGACTCGGACCGGGCGCTGGGACTACAACGCCTGTGGCCGAGCTATCGCCAAACCTAATTTGGAAAAACCGCATTGTCGAACGATGCTGATGACCCAAGCTAAGATGTTGCTGGCGCTGTTCCCTTATTATCGCCTTCAGTTGCAAAGGTATCTCGAGCACCTTCAAGGGCATGACTATCCTTTTGCTGGGTTTAAACACTTCTGGCGTTCTGACTATGCGGCTATGGCCAATAACAAATACGCAGTAACTGTGAAAGCCAATTCCTGTCGCATTAAACCGATTGAAACTGGCAATCAAGAGAACCTTTTGGGGTTTTGGTTGGGTTTTGGCAGTATGAATATTGGGGTGACGGGTAACGAGTACCACGACATTTTTCCTTATTGGGATTGGGCTAAGATTCCGGGTGTGACGTGTCCACAAATTGTCATGCCAGCCCATGAATGGGGAAGAATAGAGCAACAAACGGATTGGACGGGCGGCGTCAGCAATGGTCGTTGGGGGATCACCAGTTTCGAGCTGGATGTGATGCAAACTCAAGGACTAAAATCTTGGTTCTTTTGTGACGGGGTGATTATCGCTCTTGGGGCGGGGATAAGTTCGACGCACCCTGAACCGGTAATGACCACCATTAATCAGTGCCACTATGATTTCCCTGCGTGTGTAAATGATGCATACCAGAACGGGGAGTCAACGACAGTTAAAGCCAAAAGTTGGCTGCATCATGCTAATGTGGGTTACGTTCTCGGTAATGTGAATGCTCACTTACATAGTCACATACAACAAGGCAGTTGGCAGCGAATTAATGCCCACTTGAGTGCAGACAAAGTGAGTGGCAGGGTGTTTAACTTGTCAATTGATCATGGTGTTCAACCTAAAAATGCCTGTTATGAATACACGCTGTTACCTGGGTCTTCATTGGCGGAGACAAAACGTTATGCCGCTCAACCTTATGTTAAGGTATTGGAGAATACACCTGCGCTTCAGGCGGTGGTTTATCAAGGCAATATTGGCTGCGTTTTTCGCTGTGCGGGTCGTATCGAAATACCAGAGTCTGATACGCAACAAGGCGTGACTCTAGAGGTTGATAAGCCGTGTTTATTACTTTGTGAGAGAACACAGACAGGCTTTCAATTTGCTATATCTACGCCCGGAAGAGGGGATAGAGTTAACCTGGTGCTTTACGTCAAAGGGGAAAGTCATCGCTTTTTTGTCGAGACTTTCGACAAGCTTGACCGACTCGGAGAAAGCGTCCGCTTTGACCTACACTTGCATTAGTTTTGTTTTAATTGAGCTGGTGTCTACGCTTGGAGTCCTGCACTTTGACTTTATTTGGACATAAACCACAGCTAAAGCGGGATCTGGCGCACTAATTTAAGCCGAAGATCCCATTACTTATATCAAGGCTATGCGACGAGAGCGTTTGTATTGCGTAGTCATCATCTCGGATCATTGCTATGCGCTATAGTTTGTTAGCCTCGACGTTACTATTATCAGGCTGTGTTGTTACCCCTCACTCGACAAAAATTCAGGCTGATGCCAACTGGCATGTTAATCAGTTGTCGAATGGCATGAGATACCACATCTACCCGACTCAAGACCAAGAGATCTCGGTGCGTATGGTGATGAACATTGGCTCGTTCCAAGAGCAGGAAAACCAAAAAGGTTATGCGCATTTTGTTGAGCACATGGCGTTTAATGGCAGTACGCACTTTTCTGGTAATGAGGCGATTAAATTATTTGAACAGTCCGGTGGGAGCTTTGGCGCGGACATCAATGCTTTCACTACCTATCAGCAAACGGGATACAAACTGGAACTCGCGGACCCAAGTCAATTGCAAGACGCATTAATCTGGATGCGTGATATTGGAGATGGGCTGACATTTGCACCGGCTCAAGTGGAAAAAGAAAAAGGCGTGATCTTAGGCGAGTGGCGCCGGGCAAACCCGGATGATAAGCCCTTTGCTTTGAATGCGTATCAAGCTTCGGTGGAAGGTACGCGTTATGGTGAGCATGATCCTATTGGTACACGAGACTCAATACAAAAGGCGACACCAACTACGCTGAAAAGCTTTTATGAAAAGTGGTATCAACCGCAATACGCCGAACTTATTATCACCGGCAATGTGAATCTAGCCTCTGTTTCGAAAATTATTAATAAGACCTTTTCTAGTTGGGAAAAAACGTCCGATGTTGCCGTTATAAAACGCCGCGATATTCGCGTTAACACTAACAATGAAATCCTGCCAAGTAATTCCATTGAGTCACCCAGCTTGCATCTTGTTGTTGAACGAGGCGCGATTGGGCGTCAGACTGTCGAACAACAGCATCAGGAATGGCTGGATGAAGTCGCCGGACAACTTATTCAGCAGCGATTGATTGCCGATCTTAATGGTGCTGCAGTGCCATTTCAGTATGCGTATGCTCAGCCTTATTATTCTAACTACCACCGCATGATGTCTGCTGGTATTTCCTTTGCGCCAGAGCGTCGTGAGCAAATGCACCGTTTGTTTTTCAGTACGTTAACTTCGCTTCGGGATTATGGTGTAACCCAAGCAGAATTAGACAGTATTATGGCCAACTGGCAAGGTGAACTCACCAATCTGGATTCTGACTGGAGCAAACGTAACCCCAATAGTTTTGCTGAAGCGCGTGTTTTCCAGTTAGAGCAAAACAGCGTCAGCCAGTCTAAACAGAGTTACGCTCAGAGCTTGGCAACGTTTCTCGACAACGCCACGCTAGTCCGTGTGAATACTCACATTACAGAGCTGTTAACTATACCACCAACTTTTTCTATCGGGATGATCAAAAACGAAACGCGCGCGCAGTTTTCCGGTGTTTTTTCTGCGTTGAATACGGCTTACTTCCAGCCCGGAGAAAAACCATTGTCGATGGAAGTGAGAGCGGGTGGTTTCCTTCAGCCAGTTAAGGACGGCAGCATTATCAACGCTCGCAAAGAGGCGGGAGGGTTCGAGGTCTACACACTCTCTAATGGCGTAGATGTATGGTTCCAAAAGGACGAAAAAGCGGGAGGGCGCGCTTACATTTACTTTGCCAGCCAAGGCGGAAAAGCGGCAGTAGATAAGCCGCTTTACCCAGCTTACGAGATAGCAACCATGGCAGCGGTAAGAAGCGGGCTCGGGGACTTTTCAGGTTCGGAGTTAGACAGTTACTTGCGTAGCAACAATACTTCTATTGTCCCGATGTTAGATACCACCAGTCACGGCGTAAAAGTCACCACGCAAAAAGCACAGTTGGAAAGTGCATTGAATGCAATTTATAACCTGAGCACAGAAATAAAGGTCGATGAACGCCAACTGACAGCGGTAAAGCAAGAGTTTAAACAACAGCGACGCGCCTTTTTTGAGTCACCAATGGGAAAGTTAGTTCAGGAAGCAAACCAAAATGCTTATCTGCCGGGAAGTCGTCACCGTATTTTGGATAGCGATGGTGTCGAGAGCGTGACGACGGAACAGATACTTGCGGTACACCAGCGTTTATTTAAGTTCAATAATGGCTTCAAGATGGTCGTGGTAGCAGATATAGAGCCAGAGCAACTTGAACCCATGTTGGCTAAGTTTGTTGCTTCTATCGAAATGAGCCCTGGTCGTTCAATTGACTATGACGTGGCGCTGAACCCAGATGAACCGACACGCACGGTGATGACTGATGGCCATGAGCCGTCTTCACTTTACTTGCAGCGTTTGACCAACGGCCATGATGATGCCCAAAGTGGGAGAGACACAATGATTGTCGATATCCTGCAACGCATCAGTACGGCACGTATATTAGATCAATTACGTGAGGAGTTGAGTCTGGATTACAACCCAAGTATCTATCCAATGATACAAGATCGTGAGCAAGTATCGGATTGGATCTTTGAATCGCAAGTCGATCCGAAAGATGTGGCGATCATGGACAGCCAACTTAATAAAATTTTTGATGAACTGGCAAAAAATATTAACCAACAAGAGGTTGATATCGCGGTGAAACAATTGGTGGTCGCCATGCAGGGAATGGAAGACAGGCCGAAACAGCGAGCGTGGGCATATGGCCGTTATTTGGTGCACGATTATGGACTGGATGTGTTGCTGAATGTAGAGCAAGCGGCCAAAAGTATCACTTTGCAAGAAGTTCAGGCGCGTGCGCGATCAGTCTTTGGACCTCAATCTAACCGTACCACTATTATACTCAACCCACGCTAATCCTGATTGATTCGCCACTCGATTTACCGTGACTCATTGTGTCGCCAACATTTAAATGGACATAATGAGTCACGATTCGAGCGGGGTGATAAGTAGCCTGATGTCATTGCTATCACACGTTTTCTTTTTTAGCCTCTTCCTCTTGTTCATAGCCGGTTATCATGGTGCGTATATGCGCCAGTGGAGTAGAACCCGTCGTGGTCATATAGATATGGCCAATGAAAAATATCGCTATTAAAAACGCACCAATAATATGTAATGTTGCAACCACTGCCAGAGACAGCCCCTCTAAACCGAATCTTTCCCACTCTGCATAAACAAGCAGTAACAACCCGGTAACCCAGATCAGTGGCCCCATTATTAGCTTAAAGCCCAAATAGGCGAAGACCTGTAATGGATTGTGCTTACGCTCAATAGTCGACTTAAATGGGTGTGGCTCACCCTGAAATATGCCTTTACTATAGAATCTTAGCACGGCGACAAGCTTTTCTGTGGTTGGAATATAGTGCCTCCATTCTCCCGTGGTGAAGTGCCAGAAAATCGCAAATACCCACAAAGTCATGAGTGCAAACGCACAGTATTCATGCCAAAGCACCGCAGTTGAAAATCCCAGCAACTGATAAGTACCGTGGATTTCAAACCCTGTTATCAGCATCGCAAACATTAACGCCGCCTGACCCCAGTGCCAAAAGCGCTCGAAGCGTTTATATATCATCACTTTCATTATTGGTTTCCTCGCTTTTTAGCACTGTTAGCGCGAAGCAGTGTATGGCCGATGACGACTAACGTTGTTAAACCAACCAGTAGCCAACCAAGAGAGTCAAGCCAGCCAATGCCGGTTTGGCTTGGAATATAAAATCCAGCTAAGTTTTTCATCCGTCCTTGTTCACTATGACAGGCTGAACATTTGAGCGCTTCTGATTTCGGAGCCACCATGTGAACAACTGGGAAATGGTAGACGCTTTCAACAAAGGTCATTTCCCCGCTGTATTCAAGCCCTGCGGTTTGTAACCCCGATTGTGCGGCTTTTTCCCAGTCAAAGTGTTTCCAGAACGCTGTACTGTCTTGCTTGTCTATAGGGAATAAATGAGGCGTAATCATGATCTCTTGCACGGGGTCATAAGGCTGTTTACTCCGCATGATTTTAAATGGCCAAATCCGACTGTCGGCATCCCCGCACTCTCCTTGCAGTTTGGTTAATTCAATCACGCCTTGATCATTGGGCTTAATGGCTTCGCCAATGGTTGTGTATTCGATGTCGCCATTGAAGCAGGCGTAATCAGGCACAACATTTCGATGCCACTCAAAATCCCCTTTTTTGGCGGTATAGGTAACATATCCTTCGTCATCTTTGGTTGTCGGGCGAGATTTGTCGCCGGCTGTTGACCAGTCCCAGCGTGTTTTGGTTTTGTTTTCGCGGGCAAATTCAGGAACATGGCAGGTAGCACAAGCGACGGTGCTGGTGTGCTCATTCAAACGGTTGGCAAGTCGACCGCCTTCATGGGGAGTGAGTCCATGGCACGACTCACAGCTTGCGCGGTTTTGATCACCATGGCCGGGAATGTCGATGCCGTCGAGGTCTTTCGCGTTGACGGTATAGCGAGAGCCAGCAGTTTGATGCCCGCAGGTGGTGTGGCAATCCTGGCACACAAAGTTAGCGCCTTCGGGTGACATATGGACATCCAAAGCATGGCTTGGGTTGAGTAGGCTGGTGTCGAGGTCGCCATGTTTTACGCCATCGCCTCCACCGCCATTAAAGTGGCAGGCGCCGCAGGTTTCCCGACTGGTTTTGCCGACACTCTGTGCTACGGCAACTAAATCGACAGCAGGTTTCATCTTGCCTGAACCTTTCGGCCACTCTTTTTCTTGATAATTAGGATGGCCAGCGGAGGTTGGGAATTTAAAATAATTGCCAGAAGTATCATGACAGGCAAGACAGTCGACATTTTGCTGTGAAGTAAGATCGAAGCTATTGTCCTCCCAGCCAAAACCGATATGGCAACTGGTGCAGCGCGGTTCGTTTGAGGTCGTCGATATACAAAAGTTGTTTAGCACATTCTTTTTACCCAAGACTTTTTTGTCAAAACCGACGTCAAATGCCCAGGTCCAGTGGGTAGTCTGGTGAATTTGCTTCGACGCTTCGGTATGACATTCAAGACAAGCTTGAGTCACCTCAGGGCCTGACGCGAATGGCCCCTGGAGTTGCTCGAATTGCGAGTGATCGGCGGTTGAGGTCGAGGCAGTAGCGGGCGACGCTTGAACGAGGTTAGTAAATGTACAGGCGACGAAAGCTAATGTGCACAATAACGTCCTATTCATATTAGCACTCCATGTATAAGTCTATGCTAATTTATAGTGCAGAATCGGACTAGCAGCCACTGTAAAAGTAAGGACTATTGCTTTTAATCAAAACCTCTGTCGATAGCTGATTATTTAGTGTGATTGAACTCGCGAATAAGCCATCAAATAGTGGATGGACAGACCCTAATTGAAGCCTTTACTTCTTCAACTGGTACTCATTCACCAGAGCGAGTTTTTCTCTGTAGTCGCTGATCAGCTGTTGTTTCGTTTTCCCTTCGTTATGGTAGAAGAGTGCCTCTTGTTCGCTAAGAAAATCATAATGATTGTTTATAATTTCAAGAACTGTGTTCACACGCTTTAGTGTCGTTGAAGTACAACTTTTGCCATCGAGATCATCTTCGATATCCAAAACATGAGAACGGAACATCTCAACAATAAACAAATCCTCTAAGGCCTGCTCACTCTGAAGGGCGGTTTGGTATTTAGTCACCAGAGCCTTTTTGTGGCTTAACACTGCTGAACTTGCCTCATTCCTCTGTAACCACTTACATTGCTCAAGTAAGACCCTAAGTGCTTCATGTTTAACATTTTTGAACAGGGCTAATGACTCTTTTTGCGAACAGTTTTGCTTCACAAGCCAGCCCGAAAGGAATCGGGTTTCAAAGCGTTCACAAAATTGAAAGATTGGCGCATTCAGGCCATCACTATTGAGCTCAGTTAACGGGTCGAAGGGGTACATGTAGCCAAAATCGAACAGCCAAAGCTTGTTGTCGTCATCCACAAGCAGGTTACCGCTGCACAAATCCCACTCGAACAGACCAATCTTTTCACAAGCTGACAATGTCGAGAACAGTTGATAAAGCAGTGAAGAGGGTATGTCGTTGACAGGTTGGCCTTCGATCCAGTCAGAAAGAATGATGCCCAACTGATAATCGGCATAAACCGTTGCAACGATGCATTCGAAGTCCACGGATGAGTGCGGGGAATCTTTCCGTTTTTGCAAATCGGATCGACGTTGTACTTCATTCAGAAACGAAAGCTGGCCATTGATATTTTGTACTTTGGCCTCTGGGCGTTTCTTTTTCAAGGTGTAGTCTTTGCCGTCAAACCGAACCCGAAACACTTCAGCCGTCAACCCACTCTGAAAAGCCTCGACCACATAAGGAGAGGTTTCTGTCGTCAGTGCTAATTGTTGCGGAGATATCGGGCAATCATCAATATTGCCAACGATGAGGTTTTCTCCGCTCTTTTCAAATTGCAGTTGTTGTTTCTGGCGCTCGTCCATATGTAGATGCCCATCTTCCTATTGATTCTGATTATTTTATCAAGAGTGTTAGTTTGTGAATCCTCCTTATTTCATAAACTAAGAGGCTGAGTCTTGAGGTGCACAATGGGTATTAAAGTTTTTTGAGGATGAGCTAGATGCGAGTGTCATCCCTTTCTGACCGATTTGTCGTATTGTTCTTAAACAATGATTAAGGGGATAAGTGTTTGAAAGTTCGTCTAGAGCTTGTGCTAGCTTAGCGATAAATGAGATTCACTTACGAAAAGATATTTATCTCTTTAAGGAGAACGTTATGAGTAAAGGTAGCCATTCAGCGGGGAAATGCCCAGTAATGCATGGTGGCATGACATCCACGGGATCTACGGTAATGGATTGGTGGCCAAATGCTCTAAATCTAGACATTCTTCATCAGCACGATAAAAAGACTAACCCCTTGGGTGACAATTTTAACTATCGCGAAGAACTCAAAACGCTTGATGTTGAAGCGCTGAAAAATGACCTTAAATCGCTGATGACAGATAGCCAAGAGTGGTGGCCAGCGGATTGGGGCCACTACGGTGGTTTAATGATTCGTATGGCCTGGCACTCGGCAGGTAGCTATCGTACTGCTGATGGTCGAGGCGGCGCATCTACCGGTAATCTGCGCTTTGCACCACTAAACTCATGGCCAGATAACGGCAATCTGGATAAGGCTCGTCGTTTGCTGTGGCCAATCAAGAAAAAGTACGGCAATAAAATCAGCTGGGCTGACCTAATGATTCTGGCGGGTAACATGGCTTACGAATCAATGGGTCTTAAAACCTTTGGCTTTGCATTCGGTCGTGAAGATATCTGGCACCCAGAAAAAGATACCTACTGGGGTTCTGAGAAAGAGTGGTTAGCGCCTTCGGGTGTTGAGGGGAGTCGTTATTCTGGCGAGCGAGACCTAGAAAACCCTCTAGCGGCTGTAATGATGGGTTTGATTTACGTAAACCCAGAAGGCGTCGATGGCAATCCCGATCCGCTAAAAACAGCAGCCGATATGCGTGTGACTTTTGCTCGTATGGCGATGAATGATGAGGAGACGGTTGCGTTAACCGCTGGTGGCCATACCGTGGGTAAAGCTCACGGTAATGGCAATGCAGCGGAATTGGGGCCAGAGCCAGAAGCTGCAGATATTGAAGAGCAAGGCCTTGGCTGGATCAACCATACATCACGTAGTATTGGCCGAGATACGGTGACCAGCGGTATTGAGGGCGCATGGACTACTCACCCAACGCAATGGGATAATGGTTTCTTCAAAATGCTGCTTGAGCACGAATGGGCACTGACAAAAAGCCCGGCGGGTGCTTGGCAATATGAGCCAGTAGAAATTGCAGAAGAAGATAAGCCTGTCGATGTAGAAGATCCTTCAATCCGTTATAACCCTATGATGACTGACGCCGACATGGCGCTAAAAGTTGATCCTGACTACCGTAAGATTTCAGATCGCTTCTACCAAGACCCAGCTTATTTCAATGAAGTCTTCGCTCGTGCATGGTTCAAACTGACTCATCGTGATTTAGGCCCTAAAGCTCGTTACGTGGGCCCGGATATTCCGGCTGAAGACTTAATCTGGCAAGACCCTATTCCAGCGGGTAACACTCAATACGATATCGAAGCGGTTAAAGCGAAGATTGCCGCAACTGGCCTGAGTGTTTCTGATTTGGTTGCGACAGCATGGGATAGCGCTCGCACATTCCGTCGTTCGGATCTTCGTGGTGGAGCAAATGGTGCGCGAATCCGCTTAGCTCCGCAAAATGCTTGGCAAGGTAACGAGCCAGCGCGTCTGGAGCGAGTGCTGGGTGAGTTAACGCAAGTGGCGGAAGAGTTTGCTATCAGTGTGGCAGACACCATTGTTCTCGCGGGTAATGTCGGTATTGAACGAGCGGTGAAAGCGGCAGGTTTCGACTTCAAAGTCCCATTCACTGCTGGACGTGGTGATGCAACTGCCGAGCAAACTGACGCGGAGTCATTCGACGTACTGGAGCCATTGGCTGATGCTTTCCGTAACTGGCAAAAGATGCACTACACAGTTACTCCAGAAGAGATGATGCTTGATCGTGCGCAATTACTCGGTTTAACCGCGCCAGAAATGACGGTACTGCTCGGCGGTATGCGTGTTCTTGGTACCAACTATAGTGGCAGCAAGCACGGTGTCTTCACGGATCGTGTTGGTGTATTAACCAATGACTTCTTCGTTAACCTAACGGACATGGCCTACACCTGGAAACCAACGGGCCGAAACTCCTACGACATTTGTAATCGTAAGACTGGCGAAGTGAAGTTCACTGCAACCCGTGCGGATCTTGTGTTTGGCTCAAATTCTATCTTGCGTTCTTACGCGGAAGTTTATGCTCAGGATGATAATCAAGAGAAATTTGTCAAAGACTTCATCACCGCCTGGACGAAAGTGATGAACGCGGATCGCTTCGACCTTGTTTAACGACACTGACTAAACGTCGTACGTGTTAAAAAACCAGCAGTAACTCTGCTGGTTTTTGCTGTTCAAGGATTAATAGGCTGGGACTTATGGAAAAGGGCTAGACAAAAGCAAATTTAGTCTAGCGGAGCTTGTTTCGCATTGATCTCAGCATAAGTGTGCAGAAGCTCTGTCAGCGTCTTAACCCACACAAATACATCCGTCGGGGTGTTTTCAAGTAGCTTTTCTACTTGCTCACAATGCGTTTCAAGCGTGATGGCTTCTTCCAAACGAAATGAGATCGCATAGAAATGCCAAAGGATCAGGCGTGTCATTCTCTCGCTGTTTTGCTTCGCGTGCTCGGAGTCATCAAACGCTTGTTGAACTTCACTCAGCGCAATAGCCGTCATACGCAGCATCGCATCGAGGCGGGCAGACAACATGCGGTCTTCACTATCCACTTCTTCTTGATCAAAAGTAAACAGCTCATTCATCACGTCTTCTGGCACCATTTTGCTGATCATGCGAGCACTAAACTCTTCCAGTTCATGACGAGGCATGGTTACAAGGCAATCGAAGGTGTAATCACGAAGCATAAAATCACTCTAGTTTGGTCATCAGTTTCAGTTGTTGCATTCTAAGTGCTGAGGCTTGGATTTCCACTGTTTATTTTCGTGAATTATTCTGAGTAGATAAGCCTTGTACGAGTTGTCTTGACACACAGCCTTTGTTAACGATTTTCGATTTAGAACCACTAGATCTTCAAATCGTTGCCGCGTCTGAGAGCCAAGTCATTCTCGCTGAACCAAGCATCTCGAGGTTATTTGGGTATAACAGGCTAAGATTTTTCTCGTATCGGTTAAAAGTACAAGTAACATAAAGGTTGTAATTAATACGTCTTATTTATTAGATAACTATTTTAATCGCTATATGCGTATATATGTAATTTTAAAATTTTTCTTTTATCTAAAATTTTTAAAGAATAAATTTAATTAGCCTTTAAATTTATCACCGACATCTCTTCTAATGATTAAATAATCACCTCTGATTCAGGTTTTTTGTAAGAACTATCTGAAACTCATGTAGTGACAGTTATGGAAAATATAATTTCAAAAATGTGATCTATGAACAGAATGCGAGGGAAATTTATGAATTTTGATTAAAATTAAAACTAAAAAGTGGATTTTTATTTTCCTAGTGTATTGATTGTCTTGTGGTTTATTTAAAATCTTTATGTGACTCGATTCTATAAATCCAATTTATATTATAGATAAACTGAAATTGTTAATTAAATCTCATTATTCCTATAGCATGCGCTTCAATTCTTAAGGCTAGTTTTTCTTGATTAAATTTTATTAAAAACGAAATCATGAAATAGTCGATTAATAATAGTTTAAAATATCTAATAAGCGCAGGAATTTCTATGAAATTAAAAGCAGTGACGCTAGCAATTATGTTAGCTGGTGGTGTATCAGTGGCAAATGCTGCAAACCTGGATCAAAATATCGATAAATCTGGATTCTGGCTGGGCGCAGCTGGTGGTATGGGTCTATCTGATACTGATGCTGGCGAAAGCGAAGTACTCAGCCCTAAACTTGAAATGGGCTACGACTTCGGTAAGCATTTTGGTCTCTACGGCAGCTACGATTACATGCATAACCTAAGCGATGCAGAACTGCACCTTGGCACTTTAGGTATGAAAGGAAACCTGTACTTCACTGACAACTTGTCTATGTTCGGTAAGCTTGGTGCAACCTACATCTTTGCGGATGGTAGCGAACTGAAAACTGACAGCTTTAGCGGTACTGCAGGTGTGGGTCTTGAATACCAACTGACTAATGCTGTAACGACAAAAATCGGTTACGACTACTACAACAATCTTGAAGCGAAAAATGGCCATGACCTTGACCTAAGCCAAGTGTACTGGGGTATGACGTACAAATTCGGCCAACCTGAAACGCCTTTAGTCGTTGAGGAAAAAGTGGAAGTGCCAGTAGAAGTCGTAAAAGAAGTGACGCAAACTTCTCGTTCTACTTACACACTGCCTTACCAAGTGGGTCAGGTTGATGTCAATGACTACGGTCGTTACAACCTTGATGAAGTGATCACGACAATGCGCAGCAACCCTGAGTTGACTGCTGAAATCGTAGGCCGTACGGATGCGACTGGTTCTGCTGCTACCAATGAACGTGTTTCAACGCAGCGTGCAGAGCATGTTGCACAATACATGATCGATCAAGGTATCGATTCACAACGCATCACTACTACAGGCGTTGCAGACCAACAGCCATTAACGAATGGTAGTAACGCACAACTTGAGCGCTCGGTTCAGATCACGTTGAACTAATACCGTTCGTCACAAATCCTCTCTAAGAAGATATGTAAAAACGCCACATGAACCTCGTTCAGTGGCGTTTTTTCTACCTTTCGTTGTCTGAAAAAATGGCGAGTGGTGGAAAAACCGTTAAACAGGTTCAATTGGCTGCGTTACCAAATTAATCAGGTCATAGCTTCTTGATTTAGTTTCAGCGATTTAAGTATCAAAGCCGCAGAGTTGTTGGGGGATTTAACAAGACTCTGTTTTATGCTGAGCCTCAGACACTGTGTCACCTCTAAAATTGCACAAAATATATATGCGTGTGAAGGCCTTACTGCTATTCTCAATAACAGGTTGATGGTCGTGGTTTGTATATTCTAAAAAACATAGAAGAGGCAGGGTTGAAAGCAAAAATCTTATTGAGCGGTATTTTTATCCTCTCTTTATTTGTGTCTTTATTCATAGGAACGCTATTCTCGTATCATCTCCAGAAAGACGAACAAGAAGACTTTGCCGCCAAGGTATTAGAAAATGCTGAAACCGTAACAGGGCAGTTAGTTTCTGTCTTGTCCACGACCAATCAGTTATCTGACTTTACGTGTACTGAAGACAATATCGACAAACTGCGAGAAGTGGTACAGGTTAACTCGGAGATTTTTGATGTCGGTTATATCGCAGAGGGCATTGTACTCTGTACAGCAAACTGGGGCGTGATAACGCCAGTTAAGCTCAAGGCTCAAGACGTTGGCTCGCAGAATGGGTACCATTTTTATTCGAATGAGCAAAATCTCTATCGTATTTCCGACCATTACAATATCACGGTTAAAAATAACTTTTTCGCAGTCAACATCACCACCCCATATTCGCGTATGATTAAATCCATGCCTGAATATCAATTTAAAATTTATTCTAGCAAGGGGCATGTGTTTGATGAGTTCACACCGCAACAAATCAAAAATGGCCCTTTATCCTTACGCTTAAAAACCAACATCTGTAGTGATGATTACGACTATTGTGTCATGACCTCGAACAGTAACGCTGGGCTTGCTTATTACAGTGCTCATACAATACAAATCATCTTTTTAACGAGTATCGTATTTTCTTATCTCATCACTCATCTATCGAAAATGCTTATTGCCAATAACCAGTCAATTGAGTCGCGTTTTAGGAAGGCATTGATTAAGAAGTCTTTGTTTATGGAATACCAGCCCATCGTTTCGATTCAGGATGGTAAAGTTATTGCCGTGGAGAGCCTCGTACGTTGGAAAGATGATGTCTTTGGTAGTGTGCCACCGGACCTTTTTATTGGTATAGCTGAAAAGCTTTCTCTATATCCTAAACTTGCTCACTTTACCGCCAAACGCACTATTCGTGATATGGCGCCGATATTGCGTGAAGATCCGCAGTTTTCAGTCGCAATTAATATTGGTAGCTATGAGATTTTAGAGCCTGACTTCTTAACGTTTCTTGAAAAAGTAGCGCAAAATGAAAGAGTGATTCCGAGTCAGATCAAGATTGAAATTACAGAAAGTATCGATGTCGTGCTTGCCGACCTTGCTGACTTTTCCAGTAGGGCCCGTAAGCTAGGTTTTATGGTGGTATTGGATGATTTCGGGACTGGCGTATCCAACTTAGTTTGGTTAACTGAAGTCGATTTTGACTACATTAAAATAGACCGTGTATTTGTCAACTCACTTAACTTTGATGTAAAGAAAGGAATGGCTAGCGCCGTTATGGAGCTTGTCGCAAGTCTAGGTAAAGAAGTGGTATTTGAAGGTGTAGAAACGGATCACGAGTACCGCATGATAAAAGAGCATTGTACGGCTGGGTACGTGCAGGGTTGGTTGTTCTACAAGTCCTTGCCATTGGCTGAGCTAAAGTCGCTGCTCAAATCAAAATAATTTATGAAGAAAAGAGCCAGCGAAATGGCGCTGGCTCCGCAAATATTTCTAACCTGAATTTAGGTGACTAAGTTAACCAAACAGACGTTCGCTGCGCTCATCACGCTCGTTAATCACAATCGTTTGAGCACGTTTGAAGAAGTTAAAGTCCGTTGCTGTTGCGCTGGTGTAAGCGCCCATCATGCGGCCAATGATCAAGTCGCCGTTTTCTAGTTTCGGTAACATCACGTTTTCTGCGATCACATCAATGCTGTCGCAAGTAGGGCCAGACAACACACTTGGTAAGTACTCGCCTTCGTGCTTCAGCGTCACCAACGGGTATTGCGCGTCATCAAACATCAAACCGCTGAATGAGCCGTAGATACCATCATCCAGGTAGTACCACATTTGGCCGTCACGCTCTGCTTGACCCATTACTGATGCCACACTGGTTACTGACTCTGCAACAATAAAGCGACCTGGTTCTGCAATAACCTGTACTGTTTCTGGCAACTCGTTTAACGCTTGGTTAATCGGTACGCAGAATTCATCAATTGGCATCACTTTTTCTGAGTAAGAAACCGGGAAGCCACCGCCAATATCCAGTGTGCTCAATGCAGGTAAACCGCGAGCCACAACTTCGTCCATCACTTGCTTACAAGTACGGATTGCATCAACGTATTTCTGTGGGTTCATTGTTTGTGAACCAACATGGAATGACAGTCCCTTAATACGAATATTCCACTCTTTCGCCGTTTCGATGATGTTGAGTGCCTGTTCTGGCGTACAACCGAATTTTTTCGACAAGTCGGCAAACACGTCTGAGTTACGGAAGCTTAAACGCACAAGTAGTTCTACTTTGTGGCTGTACGCTTTGAACTTTTCTAGCTCGTTCAGGTTATCAACAACAAACACATTGCAGCCATACGCTAATGCATCGCGAATATCACGGTCACGTTTAATAGGGTGCGTGTGAATCGTGCGATCTGCAGGCACACCTTGCTGTTTTACCAGGTCAACTTCACCTGATGTCGCCAAATCGAAACTTGCGCCTTCTTCCAACAGGGTTTTAACCACCGTTGGATGAGGTAATGGCTTCAATGCAAAGTGCAGAGTGACATTCGGTAATGCTTGGCTTAGCGCTCTGTAATTTTTACGAATCATATCGCAGTCGAGCATTAACAATGGCGCGCCAAATTGTTCAACAGATGTTTGAATAAGATCGACCGTCTCCGCTGGTAAATCCGGAGAAGAAAAAGATTGAAAACCTAGTACAGACGCAGAATGAGCCATCGCAAACCTCCAAAGTTAAGTAGACACTTTTCATGTGTATTGTGATGAAAAGTGGAGCGTCAATAAGAGCGGGGTTACCGCCGTCAAAGAAACTCTTGGATAGTTGCTCTATCGCCTTGCCACAAAACTGCTGTGATGTACTCGGATTGGCTATCATCAAGAAGCAGCGCGATATTAAGGTCATAAGTTTTCACGCGCAATAAAAAATACAGCAAATAAAGAACAAGTTTTTTATCGTCAGGATAACATTTATTAATTAACGTTTACTCTATGATTTCTAAGAATTTATCTAGTATTTGGTTGTGTTTTAACCCGCTTCTGGTCACTAATGAGATATCAGAACTGAAGTGAAACGTATCGGGAAACAACGGTCGCATTTTCCCGGTATTACTCCAATAATCGGCGTAGTGCTGCGGCAAAAATCCGATGTAAGTTCCTGTCAATATGAGGAAAGCAATACCTTCATGATCGGACGCTGTAGCCGAGCATTTTAGCTTTTGATACAGATCGGTGACTTCGGGAGACATTCGGTGTCTTGTGATGACCGAATTGGTCTGTTTAAGACGTTCTATCTCTCGATCGTTTTCGCTGAAGAGTGGGTGTTCGTGGCTACAATAGAGAAAATAATTTTCGTTGTACAAAGTGCGGTAATCAAAGTTGTTACTTTTGTTATTGGCAGGGAATGCGCCGACATGAAACCGTCCGTCGATTAAGCCTTTTTCGATATCTGCTGGGGTCGACATCGTGATGTTGATATTAATCTTTTCACTCATTTTACGGATATGCTTTAGCGCGCGGGTTATCTTCATGTGTGGCTGAGTGACTAAATTATTGACCAGTGCGATATTGAGTTCGCCTCGCAGTTCATTATTGATTTGGTTTACGTCATTACGAAATTGCTCAATTGAAGCAAGCAGAATCTCAGCAGAGTCTAATACTGCTTCGCCTTCATCGGTCAGTGTGATTCCACCTCGTCCCCGATGGCACAGCTTCATATTCAAACGTTTCTCAAGGTCGCTCATTTGTAACGATATCGCCGACTTGGTAATGCCAAGAATAGGTTCAGCAGCGGTATAACTGCCGCACTCGACAACGGTTTTAAACAGGCGGATCAGTTTAATATCAAAGTCGGTGATCTGATTAATGACGCTTCGGGTTTTATTGTTGAGCTTTTTCATAACTAACGTAAAGTAAATTTATAATCTACTTAACATACTCATGTGCTAAAAATAAGTCTAGTTAACAAGGATGGTATAGCGATGAGTAACTACAAATTTGCACAAGATGGAATCGGTTCAGATCTTTCTGCTCATTGGATGGCATTTACTTCCAATCGCAGCTTTCACCAAAACCCCCGCATCATCACTCAAGCTCAAGGCGCTTGGCTCAAAGATGCCAATGGTCGTGATATTTATGACTCACTGTCTGGGCTATGGACATGTGGTGTCGGGCACGGTCGCCAAGAGATTCAAAAAGCGGTAGCAGAGCAGTTAGGGACCCTCGATTACTCACCTGCGTTTCAATTTGGTCACGAGCTCTCCTTTAAACTGGCAGATAAAATCGTCGAGAAAATGCCTGAAGGTTTAGACCATGTGTTGTTCACAGGCTCTGGCTCGGAAAGTGCTGATACATCACTTAAGTTGGCAAGAGCTTACTGGCGTGTCAAAGGCAAAGCGTCGAAAACTAAGCTGATTGGTCGCGCCCGTGGCTACCATGGCGTTAACGTTGGTGGAACCAGCCTGGGTGGCATTGGCGGCAATAGAAAGACATTTGGTCAGTTGTTTGATGCAGACCATATTCCTCACACTTTACAGCCTGAATTAGCCTTCACAAAAGGCTGTGCGGAAACAGGTGGAGTAGAGCTTGCGAATGAGTTTTTGAAGCTCATTGAACTTCATGACGCATCCAATATTGCCGCCATTATTGTGGAACCTATGTCGGGTTCTGCGGGTGTTATTGTGCCGCCGAAAGGTTACCTACAGCGTCTGCGTGAAATTTGTGACCAGCATGACATCCTGTTGATCTTTGATGAAGTGATTACTGCCTATGGACGCATGGGATGCTGGACTGGCGCTGAGTATTTTGGCGTGACGCCAGATATTATGAACACCGCGAAGCAGCTTACCAATGGTGCAATCCCAATGGGCGCAGTGATTACGTCTCATGAAATCTATCAGGCATTTATGGAGCAGGATTTACCTCCTCATATGATCGAGTTTGCCCATGGCTATACCTATTCCGCTCATCCCGTCGCATGTGCCGCAGGGTTGGCAACATTAGATCTGTTGGAAAAAGACGCGTTAATCCAACAGTCGAGCGAGCTGGCACCGATTTTTGAAAATAAACTGCATGCGATAAAATGTGCAAACCACGTTCTCGACATCAGAAACTGCGGCTTAGCCGGAGCGATTCAGATCGCACCGAGAGACAATGATCCAACGATTAGGCCATTCGAATGTACTTTAGATTTGTGGGACAAAGGATTTTATGTACGTTCTGGTGGCGACACGATTCAATTCGGTCCAAATTTTAATGCCAAAGCTGAAGATCTAGAGCGCTTATTCGACGCGGTTTACGAGACATTGAATCAACTAAATTAAAAAATTAAGGAAGGAAGTCAGATCATGGAAGTTATTTCTCACTTTATTGACGGAGACAAGTTCTCACACTCAGGTTCGACGATTGATGTTTACAACCCGGCGACAGGTGAGCCGATTCGCCAAGTAGAAATGGGGTCGTCTGAAACCGTGAATCAGGCAATAGAATCGGCGAAACGTGCCTATCCAGCCTGGAGTAAAACGCCTCCGCTAAAACGAGCGCGTATCATGTTTACGTTTAAGGATCTTTTGGAAGCGAATCAAGATCAAATTGCTCGATTGATCAGTGAAGAGCATGGTAAAACAATAGAAGATTCTCTCGGTGAGCTGCAGCGTGGTATCGAGAATGTGGAATACGCTTGTGGCGCGCCAGAGTTATTAAAAGGTGAATACACCCGAGGAACCGGGCCGGGTATTAACGCGTGGAGTGATCACAAACCTGTCGGCATCGTCGCTGGTATTACACCATTTAACTTCCCTGCAATGGTACCGCTTTGGATGTATCCACTTGCGGTTGTTTGCGGTAACTGTTTTATCCTCAAGCCGTCAGAGAAGGTACCGGCTTCAACTTTATTTATTGTTGAGTTATTGCATAAGGCAGGTTTGCCAAATGGCGTATTAAACGTGGTAAATGGCGGCAAAGAGGTTGTTGACGCGTTGATTGAAGCTCCGGAAGTGAAAGCGATGAGCTTCGTTGGCTCGACGCCTGTCGCGGAATATATTTATTCGCAAGGCACTAAGCGCGGTAAACGAGTACAGACACTTGGTGGCGCGAAGAACCATGCGATCATTATGCCGGACGCCGAAGTATCGAGCACCATCAACTCACTGATGGGTGCGGCATTTGGCTCTTGTGGTGAACGCTGTATGGCGATTTCAGTTGCGGTGTGTGTGGGTGATGAAGTCGCAGATAACTTGGTGAAAGAGCTCACTCCTCGAATTCAGGAACTCAGAGTCGGAGCCTTCACGCAAAATGCAGTGGACATGGGGCCGGTGATAGCAAAAGAGCATCTTGAGAAGATTTCCGGTTATATTGAAAGCGGTGTTGAGGCCGGTGCTGAATTAGTCGTGGATGGCCGTGGTCTTTCGGTTCCTGACTTCTCTGCTGGCTACTTTATCGGTGGCAGCTTGTTCGATAGAGTGACACCAGAAATGAAGATTTACACGGATGAAATCTTTGGCCCTGTGCTGTGTGTGGTGAGAGTTAAGTCCCTTGAAGAGGGTATTCAGCTCATCAATGAACACGAGTTTGGCAATGGGACCTGTATCTTTACACGCGATGGTGAAACGGCAGAGATATTCTGTGACGAAGTGGAAGCTGGCATGGTTGGTGTCAATGTACCGCTTCCTGTCCCGGTGGCTTACCATAGCTTTGGTGGCTGGAAACGTTCGTTATTCGGTGATCTTCATGCGTATGGCCCTGACGGCGTGCGCTTCTACACTCGTCGCAAGTCTATTACTCAGAAGTGGCCAAAGCCGCAAAATAACGAAACTGCGCAATTTGCTTTCCCAAGTAACAAGTAAAAGTTAGCGCTAATTTTCTTGGTTAATCACCTATCCCCTGGCTTTTTAGCCGGGGGATAGGTGATAAGCAGGCTAGATCGGCTCACCCGCTTCATCTTCTACTACGATATCTTTTTCTAAGCTTGCTTCCGCTAGCCAACGCTGCATGGTGTCGCTATTCAGGACTTTTTGCTGATATTGGGTTGCCTTCTTTGACAGTTTGATGCCGTAAGTAAGCGTGCGCAGTACCACTGGTGCATACATTGCGTCCGCAATAGACCATTCTCCAAATAGCCAACCATCCGGGTATTGTTCCATTTGCAGTGACCAGATTTGGTCAATACGCTCGATGTCTTTAAGCGCGTCTTTACTCAAAACTACCGATCTTTTAGCGCGGCAGTTCATCGGCATTTCATCACGTAGCGCCATAAATCCGGAATGCATTTCTGCTGATATAGCTCTTGCTTTGGCTCGCTCAGTAAGAGATTGTGGCCACGCCTTACCATCTAAGAAAGCTTCGTTTACGTACTCGAGAATCGCCAGTGAGTCCCACACGGTAACATCATCACAAACCAAAGTTGGTACCTTGGCGGTCGGTGTAATGTCCTCAAGGGTGTTGTAAAATTCGTCCGTAAACAGTTTGATTTTTTGGACTTCAACATCGATGTCGTATTGCATGAAGATAAGCCATGCTCTGAGAGACCAGCTCGAGTAGTTTTGATTGCCGATATAAAGTTTCATCCATGCTTCCTTGTTTTTTCGCAATTCTCGGAAACATTTACCGTAATCGATTGTGCTATCAAAAACTAGGGGGAGTTTTTGATAGCATCTTCCAGCCCTATGATTTAGTGACCAAGCTTCAACATGACCACGCCAGACAAAATCAGCATGATTCCGATGTAGCGAACCATGGAAGTCGGGTCTCCGTAGAAATAAACGCCGACAAGAAATGTTCCGGCCGCGCCAATGCCTGTCCAAACTGCGTATGCGGTCCCCATCGGGATCGCTCGCTGTGCTGCAAATAGCAACGCGCCGCTGATCGCCATGAATATCACTGCCATTGCTATCCCTAACACCTTGTGCCCAGACTGAGCAACTTTCAATCCAACCGGCCATCCAATTTCCGTAAGACCAGCTAAAACTAAATATAACCAGCTCATAATTTCCACCTGATTAGATAAAGGAAAAACATTTGCAGGCTATGGTATCGATTATTATGATGGATAAAAGTTAATAACTATCGATTTTTTTCATATGTTGAGTTTGGAACAAGTTAGGATGTTGGTACTCTCTGCGGAGCTAGGGTCATTTTCTGCCTGTGCAAGGAAAATGGGCAAGGTTCAATCTGCGGTTAGCCATGGTATCAGTACCTTAGAGATTGATTTAGGCATCGAATTGTTTGATCGTTCGGCCAGAAGCCCCAAGTTAACCCCCGCTGGTGAACGTTTGATACGCAGTGCGAAAAACTTGTTGGCGCAGGCAGATGAATTCGAAAAAATTGCTCAATCCATTGAACGATCGGAAGAAAGCCAGTTGACGATAGCCATTGACGACGGCGTGTATAATCCAAAGTTCGCCGATTTGTTTAAGCGTTTGGATAATCAATTTCCCACGATTCAAATCGATGTGCTGAGTTTAGCGTCTGGAGATATTTCTGCTGAAGTTGCAAATGGTGATGTTGATATCGGAGTGATGTTCACCGAGTTTGAACAGTTAAAGCAAGTCGACTTCTGTTATGTGGGAAGCATTGATTACCTTCCTGTCTGTCATCCGAATTATCCGCTCGCAGATATTGATGTCGAGCTGCAATCGGATTTGGCACCGTTTCGACAACTGGCGATCCGAGGAAAGTCAAAAGTAGAATCGCAGGCTTTGATCAGTATAGCGCCCAAAGTTTGGTGGAGTTCAAGTCATTACAGTGCGTTGGAGCTAGTCAAGCAACAAGTAGGCTGGGCTTATTTACCCTCTTTTTTGGTCAATGAGTTAATCGACTCCGGTGAATTACACAAAATTAAAGTGGCCTTTGACCATAAGCCCTGGAATGCGCCAGTCGATTTAGTCTTTAAAAAGGGCAGAATGAACGGCCCTATCTTTCAGTGGCTATTTGACGAACTTAAACAAATATTTACACCGACAACTTTGATTTAGGTAACTTCACATTGAAGCCGGATGCATCATAGTGACTTGATTGTTTTTATTCTAGATAACACCGGTTATCTGCCCGGTGTTATCAAATATACTCTGTTTATTGCGCTGCAACGACAGACATTTCTACCAGAATAACATCTCTTGCCATGCGAGCTTCAACACATGCGCGCGCAGGTTTTTCTCCGTTGGCAACCCACGCATCCCACACTTTGTTCATCTCGGCGAAGTCTTTCATGTCGCGAAGGTAGATAGTCACGGATAGGAGTTTATCTCGATGGCTACCCGCTGTTTCAAGTAAGGCATCAATCTTATCCAGGCAGCGTTGAGTCTGCTCGGTAATATCCCACGCCGCATCACCAGCTGTCTGGCCACAAAGATAAATAGTACCGTTGTGTTTAACAATACGGCTCATACGCTCTGTGGATTCTATTCTTTCAATTGTCATTGTTTTCCTTTTGACTGCTTTTTTAGGATTTAGTGATAGTTATGATACACCAACCTAGCATTATGACTTCATGAGTCTTGCTTACGTAAATGACTCAGAGCCATCACGTGGCAACTTATTTAGGTTGATGTCGTCGTCAGCTTCGACTCAAGATGAATGTTAACAAAATCAGTCCTTGGAAACAGTGATCGTTTCTTGTAGACCAGTTGTTTCGGATTTTTCTTATGCTTTATACTCAAGTAACCGCGAGTTTTTTAGTCAAGTATCACTTGGAAAGCCGTACTATGTTGCAAGCACAAGTTAATGAAACAAAAATGGCGACTCGAGGCCGCCATGTCATTTGCTGATAGCATTAACGTCGATAGTATAAAGAAATTCGATTCCCATCGATTTCCTGAACGATAAACCGAATCTCATAAATGTCGCTTAATACCGCTTCATCAATCACTTCGTCTACCGTGCCAGCTTTGATGACTTCACCCAGTTTCATCGCAACGATGTGGTCGGAATAACAGGAAGCAAAGTTGATGTCGTGAATCACGATCACGACCGCTTTGTTTTTCAGTTTGGCTAATTTGTGCAGCGTGCTCATGATATCGACAGAGTGTTTGATATCGAGGTTATTCAGTGGCTCATCAAGGAATATGTAGTCAGTATCCTGCGCCACGACCATCGCGATGAACGCCATTTGGCGCTGACCACCAGAAAGTTGGTCAATAAAGCGATCTTGTAAATGGTCGATTTCCAGATGCTGCATAGACTCTTCAATGATGCGATGGTCTTCTGCTGTTAAACGTCCCTGAGAGTAAGGGAAACGCCCGAACGCGACCAAATCTCGCACCGTGAAGCGCATATTGATGTTGTTGGATTGACGTAGAACAGAGAGACGTTTTGCCAAGTCTTCTGTGCTCCACTGGTCGAGCGGTTTGTCACCGATTACGACGCTTCCAGCATCGCTTTCCGTCAGACGGCTTGCCATGGAAAGCAGAGTACTTTTACCTGCGCCATTTGGGCCGATAATGCTGGTGACTTTACCAAGTGGAAAAAGGGCATCTGCATTTTTTACCACGTATTTTTCATTGTATTTTTTGCTTAAACCTTGAATACGGATCATCTGATACACCTTTAGTCGAATTTATTTTTCATAAGCAGAACGAGGAAGTAACCGCCGCCAATAAAGTTGATGATTACACTGATGGTGGTCTCGAAATCGAACAGGTTTTCGACTACCCACTGGCCGCCAGACAGCAAAACCATTGACAGTACAGAACTTGCGACAATCAGAAGGCGATGTTGGTAACCGGTAAATATTTGGCGGGTCAGGGCGACAACAATTAAACCAAAGAACAGGATTGGACCAATCAGAGCAGTTGAAATAGAAACCATCAGCGTGATGATGAACATCACTTGCATCGTTAGCTTATGCGTGTTTACGCCCAAACTCTTAGCGTTATCCACACCCAACCACATCACATCCAGCTTGTTTGAGATACGCATTAAGTAGGCGCCGCATAGCAGCATAGGAACGACACACCAGTAGACTAGCTCGCTGTTGATGTTATTAAAGCTGGCAAACATGGATCCCTGAATGAAGCTAAATTCGTCTGGATCGGTCACCATAGTGAAAAAGCCTGTGATGCTACTGAACAAGCTGCTGAGCACGATACCAATCAGTAGTAAAGTGAAGATGTTGCGCTGACGACCTCTAAAGTAGAAGCTGAATAGGGTCATCGCACACACAATCATAATGCCAGTAGATACGACAAAATTGAGTTGGCTGTTGATGACCAAGACACTCAGCCCACCAAACATCACCACCAATATTACCTGAATCAACACGTATAGAGAGTCAAACCCGAGAATCGACGGCGTCAGGATTCGGTTATTGGTGATCGTCTGGAAGATCAGTGACGAGGAGGCAATGGCAATAGCTGCTAAGACAATTGCCAGGACTTTAGGCACACGACGAGACAAGAAAAATTGGTAGTTGTCTGGTGTCAAACCCTTGCCGATAAATACGGCGCAAATAAGTACTGCGATAGCCGCGAGTACCATGACTTTAATGGAATCACGCATTCGCTTTGTCTCTCAATACCAGGTAAATAAAAACAGAACCGCCTAAGATACTGATTATCATAGAAATAGGAATTTCGTAAGGGAAGATAATCAGGCGCCCTAAAATGTCACAGGTCAGTACCAATATGACCCCTGCGTATGCCGTCCAAGGCAAGTTGCGACGCATGTTGTCGCCAATAAATATCGACACTAAGTTTGGCACGATAAGGCCCAGAAAAGGAATCATTCCCACGATCATCACAACAGACGAGGACAATACCGCGACCAAGATAACGCCAATAAGTACGATACGTTGGTAATTTAAGCCGATGTTTTTCGCGAAGCTCTCACCAATACTGGCAGCACTGAAGCGGTTAGCGTAAGCGTAAGCCAGCAGAGATACCGGAAGCGCCAAATATAAAAACTCGTAGTTACCTTGTAAAACTGAAGCAAAGTTCGCGACCGTCCAGGAACCAAGTGTCTGCACCAAATCATATTTGTAGGCGACAAAGGTCGTCATCGAAGAGACCACATTGCCATACATGATGCCGATCAGCGGCACTAAAATGGTATTTTTGAACTTCAAGCGTTGTAGGAAACGAACAAAAATAATCGTGCCAAGTACCGAGAAAGCGAAGATGGTGATCAGATGTACCCAGCTATTCATATCAGCAAAGAAGATCAAAGCGATGATGTAACCGAACATTGCCCAGTCTACGGTACCTGTAGTGGATGGTGCCGCAAAGCGGTTCTGAACGATTTGTTGCATGATCAATCCGGCGATACTCAAGCCCGCACCGGCTAAGACAATGGCAAGTAATCGCGGCAGTCGACTGACTAGCAGAATATTCAAACTGTGACTGTCACCAGCCAGAATTTGCGATAGGGATACGTTTGCTACCCCGACCAGCAAAGAGGTGCCAGCGAGGATGAGGAGCAAAGCAAACGCCAAAATATGATGTAATTTCATGGTGAAAATATAGATATTATAAAAATGACAATGACCTTTCACGCCATAGGCGGAAAGGTCATCTTTTATAGGGTGACTAAAGTGAGCTTATTAATTAACAACGACTTGGTTTAGCTCTTTAATCATGGTTTGAGTTGATTGGTAGCCGCCAGCTGTTAAATACCATGCTGCTGGGTCAATAAACTTCACGAGACCATTTTTCGCAGCTGGTGTGGATTCGATGAGTTCGTTTTCAAACAACGCTTTTGCTTTACCATTGCTCTGACCAATAGCTTGTTCACGGTCCAGAACCAACAGTACTTCTGGTTGTGCATCTGCAATGTATTCAAAAGAAATCAGGCTGCCATGTCGGCCTGCTGTTGTTTTCACATTGTTAGACGTAGAGGTTGCAAAGCCTGCTTCGTTATACACAAAAGAAAAACGGCTGTCAGGGCCAAACATCGCGAGATTACTTCCGCTGTTAGAGACCGTCAAAGCGCGTGGTGGATGATTCGCTACTTTGGTGTGAAGTTTCTCAATCTGGCTTTGAACATCACTAATTAATTGCTTTGCTTGCTCTTGTTTATTGAAAATCTCACCTAGATTGTTCCAGTTATTTTGGGTACTTTTCCAGTAATCTGTGTTATCGATCTCAAACATATAAGTTGGTGCAATGTCTTTAAGATCTTTATAGATGCTTGCCATGCGCGCTTCTGCAATGATCAGATCAGGTTTCAACGTAAACAAGGTTTCAAAATTCACTTCTTGCAAGCTGCCTGTATTTGCCACAGAATCGCCTTTGTACTTTTCCAGCGTGGCTGGAAGTAATACTTTTGGCACACCTACTGGTGTGATCCCAAGGGCGTCGACGTAATCAAGGCTACCGTAGCCGAGAACGACAACGCGTTTCGGTACTTCATTTATTTCTACTGAGCCTAAGCTGTGTTGGTAGGTTTTAGCGATGGCCCCGATTGGTGCTAGTGCCAGTAGCAGCGCACTTGTTGCTACACGAAGAGAAGTTTTACCAAACATAATGATTCCCAAAAAGGTCTATAAGTCAGTCATCTAACTGGAAAAGCGTTTAAGCATGAAAACAGAGCAAAAGATGATCTGAAAGTACTGAAACTTAAGTTAACTAAAATCAAATAAGAATGATTATTGATTGCAGACACGTTATCAGATAGGTTATAACCAGCAACTGAATTATAGGAATAGTGAGTATTCAAAAAATGAATTTAGCTCAAGTTGATTTGAATTTACTGTTTATTTTTAAGAGCTTACTTGAAGAAAAGCACGTGTCCAATACCGCGGCTTTATTGAATATGAGCCAGCCATCTGTTAGCCGGTCTTTACAAAAGCTGAGAAATTTGTTTGGTGACGAATTGTTGGTTAGGACCGCTCATGGTTATGAACTGACTCCCAAAGCCGAGGAAATCAAACAAGATTTAACCACTGTGTTAACTGGGTTAGAAAAGCTAATGTATGGTCAGTCTTTTGTTGCAGAGAAGAGCAAGGGAACAATACGTTTCTACGGTTTAGTCCCGCAAGTGACGATGTTGTTGCCTAGTGTGATTTCACGCATTCGGCAAGAAGCACCTAGCATGATTGTTGATGTCGACTCTATCCCTAAAAGGCATTTTGATGGTTTGATTACTGGTGATGTGCATTTTGTGCTCTCTACCGCTTCTCCCCCAAGCTCTGAGCAAAACTTGTATCGCATGAAAATTGCAAACCGAGACTATCGATTCTTAATGAGCGACTCTCATCCTTTGGCAAATGTCGAAGAGTTGACGATAGACATGTTACTGGAATGCAACTTTGGTCAGATTTCACTTCAGGGTGGGAAAACACTGTCTATTTACCACCGATTTACCGAACTTGGTGTGGTGGATAAGAATCGAAGCTTGTCGATACCCATACAGCTGTCCAATTTTAATGCAGCGCCTGCAATTGCCGAAGCATCCGATGTGGTATTTCATTTACCGACACCTTTTGCTGAAGGCGCATGCCTTGGTCGAAAATTGGTCACAAAAAAAGTACCAAAAGAAATTCGCCTTGATAGCGAATCGGTCTATCTATATTGGCATAAACGCTACCACAATGATCCGATGTGCAGCTGGGTGAAGTCCTTATTCAAAGAAATTTACGGCTCTGTTGAAGGTGAATGATTAATTTTTTGTTTGCGCTCTGTTCACACTTGTGATGTTGAAGCTTCGCGTACTGACAATGTTGGTATGAATACAGACTGCTAAGCAGAAACTCAAATGAAAAAGGGGCGTTGCAGTTTGCACTGTGGCGCCCGTTTGTTTGCCACTCAGCTTAACTGGACTGAGCCACCTCGTCCACCGTCTGCTCTGCTGGCAGTGACGCACTAAACCCTCGTAGAATATTGATTAAGGTAATGCCAGTAAACAGTGCGATGACCAGTGAAAGGTGCCACGCTTCACTTAAACCAAGCTGAACCAGCGTCAAACTGACCAGAGAAGAAGCTATCATTTGCCCGCCACCAGACATTGCTGCTGCGGTTCCTGCTTGTTCCTTATAAGGTTGCATGACCAAAGCCTGAGCACATGGCAAAGCAATGCCGTTACCCAATATCATCAGTAGTTGCCCAAGCATCAAATACAACGGTTCCACCGGACATAAGAACAACCATATTGCTGCACTGATATGCAACACCGGCGTACATAGCAGCATCTTTTTGTTGCCAATGATCGGGCGGACACGGTTACAAATGGTTGTGCCACCCAACATACCAAGGGCAGGGATCAGTGCCCACATCGCGTATTCATCTGAAGTCATACCGATTTGATCCTGCATAATAAATGGCATGACAGACACGGTTGTGATCATCAAACTGAAGTTAAGCCAACTGATGCTAGCAAAGCTCATGAAGTAACGTGAGGTAAGTAGATTTCGGTACTGACGTAACATCGTCTTAGGCGATGGAATGGAAGAACGCTTTGAAATTGTCTCGGTAAATCGAAAAGCAATAATAATCCAGGCAATCGACACATAACCTAACAACGAAATAAACACCATACTCCAGCCGAAATGGAAGTTGATAAAACCACCAATTACGGGCGCCATTAGAGGTGTGATAGAAGCTGCCATCGCAATGTAAGACATCGCAACCGGAAGTTCGCTACCGCTAAATCGATCACGAGTAGAGGCGCGAGCTAATACCGCGCAGCAGCCAGTACCTAATCCTTGCAGAAAACGCCCCATGACCATGCCAGTAAAAGTCTGACTCATAAATATGATCATCAGCAGCCCAGACATGGCAATCAGCAATCCGGCTAACAAGACTTTTTTCCTGCCTAAGGCATCGGATATTGGGCCATAGATAAATTGGGACGGGCCAAATCCAAGTAAGTAAATACTTACTAATAGCTGAGCTTGGTCGAGTGAAATCGAGAAGTCTTTTGCTATCCATGGCAAAGATGGCATCACCAATCCCATACTCAGCTGACCGACACTGATAATCAGGCAGGCGAGTAAAATGGAACGAAAGTTAATGGCATTTCTCATGAAGATTCACCATTTGAAAGACCGGCTCTCCCGCGAGTTCTCATTCCGCCCTCATCGTCAAATTCATTCAGCTTGGCTTTCACACGTTTTACGGTCGATAAGCTGACGTCACACTGCTCGGCGACGTTTTGTAGCGTGTTACCTTCAAGTAAGAGTGTCGCGATTTGCTGATGCTTTGCCTTATCTGCTGGGCGACCGCGGAATTTTTTCTTCCACCTTTCTGGCTCTCCTTTAATCGCACGTCGACCCTGTTCTGCGGCAAACAAGCGGTGCTGGGTTTGCACTTTTCCGTAGCCAGATAGCAGTGCGATCATGGTTTTGGTCTCGAGTGAATTTGGCTCGAAGCGCAGTGGTTCGCACACAGTTTGAAGATTCACGTTTTTATTGAGTAGGAGTTCAATGGTATTGAGTGACTGACTGAAATCACGTCCAAAAGTCGTTAGCCACCAAATGATGACCGTATCGCCAGGTTTGATGATGTCGAGTAATTGTTGGAATGCCTCGCGCTCTGTCGGAGGTATGCAGCCACGCGCTTTGTCTTCAAAATGTTGCGCTTCAGGAGCCGCCGCTTTCAAAATTGATAGGTTCTCACTGTAAGCACGATTTCGAGGCGAATAGCGAGAGTAGAGGTAGGTTGTCATTATGGTTTGCCTCGTAAAGAAATTGGTTCATATAATGTAATGGTTCATAAATATACGCTGGTTCATTAATGTTTTCAACACCAAATGAACCAAAGAGAAGGAAATCAGCAGAAATAAAAAAAAGCCAGTCAAAAAATTTTTGACTGGCTTGGTTTTAAAACCTAATGGCAGGGGGGCCGTTTTTCATCTTATCTATTTCCTCATTTCTCTGGGGCGAGAAACGAGGTAGGGAGTGGTTAGCTAAGAGACGAAACGTTTAAGCGGTTGCTTGCTTATTCTGTTTTGCCTTTTCACGCATGCCCAATACGACGGTCAGGGCAAATGCAGTGATGAAAGAGATAATCATGCCAATGATGTAGTAGCTTATTTTGTCTGGTGAGATAGAGATAATGCCAGGTAAGCCTGCTGCACCAAGTGCTTGCGCTTTCACGTTAAATAGGGTGATAAACGCACTCGCAACGGCTGAACCTACGATAGCTGCTAAGAATGGGTAGCGAAGCTTCAGGTTCACCCCGAACATTGCTGGCTCGGTAATACCCAGTAACCCAGTGATACCAGATGGGACAGCGATGCCTTTCATTTTCGTATCGCGAGTTGTAAAGCCTACTGCTAGTGCTGCTGCACCTTGTGCTACGTTCGACATCGCGGCAATTGGGAAGATAAATGTACCGCCAGTGGTCGCGATGTCGGCCAGTAGCTGAGTTTCAATCGCGATAAAGCTGTGATGCATACCGGTAATAACAAACGGAGCGTAGATAAAGCCAAACAGAGCGCCACCAACAAAACCAGCCGAATCATATAGCCAGTTCAAACCGTCACCCAGCATAAAGCCAAGGTCGCGAGTAAACGGGCCGACCAAAGTGAACGTTACAAAGCCAGTAATAAAGATAGCCAGCATTGGGGTTAGCAAGTTATCCAATACGGACGGGATAACCTTACGCAGTCCAAGCTCCACTTTTGCCAGAATAAACGCAGAGACTAAAACTGGCAGTACTGAGCCTTGGTAGCCGACTTTTTGGATCTCCAAGCCCAGAATGTTCCAAGTTGGGACCGTGCCCGAAACCGATGCACTGCCGAAGCCCCAGCCATTCAATAAGTCAGGGTGAACCATCAGCATGCCAAGTGCAGCACCCAAGAATGGGTTACCACCAAATTTCTTCGAAGCAGAAAACGCCAATAAAACAGGTAAATAAACAAAAGGCGCGTTAGCGAATGTGTTGATCATGCTCGCTAGGTCTGCCAGGCCTGGGTACGCTTCGATGATCGACTGACCTTCAATAAACAAGCCTTGTGCGGTAAGCAGATTGAAAAGACCCATAAGTAGACCGCCGGCAACGATCGCTGGGATGATTGGCACAAAAATATCCGACAGGCCTTTCACGGCACGTTGAACGATATTTTGTTTCTGGGCACCTGCCGATGCGACGTCGTTGGTCGACATTTCGGCTAAACCAGTCTGTTTCGCCATTTCTGCGTAAACCTGGTTTACGATGCCAGAACCGAAAATAATCTGGTATTGGCCCGCAACTTTGAACTGGCCTTTGACCCCGTCTAAGTTGCCGATTGCTTCTTCATTGACTTTGTCTTCATCTTTTAGCGCTAAGCGTAGACGCGTTGCGCAGTGAGCAAGGGCTTGAAGGTTATCTTTACCGCCTAAATGCTCGAGTAATTGTTTTGCTATGACTGGATAGTTCATTGCACACCCCGATTGGTATTACTGAAATTTAAAATGTATCCAAGTGCTATCGCCAATATTACAGATTGCTCATTGTTACCGAATCACCTGTTTTACCGCTCATAATTGAGGGGATGTTTGACTTTATAATACTCAAGCCCGCTTAAATTTGTGGTCTGAGTACCTATCTGCACCTGATTTATCGTTTTTGTATTTTTGGGAACGTTTGCAAAATGGATTTTTGATGATTATTCATAAGTGGTCAAAGCATAAGACCAAAATGTGTGAGTGTGATCCCCATATTCGTCAACAAAATTCCGCTTAACAAGGGTAAAATCACATAATTGACTGGGGATACAGATAGCTTTCTGCAAACAATCCCAAAAAATAAATCGAATAGAGGCAATATGGCAAGTTTGCACGACGTTGCGCGTTTAGCTGGGGTTTCTAAATCCACTGTATCTCGCGTGATTAACAACGAGTATGGGGTAAAGGAAGCCACTAAAGTTAAAGTACGTAAAGCGGTGGAAGAGTGTGGCTACGTAGTGAATCAAGTGGCTAAGGATCTCAAATCGCAAAAGACAAATCTTATTGGCGTGATCGTACCTCGCGTTTCTTCTCATGCGATTTCTCAAGGTGTCGATGGCTTAACCGCGGTTATTGAGCAGTCTGGCAAGCACGTCCTATTGGCCAATACACATCAGCTTTATGAAAAAGAAGTTGAATATATTCAGATCTTTAACCAAAAGCGGGTTGAAGGAATTATTCTCTATGCGACGCACTTAGATGCAAAACTAGTGAAAGCGATTCAACAGTCTAATGTACCTGTTGTTCTGGTGGGACAAGATGGCTCTCTACACAATGTACCGAGTGTTGTTCATGACGATGTACGTGTGGGATTTGAAGCGGGTAACCGCCTAATTGCCGCAGGTTGTCAGCATGTCGCTTTTATTGGTGTTCAGGGTGATGACATTGCGGTTGACGCACTGCGTTCTCAGGGGCTTAAGCAGGCTTTAGCCTTTCATCAGCAATCATTGCTCGTCCATGTCCGAGGTGACTTCACCATAGAGTCTGGTTACCAGCAAGCACAAGCGTTGATAGAAGACTACCCAGAGGTCGATGGTCTGTTTTGTGCGACTGACCGTATTGCAGTGGGTGCTGTAAAGGCACTGCGTGAAATGGGCGTTAAGGTCGGAGATCAGGTACGCGTGCTGGGCGTTGGTAATGATGAACTGTCGAGGATTAGTATTCCAAGCTTATCAACGTTTAACTATGCGTTTGATAAAGCAGGGGAAAATGCAGCTAAAATGCTACTTGAACGCATTGAAGGCCGTGGTGAAGAGATGAGCAAAGTCGTACTGACTTTCCAAAACATCGAACGTGAAACCTGCTAGATGGAAAATGCCCTTTTAGGGAACGTTCCCCTAAACTGAAAATAAAAAACCGATGTGATTCAAAGCATCGGTTTTTTGCTTCTCGTTCTACCCTAAAGAACCGTTCATTACGCAGAAATGCCGTTCGTTTAGCAACTAACGGCGTCTTTAAGCCTTCAGTCATCCTGAACCACGACGAAGGAGTGTGATTCAGGATCTAATTTCCGAGCACTTTATGGCCGAAATTATTTCATTAACTGCTCAGCGCGCTGCTATTAGATTCCTAGTCTCGCTAGAGCTCGCTGGAATGACACAGATGAAATCGTTAAGCGATTGGCATCATCATTACGCAGTGGGTTTAGCTTTAGAGTTTGGCTGGTAATGCAGTATCACCATGGAAGTCGGTGAAAGTAGCACTTCGCCTTCAGCGTGGCCTGGGTTTAAGTTGCGGACATTGGTATCACAAATCGTTGTCCAGTTTTGTTTACGATCATTGGGTAACTTAAAGCGTGCTGTTGCATTGGTTTGGTTGATTAAGTACACCAACTCTTGCCCATCTTTGCCAATTCCAAGGTGCAGTGCCACAGAGCTGAGTCGGTTCCAGTCATCGTGCTCCATTAGGTGGCCATCCGTTCTTCGCCAAAATATACGATTGTTATTACGATTGTCCCCACTGAACGAGCGGATAAATGGCACCATGTATTTTTTACGGTTGGCAACCATTTGCGACATCCAGATTTTGAAATGTTGTTTGCGTTCTGTTTCTCCCCAGTTTAACCAGCTGGTTTCGTTGTCCTGACAGTAGGCATTGTTATTTCCTCCCTGCGTATGAGACAGCACGTCAGCCGTCAAGATGTGAGGAATACCAAATGAAAACAACAAGCTCGCGATGAGATTACGTTTTTGCTTCTCGCGAGTCGCAATGATCATTAGGTTTTCAGTCTCGCCTTCTACCCCGTAGTTTTCTGAGCGGTTGTCACCGTGTCCATCGCGGTTTTCTTCACCATTGGCTTCATTGTGCTTTTGTTTGTAGGAAACCAGATCCTGGAGTGTGAAACCATCGTGGTAAGTGATGTAGTTAACGGTCAGCTTGTACGGCCAGTTGGCTGCGCTGTATATGTCACGAGAACCCATCAGACGAGTCGCGAACTCTTTTAAGTAGCCTTGATCGCCGCGCCAGAAGCTGCGTGATATATCGCGCAGCTTGTCGTTACATTCATTCCAACCGAACGGGAAGTTACCCACCTGGTAGCCGTTAGGACCGATATCCCACGGCTCTGCGATCAATTTTGTCTCTCTTAGAACCGGATCTTGCGCGACGGCTTTGAAAAACGCGGCTTCAGGATTGTAATTATCTCCCTGACGGCCGAGCGTCGCGGCCAAATCGAAGCGGAAACCATCAACTTTGAACTCACTCACCCAGTAACGAAGCGTGTCCATGACTAAATTTAATGCTGGTTGGTAAGTGAGGTCGACGGTATTACCACACCCGGTATAGTTGGCAAAATGGGTTCCATGCTTGATGTAAAAACGAGAATCCAGAGCCTTTAGGTTAAAAATGGTCGGGCCTTCACCGCCTTCAGCCGTGTGGTTATAGACCACATCCAGAATGACTTCGATGCCGTTTTTATGCAGTTCACGAATGGTCGTTTTCAGTTCATTCACTGCATCCTTTTTCGCATAACGTGGGTCGGGTGTCATGAACAGGTAGGGATTATAGCCCCAGTAGTTCGCTTTCTTCATTCCAAGTAAATGTGGCTCATGCATACACGCTGCGACAGGTAGCAACTGCAACGTGTTGATGTTCTGCTGCTTATAAAAAGCCAACATTTCTGGCGAAGACAATCCGAGATAATGCCCTTTCTTAGCGGCATCAACTTTGGGATGAAGTTGAGTAAGACCTTTCACATGGGTCTCGAATAGCACCATCTCTTCTCTTGGGATACGCGGGTGTTCTGTTTTGTGCCAATCAAAGTCATCTTTGATTACCACACACTTTGGCATAGCAAAGCTTTTCTTGGCAGAGTAAGGCGGTTGGTAATGGAGTACCTTATCTATCGATTTGGCGTAAGGGTCTGAGATGAGCAGCGGTTCATCATTGTGGGAGACAATGTAGCCGTACTTCTGTCCAGCCTTCACTTTTGGAATAAAGGTGTGCCGTATTCCGGCGTATTCACCGGGTAGATCGTGCAGCGTGTACTTGTCGTCGTCGGAAAACAACGCCAGTTTTATGTCTTTATTCTCGGGCGAGTGAATAGAGAAGTTACAGCCTTCTTTATTCAGTGTTGCACCCAAGGGGTATGGGCGAGATCGAAATTGCGTCATCTGAGATTCTTTATTTAATAAATATTGCTACCTATAGGAAACTATAAGTTAAAAACTTTGTCTTACTAAGGTCAACAGCCTTAATTACATAAAGAAGATAAAATATTCATGTAATTTAATTACTTTAAATATTCACTTTTGTGTTTAAAATTTGATCTTCCTATCATTTTGTACCTGTCCATGAATGAAAAGACTTACGGACTACGCCCTATATCCGTGATATACCTAGATGAAACGCCGTTCGGTAAATTTTCTACGCCTTTCTCATCCCCCTTAATTTAGTTTGGGGCGGAGGAAGTCATCCCTTTACGCCTCGGGTAATCTCGTTTGTGTTGAAACAAAACGGGGACTTGTTCCCATCTTACCTCTCTTTCTCTAGATGAAGTTAAACTGCCTTTATTCATCTTAAGAGCGAGCAGGGAAGACAGAATTATAAATACCCTTAATGGAGTTAAGAATGAAAAAAGTAAGTGTAATTGCTGCAGCAGTGGCTGCTTCTTTAGCTGCTGGTTCTGCATTCGCAGTGGACTTTCATGGTTACATGCGTGCTGGCGTTGGCGTGAGTGGTGACGGTGGCCAACAAGTAACATTTGAAAAGAACAAA
The DNA here is from genome assembly GCF_026000435.1 of Vibrio sp. STUT-A11. NCBI lineage: Bacteria > Pseudomonadati > Pseudomonadota > Gammaproteobacteria > Vibrionales > Vibrionaceae > Vibrio > Vibrio sp. STUT-A11. The sequence goes on along the minus strand of NZ_AP026764.1, from coordinate 358,230 downwards.
ATTGGTCGTCTTGGTAACGAAGGCGATATCTACGGTGAGGTACAACTAGGTCAGGAAGTTTACAACAACAACGGTAAAACGTTCTACGTAGACTCTATGGTTGCAATGACTTCTAACGGCTCTAATGACTGGGAAAGTACTTCTGCTAACTGTGGGACAAGTTTGAACTTTCCTAATGGCCCAGATTCAACTGAAGGTGCAACAGCTGAAACCAACTGTGTAGACGACGCACAATTCGCTCTACGTCAGTTCAATGTGCAAGCGAAAGGCCTGCTAAACTTCGCTCCTGAAGCCACACTTTGGGCAGGTAAGCGCTTTTACCAACGTCACGACGTTCATATCTCTGACTTCTACTACTGGAACATCTCTGGCGCAGGCGCGGGTATCGAAGGTATCGAAGCTGGCCCTGGTAAATTTTCTTTCGCATGGGTTAGAAATGACCGCAATGACAACTTTAACCTAGGAAACAATCCTGGCGACACTCCAGACGCTGGTAATGATGGCGGCGCAGTAAACGTAAACACGCTAGACTTCCGTTACGCAGGCCTTTCTCTATGGTCAAATGCGTCTCTGGAAATGGGCCTAGACTACGCAATCGTAAACGAAACTGAAGACGCGTCAAGCGCAGCTAAAGATGCGAAAAATGGCGTTATGGTTACTGCTGAGTTGACGCAAGGTTTAGACTCTGGCTTTAACAAAACAGTATTCCAATACGGTACAGAAGGTTACTCTAAAGCGTTCGCATTCTGGGGCGATGGTAGCTGGTACGGCGCGGAAGCAAACGACGGTGCAGACGGCTACCGTTTAATCAACTGGGGTGTAATTGGCCTGGGCGATAACTGGGAACTTGGCCACCAGCTAGTGTACGGTGTTGGTCAAGATATGTGGGATGGTCAAGACAAATGGGAAACTGCATCTGTCGTTGTTCGTCCAGTATTCAAATGGGATGAAAACAACAAGACTATCTTCGAAGCGGGTTACGCGATGGATGATAACGATGGTTTCGAAAGCACTTACGGTAAGATGACGGTTGCTCAAGCTTGGTCTGCTGGCTCTAGCTTCTGGGCACGTCCAGAAATCCGTCTATACGCGACTTACCTAACAGCTGACGACGACAACGACATTCAAAGATTTGATGGCGGTCGTTCAGACGATACATTCCAATTTGGTGTACAAGCTGAAGCTTGGTGGTAATCATCTAGCCACTAAGTCCTAAATTGTCCTAGAATGATACAGCCAGAACCTATCTGGCTGTATTTATTTCAAAAACAATAAAAAAGTCGAGGTAGACAGTAATGAGAAAATGGCTTGCTCCCGTACTGCTGGGCATGTTGGCGTCTGGCTGTGCGTCTGTAGAACAAGTAGAGATGACTTCTAATGACCAGCAACAGGTGATCACCCAGTCTGGTGATATTCAATGGGTACCGCTCGATGTACCTGTAGTTACTGATTTTGCTTTGACTGATAAAAGCCAAATGCTACTGGATGGTAACAGTGCAGGCGCTATCGCCGCATTTGCACTTCCGGGAAACCGTGGCAGTCTCGATTTACAACTAGAGACATTCGTTAGCACTGACCTTCAATTTTACGCACCAAATGTCATCGTGGTTAATGCGGACGGAAAAACCGTTTATTCAGCAGATTTTTCAAAGTTTGAGTACGTACCTGCAAAAATGTTGGATAACGACAAATTCGTACTCGATCTCAATGTTATTCCTGACATGAGTGGTAATGACCTTCATGTGTTGATTTACACCACTTCCGAAGATTTGAAAGGAAGTACTCAGATTCTGCATCCGGCAAAAGCCTATGCTAAAGCGCGTCATACTCAGCCACCAGATATTGCTGATCCATATGCGAAGCACAGCCCTCTTGGTCAGTTCCGTCTCTCGGTAACCGCAAATGATATCGTTACGACTAAGATTGTGGCGAAAAACGATAATATTCCAGAAGGTGCAGAATTGACCGGTTACTACCACCGTGCAATTGAAAGAGCTGTAGCCGAAGACAATATTCCTAAAGCCCTAACCTTACTCGATGAAGCGAAAGAGTTAGGCATCGAAGGTGCACAAGAAGTATTTGTTAAAGCGGTAAATAGCAAATAATCGAATAAAAAGGCCAGTGCAATACTGGCCTTTTAAATAATAAATTAATCTTTAAATAATTACCCCTACATACAGTTATCTCATTCACATATTTATTTTTATCCCTTTGTTTTTAATACTAATCAGAGTAATAATTAAACAATATTCCTAACCTGATTTTTATGCTCGGGGAATATACCTATCCAAGTAAATAAGCTCAGCAGGATAAAGTTTTTATGACCTCATACATGAGGGGATCTCAATATTAAGCTTTGTCTGTTTCAACGAGCTTTACTAATTAAAAAGGAATGACGTGAATATGAAGATGATGAAGACTTCTCTTGCTGCTGCCTTACTTGTTGCTTTAGTTGGGTGTCAATCTACCTCTGAATCTGAAACGGCTACGCAACCTGTTATGAATATGTCTGATGCTGAAGCGATTGCATTCATGCAGGCTTGTGATAACCCAGATAGTGCAGATAAAGGACCAATTAAGAAACCGTTATTTGTCGTGGGTACATTTGCAGATTCTGACTGGAAGCATGTGCCTCAGCGCCAATATAATTACAAAGGAAATAATATCTACCAAGCTGTGACTCAAGAAAAATCAGGCTCATTTAAAATGCAGTATGCAACAGAGTTATGGTTCCCTCAGTTTACGGCTAAAGGCAATCGAATGAATGTTGGCGAATTAACGCGATTAACATTTGGTGGTTACGGTACAGATACTTCAGTCGATATTAAAGAAGACGGGAAATACGTCTGGAACCTTCAGTTTGAAGGGGAAGGTAAACCTCTTCATGTCATGGTTAATAAGTGTCAGTAATATTCTATTAAGTTAGTTTAATTTTGATTTTTATTTAATTAGCCCCTGCATGTGAAAAATGCTGGGGCTAATTTTTTTTGGGAGATTATACGTGAATAAACGACTATATCGCTCTTTACTGGCCTTAGCCGTAACAGGCGCTCTATCGGGCTGTAACTCATCTGATGGTGATAACGGAACAACGTTACCCGAAGTCCGTAACTATGCTTGCCAGACAAATGTATTGGAGCAAAGTAATCAGCTTCGGACTTATCAGATCATGGTTGAAAGCTTTGTCGATGGTGATACGAGTATTGGTTATTCCACGGGATATGGCACCAGTCATCACAATGGTGACCTGCAAGGTATTATTGATTCACTCGATTACATCCAAAGCTTAGGGATGAATGCAATTTGGCTAACGCCTATTTTTGAGTCTGAAGCGATTGAGGGACAAGATGACTGGGCTGATCGTTTGGATGCCACGGGGTATTATGCGACGGATTACTTTACGATAGATCCACACTTTGGTGATTTAGAAACCGCGAGAACGCTGGTGAAAGAAGCACACAGGCGAGGCTTGTATGTCTTTTTTGATGGTGTGTTTGGTCACCACAAAGCGGGATTAATTAAACCTTCTCCATCGGGCTTGCTACCATCAGGATCAAATAACCCCGTTGATTATCCACAGAGCCTAGAATTCTATAAAGAAGTGGCGACTTATTGGATCAACGAGATCAAGATAGACGGATGGCGTTTAGATCAGGCGTATCAGGTCCCGACCGACGCCTGGACACAACTGCGTAAAGCGGTGGATCAAGCCTCGCAAAATGTGACATACACCAATAGTGACGGTGAACAGGTGAACCCTCTTGGCTACATGGTGGCGGAAATCTGGAAAGGGGAGTCAGACATAGCAGATGAAGCCTATGGCACAGAAAGTGCTCCTGCCTTGTGTTCTGCTTTTGATTTTCCGATGCGTTACCGTATTGTCGAAACGTTAGCCGTAAATGAGAGTGGTGTGGGCGGCAGAGGGGTTGACTGGCTGGATAATGGTTACTTTACTCATCAACAGTACCCAAGTCATGCACAACCTAACTTAATGATAGGCAACCATGATTTAGTGCGTTTTGGTGATCTATTGCAGCGGGGTGGGATTGCAGATGTGAACGATGCAGAATATTGGTTACGCCATAAAGCAGCATTTGCTTTCCAGGCGGCTTACTCGGGACCGATCACCTTGTATTACGGAGACGAAATTGGCGATCAAGTCGATGGTTTTGCTGCAAAAGAAGACATCAATACGTGTGCTTTGGCTGGATTGTGTGATGACCATGTCGCCAGAAGCAGCGCAAAAATAGAAGGGATTACCGCAACTTTAGATGCTAATCAGGCTGACCTTAAAAGTTATGTTCAATCTCTGATGACAATGCGCGCTGCGCACCCTGCGTTATATGAAGGTTCACGTACTAACCTGTTGTCGAGCAACGGCAGTTATGTCGACCTCAAGACATCTGATACCGATCAGGTATTGTTTACGTTAAATACGCTGGAGAGTGCCAGAACGGTAATACTCAGTGAGGAATCGGTAGGGAGTAATGGTGTTCTGGTGGATCTGTTAACCAACGAGACGATCACGTCAAGCAATGGCCAGTATTTAATCCCGATGTCGCCTTTACAAGCGCGCTTTTTTGCAATAAGCCTGTAGAAGTTAAAAAAGGGGGGAAGCGATAGCTTCCCCCTTTGGTATCGTTGAATCAATTAGTTTTGAGTGACCGTTACGATTGGTGCTGCTGTATCAGCGGCATTGAAGTGGAAGTTGTAGCTTGCGTCTGCTGGTACCGTAATACTAATGTTACCGCTTGCTCCGCCCGCTTCCATAGTAAATGGAGTACCGAATTCAATTGCCCCCTGGCCTCCGAAGTTAGTGGCGTCAGCCCAATCTGAGCTGGCAACCTTCATGTCGAATGTGCCTGCAGTCAGGTCAATATCTAATGAGTACACATCGTTTGCAACATAGCTGAACTTCGCGCTTTCAATTGCTCCCCAGTTCGCATCTGTGACATCACCGCGTAGGTAAAGTGCTGTTTCCCCAAACGTTGGTGCATCTGCTGACTTGGTTACCGAAACGACAGGTTTTTCTACGCTTTCATCTTGAACGTTAAGTGCGTTAAGAATGAAGTTGTATTTACCCGTTTCAGCTACCGTCAGTGTACAGTTCTCCTCAGTTCCCAGATCAAGAGAGTCATCTGCCTGATCTGCTGCGTCACAACCAATATTTGGATTTGACCAACCAGCATCGGCAAACTTAAACTCATGGTCGCCTGCTTCTAATACGCCAGTGACAGAGTACATACCGTTACCAATGAAGGTCATTGCCCAGTCTGAACTGTCTGCCCAGCCGTTCATTGTGCCTTTCACATACACCACGGTGTCACCGAAAGGAGGAATGCTTGATACGTCTTTGTTTGACGTATTCACAGGTAGGCCTTCGCCTTGGGTAGTACCTTGAGGCTGTACAAATACTGCTGTTGTTAGTGCTGGTACTGTGAAGGTTTCTTGTGCGAAGCGTGCACCTTTCACGGTACCATCAGCAGAGTTTTGCTGAATCGTGTGAAGTTCAAAACCACTCGCGCCCGCTACAGTAAAAGATTGTTCTTCAGACGATGAGTTAATCACCGCTACAATCGCGTCGTTTACTGGATCCAGATCTTGACCGGCAGATACACCATCATCAATCGACATAACAATCAGGCCAGCAACTTGATCTTGCCCAACGTTACGGAAGTCAACACGGTTCATCACTTCTTGAGCAGTATCCAGACGGAACAATTCGCTTGAACTACGGATTTTGAGTAGCTCTAGGAATTGCTGTTTAGTCAACTCAATATCATTTGTATCAGGCATAGCCGTGCTGTCAGCGATGATCGTTTTGATGAGATCCCAGTTATCGCCATCTTTATCCTCGCGAGGCAGACCCACGTTCCAGTTGTTGTCGCTACCGTCAAAGAATACACGGTTGAACCAGTCGCCAGAATCGTAAGAGTCGCGCTGCATCGATTTCGAACGGAGTAGTTCTGAACCCATGTGAATGAACGGAATACCCTGACCTAGCATTACGGTTGAAAGAGAAACGCTTTGCATGCGAGCACGATCAGCAGAGCTGGTACCCGTTGCGATTTTGTAGGCGTTGTTATCCCAAAGTGTTTGGTTGTCGTGCTTCGAAACGTAAGAGATGTTCTCTGAAGGCATCTTAGTGTAACCAGCAGGAGCGCCGTTGTAATCGACATTCTTACCAAGCTTGGTCTCACCGGTGTAATCGAGAAGTACATAATCCGCCAAGTTACCAGCCATACCCAAACGAACGATATCTTGGTTGTGCAGACGGCCATTCACTGAGTCCGAACCTGTTTTAGTCTCTTCATTTGCGTATGCAGCGTTACCAAAGCCCTGATTGTAGCGTAGCGAGTGGCTACCATCGGAATCGACACCACCATCGAAAGGACCGCCACCACGAACGGCGTCACGTAGACGGTCTGAGAAGGTACCAATCTCTGTGCCAGCCATGTTCAGCTGAGTCGCTTGATCAAAGCGTGCGTCGTTCGCCACTTCACCAAAGTCCCAACCTTCGCCGTAGAATAGTGTATTTGGGTCAATCTGACGGATTTGCTCTAATGCATAAACCATCACATCTTTTGGCTGGTGGCCCATCAAGTCAAAGCGGAAACCATCGACTTTATAGTCTTCTGCCCAAACCTTGAGTGAGTCAACCATCAGTTTGCCCATCATCAGGTTTTCAGTCGCAGTGTTGTCACAACAGGTTGAGTTTTCTACGCCACCAGTATTGACGTTTAGACGGTGGTAGTATCCCGGAACGATTTTATCCAGCACGGATTTGTCATTGATGCCAGATGCGTTGGTATGGTTGTAAACCACGTCCATCACTAGCTTCAGATCCATCTTATGTGTCGCCTGAACCATCTCACGGAATTCAAGAATACGCTGGGTACCATTAGGGTCCGTTGCGTAGCTGCCTTCTGGGACGGTGTAATGGAATGGGTCGTAACCCCAGTTGAAGCTGTCCAGAGCGCGCAGATCGTTCATCAATGCCTGTGCTGAATCGGTTGAAGGATCGTAATCGTTGAGTACATCTTCAATAATTTTTGCATCATCTTCTGATTCACAAACCGAAGCGTCTGGTTTAATACCACACAGTTTGCCAACCGTGTCGTTGATATCGACGCGGCTCTCTACGTTCTCATCGACAGTAGCGATATCAAATGCAGGTAGAATGTGTAGCGTTGTTAAACCCGCATCTTTCAGTGCTTGCAGGTGAGAAACAGACTCACGTTCAGGCTCCGTTAGCGCTAAGTATTTACCGTTATATGCTGATGTGCCTTGGCTGTCATTGAAACTGAAATCACGCAAATGTGATTCGTACAATACGTGATCTTCGTCTTTTTCAACGGTTGGACGGTCGTAATTGTTCCAGTCTTGTGGCATTAAGCTAGCGTCGTTTAGATCGACAACTTGTGAGTAAAGCGAGTTTAGCGACAAGCTTAATGAGTATGGGTCAGTGACCATACGTGTTTCCACAACGCCTGTTGTTGGATGGTAAACCTTCACTTGGTAGCGGTAGAATTTATTCACCACGTTGCTTTGTGGTTCAGAAACCCAAATACCAGTGACGCTATCTTCACTCATCGCCACTGTTGCTTCTTCTTGTAGATTCTCATCGTAGATAATCAGAGAAACGTCTTGAGCCGTAGGCGCCCAAAGTTTAAAGGTTGCAGCGCCGCCTTCAACAATCGCGCCCAGTTTCTGACCGATCGCGTTACCCGCATCGGCATCAGCGAATACCGCATCCAATACGCCTGGCTTTTGCACTTCAGTCGCTGAAATAACATCACCATCGGCGTTGTAAGCCACCATCACGATCTGCGATTTCAGAATGGTACGCAGTGTTGCGTCATCCACATCGATACCTGCCGCTTGCAGGCTAGACAGGTGACGGAAGCGAGATTTCAGATTGTCCGACAGCTCTCCTGCTTTGCTTAGTTCTACCGCTGTACCGCCAGTGACTTGCTTGTCTTCATCCATTTGGATGTCGTTTGTCAGGCTGTAGTAAAGCTTCATTGAGTCAGCGTTTGCGGCTGCTTCCCACGCAATTGTGGTTGCATCTAACCAATGTGCTTTTTGACCGTCAACATCGACAGGGCGCTCTTCGATTGGTTCGTAGAACAGCTCACTACTGCCATGGAAGCCAAATACCCCTTTAGATTCGCCAATCTTAGTCAGCTCAACTTTCGAGTTTGAGCTGCCGAAGGCCTTGTCGTCGCCATTGTGTAAGATGAAGTTCATACATTCGTATGGATCAGACGCGTCAGGGTCGACTTTAAGAACGTAGTACGCACCGTAGGTTTCGCTGATACCGTCATATTCGCGTGGCGATGCCCAGTCCGTACCGTTGCTTGTAATGCCCATAGCATCTAAATCTGTACTGGTACAGCCTTCACCATTCCATAGGTGGAGACCCCAGCCATCGTAGTCGCTTGCAGACGATGCTGAGGCAACATCACGTTTATAGTAAACAACAACTTCATTCTCTCCCGCAGGGTACAGGCCTGAACTCGGGCTGGTGGTATTGTCGTCGGTGCTGTCACTGCCACAACCGCTGATCACCGCGACGGAGATCAAAGGCAGTACGGTTCTGGCTATCATAGATAATTTAAATGTTTTTTTGTCCACGTTTACAAATCCATTGTTATTGAATGATATAAAGAACGCGTCAACTTGTCGGTTCAAAAAGCGAGAAGATCAATACGTCCTAATATGGTAAAAATGCCGAAAGGAAATGTTCGAAGAAATGCTAATACACTGACTCATCAGCAAAATGTGAGAGCGGGCTGTTTAGTTTTTTACAAATGAAAATTTTCTTACACAGTAGATTTGGTTCACAAATTAACTAATAAAATGGACGCATAGTGAGAGGCGTGACACACACTCAAAATGTTAATTTTGATAGGAGTAGGAAGGGGGGATGACAGGGGAGGAGAATGTCTCAGCCCCAAAAGCGTGACTGCCTTCTATAAAAAACAGGTTGATAATTCGCTAAAGAAAATAAGTATGGTGTGTTTTAGATTAAACGACGCTATCTCTGCTTCTAAGCTTTAGATTTTGATTAAGTTGCCGATATAAAGCCCAAGCGCCGAAACTAATCTGGCATAAATGTTTCCCTTAGGGAAGTGTCAATTTATATCGTGGATAACAAGAGGCAGTTTATGAGTAGTATGGGCATTGCCATCGCGGCAACTGGCCTTTCACTCGTCCTTATATTTGTATGGATGATCTCGTTGTCGATGCGAAAGCAACGTCTGGAGATTGAGCGGAAAGCTCGTGAGGCCGTATACCGAAAGGCAATGCAAAAAGCCCGTGAGCAAGAGCTTAAAGAGCGAGAGTTTAAGGCGGAGACGGGGCATATTCCGACAATTTTATTTCTGGCCAAAGAAGCAGAAAGAAACAATCTCAAGCAAGCGTTGTATTGGTACGATAAAGCCGCAAAGCTGGACAACATCACTGGCATGTACGGCATCGTTCGCCTCAGTGAACGCATACGTGAAGATGTGATTTTGAAGGAGCAGGCAAACTTTTGGCGTACTGCTATCTCGGGTGTGGAAGGTGATATAGAAGCGAAATTTGTCACCGGAAAAGCTTTGGTATTTGGTCGGGGTGTAGAACAAAACGTCGCCAAAGGACATGAATTGATTGAAGAAGCGGCTGCCAAGGGCTGTGTAGAGGCGATGCTTTATATGGGGGAGTGGCAGTTATCCCCGGAAAATACATCGGGTCATAGTGCCGATGCCCTCTATTGGTTCATGAAAGCAGCGGATAAAGGTAGTGCCGCAGGAAAAATCCAGCTTGGCTTGTGTTATGTTAATGGCACGGGCACCGAGAAAAACATGCTAAAAGGCCGTTATTGGCTGGAAAGGGCAGCAGAGCTCGGCAGTGCTGAAGCGATGTACTATGCTGGAGATGCTTGGAAAGATTCGAGTAAAACTGGTGACGCCATTGCGTATATCTGGCTGTTTCTTGCTGCCAGTATGGGTTATGAACCTGCACGAACCTTGCGGGATAAAGTTGCGGCTAATATCGGTGTTGATGTGGTGGTTGGGTTACAGGCCGTTGCCAAGCCACTACAACGAAAGCTGACATCGGGCATGGTGAAAAAGCACGCCATCATTCGTGCGCTGAACAAAGTGTATAAACGTGAGGCGTACTTCCCCGATGAAGATGAGGTGGCGGGTGTACTAGCCGATGAGCATCATTTAGAACAAGGCCTGCAGAAAGAAGGATGTGCTCCTCACTTTCAGTCTGATTTAATAACAGGTGAGGTGGAACCTAAATTAAAACCATCGAACTCTTCTCAGCCTTCCAAAGACGTGCTCGACTTTACCCAGAACTTCCTCCAGCCATAATGCTGAATAAGCCTCACGCGTGAAGTGAGGCTTCCGTTTTGCGTTGTGCTATCCATAGAAAGCAAGTACAGCATGTTGAAAATCAGCGATACCGCTAACTCTGGTGGCGTGGTTAAGAATTGAGTTAAACAATTTTTGTTAGTCGGATACACTAGCGGTTTCGCAAACTGGCGCTTGCCGCATTCTTTGCATTATCGATAACAAAAATAAGAGGACAGGTATCATGCAAGGTATCCTCTCAATACAATCTCATGTTTCTTTTGGTCATGCTGGTAACAGCAGTGCTGTTTTCCCAATGCAGCGCATGGGTTTTGAAGTATGGCCTATTCATACCGTGCAATTTTCTAACCATACCCAATATCAAGAGGGTTGGACTGGGCGAGCTTTCTCTGCAGATGACATCAGTGAACTTGTCCGTGGTTTGGGTAATATTGGCGCACTGGAAAAGTGTCAGGCGGTATTAACCGGTTACCAAGGCAGTGCTGAGCAGTGCCTTGCAGTGGAACAGACGGTCACGCAAGTGAAGAGTAACAATCCAGACGCACTTTATATATGCGACCCAGTGATGGGTGCGCCAGACAAAGGCTGTATCGTTGCTCCGGGGATTGCTGAAAATCTGTTAACGCGTCTGATGCCAATGGCGGATGTGATCGTGCCAAATCAGTTCGAACTCAGCCAATTTGCAGAAATGGAAATTTATACGTTAGATGATGCGATCTCCGCCTGTCAGAAAGCGTTAGCGAAAGGTCCTAAAGTGGTGTTGGTCAAACACCTTTACTGTCTGGATAACGGCAGCTTCAACATGCTACTCGCTACCCCAAATGGTATTTATCTGGCAAAACGCCCGCATTTTGAATTTGCCAAACAACCTGTTGGCGTGGGTGATCTTATCTCTGCGATTTTTACTGCTGGTCTGCTCAAGGGCTGGAGCCCGAAACAAGCTTTCCAGCATTGTCATGACGCTTGCTATGGCGTATTAAGCACTACTTATCATGCTGGCGAGTGGGAGTTACAAACTATCGCCGCTCAGCAAGAGTTCGTAGAGCCAGCTAAACACTTCCCAATTGAAGAAGTAGCCTTAGCCACGGCGTAATCGAAGTTGATATAAAAAATGGGGAGCCAATCGGCTCCCCATTTTATTTGTCTATTGAATCGTAATTCGATTATTGCTGTTCTTTTTGGTGCTCTGAACGGCAAACTGCAGCAGTGAAGACAACGTCTGTAGAGCTGTTTAGTGCAGTTTCTGCTGAGTCTTGAATAACGCCGATGATGAAGCCGACCGCTACCACCTGCATTGCTACGTCATTCGAGATACCGAACAGGCCACAAGCAAGAGGGATAAGGAGTAGAGAACCACCTGCAACACCTGAAGCACCACATGCAGAAACGGCTGCAACGATACTCAGAAGCAATGCTGTTAATAGGTCAACTTCAATACCCATAGTGTGAACTGCAGCCAAGGTTAGTGTTGTGATAGTGATTGCAGCACCTGCCATGTTGATGGTTGCGCCTAGAGGGATAGAAACTGAGTAAGTGTCTTCATCCAGTTTTAGCTTCTCACACAACGCCATGTTCACCGGGATGTTTGCCGCACTTGAACGAGTGAAGAATGCAGTCACACCACTTTCACGCAGACATTGGAAAACCAATGGGTATGGGTTTTGTTTGGTTTTGAAGTAAACGATCGCTGGGTTTACTACCAATGCGATGATAAACATTGCACCTAACAGTACTGCTAGTAGGTGAGCGTAGCTCGCTAGCGCGCTGAAACCTGTTGTTGCAAAAGTTGATGCAACCAAGCCGAAGATACCAAATGGCGCTAGACGAATAATAAAGCGTACGATGTGAGACACACTGTGGCTTAGATCTTCGAAAACCGCTTTAGTCGTTGCTGAAGCGTGATGTAGCGCTAGACCAAGACCAACACCCCAAGCAAGAATACCGATGTAGTTTGCTTCTACTAGCGCGTTGACTGGGTTATCTACCACTTTAAATAGTAATGTGTGTAGAACTTCTGCAATACCTTGTGGTGGGGTAGCACCCTCGGCGCCGGTTACAAGCGTTAAAGTGGTTGGGAAAAGGAAGCTTAGAACCACGGCAGATAGCGCTGCGAAGAATGTGCCCAATAGATAAAGCACAACGATCGGACGCATATAAGTGTGTTGGTTTTTCTTTTGGTTTGCGATAGACGCTGCAACCAAAATAAATACTAGTATTGGAGCAATCGCTTTAAGCGCTCCAACAAAAAGGCTACCAATCATTCCAGCACTTTGAGCGTGACTTGGTGAAACTGTTGCAAGTAAAACACCAAAGACAATACCGACAAGGATCTGGAGAACGAGGTTACCACGAGCGTATCGGGCAACGAGGCTGTTATGTTGCATACATCATTCCTGCAATGTTATGCCTAAGTGATTGAATAATAACTACACATTACACGGCGATAATGCCCTTATTAAATAAGGGGTGAGCATTGCTTCTGGTCACTAAGACACATGATTATCAATTATCCTGTTTTTATATATTCAGTCATTCTCTGACTGAACCGCCCATATCTTAGCTTGGTAATATTTTGTGTCTAGTTTTAGTTTGTTTTTGGATTAAATGTTTGCTGAATGTTATTAAATTAAGTTGTTTGTGTTGCAATAAGTTGGTGATTATGAATGATGCTTTTTAATAAAGTTATTAAAAAGGAGACAAATGTCTCGTTCAATTTGATTGACCAACAAAAGCCAAAGCGTTAGTTGGTGAGTGAAGGGGCGTTAATGAACGTTGGCAGTATAGTTTCCCATTCGCTTACCTATGGTCACTCATGCGTTCTTCCATTAGCTGTGAATAGCTATTTGCTTTCAGTCCGTAGATGATTTGGATATGTTTATCATCTAAAACCACTACGCCGTGGGCACCATGTCGCTTGAGAGCATTTTGATCAACGAGAGCCGTCGATTTCAGGGTCAGTCTTAAACGTGTGGCACATGCTCCAGTCTCTAAAACATTCTCTATACCACCAATCGCGGCAATAATCGTGTCGACATCCTGATCCATGTTTGGATTTACCTGAGTCAGGAACTTTAAAAAACGTTTGAGACCTTTCAGCATGTTGTTGTCTACCTCTGGAACTTGGAGTCTAATGTATAGCGTAAATGCACCTATACATTTGAGGGATAAAGCACAGAGTTATATTTTTCAACAAATAGCCAGTGAGAATAAAGCGAGAAAAAAGAGGCTCCCTAGTGGGGTAATACCAGTCACTTAAGGGCTCCCATACGGTCATTCCAGCGAGCCTAGGAATCTAGTATCAGCTCGCTGGAATATAGAGAAATATCTTTGATAACAAAGTACTCGGATTGAAGATCCTGAATCACGCTCTATTGTCACGGTTTAGGGTGACGGCTGACTGGAGTATCTGCTTACTGTTAACTGGTTAGCTTTTCATCGACGAATCGTTTGAGGTAAGTTGTGAGATTGCCTCGACGATCGGTGCAGGCGTCAGCGTGTGAGGAACTTTGGTGATCAAGGTTCCGTCAGGTTTCAAGAAGTAGAAGTAGGAGCTGTGGTCCAGTGTGTATTTCAGCTCAGAGCCTTCTAATTCTGTTTTGCGGAAAATAACGCCATAGCTGTGTGCCAGCGGAGTCGTGATGTCTAGCGGCGCAGATAACCCCTCAATCATAGGATGGAAGTAGTGCGCGTATTTTGCCGATGCATCCGCTTCATCACGCTCAGGATCGAGAGAGATAAACATTGGGCGTAGCTGGGCCTTTTGTTTTTCGTCAATTTGGTTGAGTGCGCCTGCTAACATAGCGAGTGAAGTCGGACAAACATCAGGACAGCGTGTAAAGCCAAAGTAGACAATACGAATACGAGGGTCACTGACATCGAAAATGTTGACTGGCTGGTCGTTTTCGCCAAACAACACCGACTGCTCTGACTTAGCTGGTTCAGTCTGTTCGTTAGGGACAGCGTCTTGGCTGTCTAAATAGCTTTTAGCGCCAAATCCGAGTACGAAAGCGACGACGAGAAATAGGGACCAGTTGCGGCTCATAATGATTCCTTATCTTTGCATTTTGATAGCGGGGTAAATGGTGTCTTGTCCGTCGGTGAGCTCTCCTACCCAAGTCATCGACTCTTGAGTGCAGACTGGCAAGATCAATTCACCCGTGTATTTTCCTGGAGACACTTTGTTTAATAGGAACTTAGGTTCACCCATTTCCATTTCTAGCCCTGACAAGCTCAGTACGAGTTGTTCGGTTTTGCTGTCTGGCCATTCGACAGTGAGCTGAGCAGGGACTAAGGGCTGAGTGTTGTCTACATTTAGTGTCATGGAGACGTCTTGTTGGACGCAAGATGTGGTCGATAAAAAGCAGTATTCCTCAAGCGGTTTTAGCTCTGAAGAAGCCGATAAGCTTTTGAGTAAAGTCGGGGCGTAAAAACCTGCGACCAGTGCCACAGCGACGCTTGTTATGTTTAACAGTTTCATTAATGCTCAGCATTTATCACTTAACAAGAACCGCATCCTAGCACATCTGAGTAATGCGGAACGAGACAAGTTCGAGAAAATGTGTTCACCTTATTAGATTGAATAAAAAACGGAGCCATCGGCTCCGTTTAGAGAATCATGTTTACTTATCTGAATCAGCGAACTTTTCCAGGCTCAGTACCAGAGCGATCGCTGCCAGCATCATGATAATGGCGATAACGATCTGTGACGGCTGAGAAGTTATGTGTTCATATTCAAACGGCGTCAAGTTGTGCTGAAGTAGCGGAACTTGTTCACCTTTTGAGTTTGTGCGCCAGGTTAACGTTTCTTTCCATGGCCAAATTTTAGGCAGTGTACCAATCATCAAACCGGTTAGGAACATCAATGTTGCGTCTCTAAAGTGGCGCAATAACCAAGAAAGCAAATGTGAGAACGTCAGTAGGCCGATAACACAACCTGTTAAAAATAGCGCTAAGACGTCTACTTGGAAGCCTTTCACTGCCGCTAGTACGGGAGTGTACATGCCGATGAGCAGCAAAATGAAGCTGCCTGAAATGCCCGGCAGAATCATGGCACAAATAGCGATAGAGCCAGCGATAAGTGTATTCACCATTGTCGGCTCCATATGCAGTGGCTTAAGCACTGTAATGCTGTAAGCGAATGCCACGCCTACCAATAAGGTAATGAAGCGAATTGCGTCGCGTTTTTCTACCTGACGCACGATGTGGTAAACCGAAACCAAAATCAGTCCAAAAAAGAATGACCAGATTGGAATAGGGTGCGTATTCAGAAGCCAGGTAATCAGTTTTGCTAGTGTTGCAATGCTAACGCAAATACCGGAAAACAGCGTGATAAGGAAAAAACCATTGATATGGTTAAACGCGGCTTTCGTTCCTTCTCTTTTCCAGATGGATAAAAGCCTTGGGTTGATGCGTCGAATGCTCTCTAGCAAGGTGTCGTAAATGCCTGTAATAAAAGCGATAGTACCGCCAGAGACGCCGGGAACCACATCGGCTGCACCCATCGCCAACCCTTTAAAGAAAGTAATTAGATAGTTCATTGTTGTACTGTTCATTTCTGTTGATGGGACAGAGTATACAAACATTGCCAGTAAAAAAGTATGAAATAGTATTGTTATGACAGCATAATTTCATCCCTAACCAGTTGATTGCAATTCAAACTTTGGCCGTTTTATTCAGTTATCAATAAATAGATCAATAATTGCAGTCGAAGTTTTTTTGCAAATTGCAATTGCTAAATGCAATACCGTTTTTTCGATTTGCTACAGATAATGTTGTAGATATTTAGCTATTGGGATCTCGAGCCCAAAAATAACGCTTTTAATGTTGGCATGTTTTATGCATAATGCTCAGCGACCCTTATTAAGCCGAGGGTCACCTAGCCAACTGACGTTGTTAGTGAATACAGATTGTTCACATTAAATATCAGCCAATCGCGATTATTGCGATTGGCTATTTTTTTGCCTGAGTAAAAGGCTATTTCTGCTTAACCACAGCTAAGTGCAATTCTGAAAGCACAAGTTAAATAAAAAGGGCTGACGCTTTCACGCCAACCCTTCGTTTTAAGCTACTGAGTGGTTTATCTCTTCTAGTAACCCATCAATTGCAGTAAGTTTTCTGCCGTGATAATCGCTTCTTTACGGTTCGCAATGTTCAGTTTCTGATACAGATTACGGATGTGGGTTTTAATGGTTGTCCCAGCCACATCAAGCTCCTGAGCAATTTGTTCATTACTGAAGCCTGAGTAAATCAATCCAAGTACCTGCCACTCACGCTGAGTTAGCGGGCTAGTGCGTACTAACTCTGGCACGTTCGGGTGGTTCACCAAGTTCTCAATGAACTCTTCATCGAAGTGAATTGAACGGCTGCGCTGATTTGACGAAATGTCTTTCATCAGTTGCTGTGCGCGGTGACGTTCTAAATCGCCCAACTCATGGCGCAGGCTAAGCTTCTCTAACAAACCGCCAATGGTTGCCCCATCAATCAAGAAGTTGCCAACCATACCTGTCTGGTTGGTCATTACTAATGCTTCTTTAAGTAAGGCTTTCGCTTGTTCTTCATCTTTCTGACGCGCGGCTAATACCGCTTCAACAACTAAGTTTCGGTTAGTATCAGTGACTAAGTTACTGCGATGCGCTTCACTTTGCAGGAAATTCAACGCTTGGCGAGCTTCGTCATATTGACCAAGATTAATGTGCGCACGAACAATATTACGCCACTGCAATTGACAGAAGTGGTTACACGCAGATTCTGGACGAACTGCACTGTTGAGCCACTCTTGTATTGCATCCATATTGCCGCGAGCTTGCCAAAATAAGATGAGGGACAATGATGCGTTCGCCGTCCAGTCGACGTGGTAGGTCGATTGTTTCATCAAGTGTTGAATATGCTCTATAAACTTACCCGCTTTGTCGAGCTCTCCACGTCCAACGGCGATACGCGCAAGCATTGAATAGCTATGTAAGTGCTTGCTTGGCGAATGGCTTTCTAAGATCTGTAATCCCTTATAAGCACACTCTTCGGCTTCATCCAGACGATTCCAGCACCAAAGCACTTGCGCTCGGATACGGAGTAGAAACTCATGCAGTGGCACGTGCTGAAGCTGATGCTCTTCTATCAGACGGAAACCCGAATCTTGCAACTCAAAGGCAGCCTGAACATAGCCCTGAGCAATCAAAATTTCACTTTGTTGTAGAATCGCCCATAACGCCTGATGGTAAACCTGATACTGGCGAGCCAGCTTTTCCGTTTGCTGCATCATTGGTAGTGCGCGATCGAGCTTACCCAGTACGTGGTTGACTTCACCAACGACTGAGGTCGCCACGATTCGGCTGCGATAGATAGTGTGGTCTAACTCACTAAGTGCGAGCTCTGCCAACTCGAGTGCTTTTTCTGGCTGGTTACTGTTAATCGCGACCTGAGCAAGCAGCGCATTGGCCTGACCCTGATAGTGGACATCCAGCTCAATATCGCGCTTTTGGTGCTCCGCTTCTGCTTCTTCAAGTAACTGACCAACCTGATTGTAACGGTGCTGACTTTGCGCCAGCCATGCACGTAACATCGTCAGTTTTGGGTGACTAAACAGCAGTTCTGAGTCAAGTTGATGAATGGCATTTTCCAAGGTGCTTAACTCGCCTTGGTTAAACATTTTCCAGCCAAATTCGTTAAGAATTTCAACCACTAAATCTTTATCGTCAGATTTCTGAGCGTGGTGAATCGCTTGGTGAGGCGATTTTTGTTGTAACCAAGCTAATGCAGCATTGCGGTGTAGATCTTTTTCTTGCTGCGGAATGCGAGCCTGACGTTCATGAGACAAAAACTCACCAAACAGGTTGTGGAATCGGAACCAGTTATGTTCACCCTCGAGAGGGTAAATAAACAAACCGTAGCGATTCAGAGATTCAATCATACCGAGCGCATCTTCACGCTGAGTCAACGCGAATACCAACTCGTCGTTGAAATGATCCAGAACAGAAACCTGCATCAGGAATTGGCGAGTTTCATGATCGAGCAGATCAAATACCTCTTCTACCAGGTAATCCCATAGATGTGCGTGGTTGAACTGAGAAACAGACTCTACCGTCTGCGCCAGGGTACGGTTTTGATGCTGCGCCTGC
Organism: Vibrio sp. STUT-A11; assembly: GCF_026000435.1. Lineage (NCBI taxonomy): Bacteria > Pseudomonadati > Pseudomonadota > Gammaproteobacteria > Vibrionales > Vibrionaceae > Vibrio > Vibrio sp. STUT-A11. The sequence goes on along the minus strand of NZ_AP026764.1, from coordinate 339,752 downwards.
AGAGCGATAAGTTGCAATGCAGAAGGCCAGCCTTCAACATAAGTTCTCAGGCTATTAGCCATGTCTTCATCAATACCGTCAGCGATGCGCTGGTTAAAGAAACGGGTCGTTTCTTCCGTGTCGAAGGCTAACATGTCGTTGCCGATTTCGATCATCAAGTCACGCACACGCAGGTTTGCAGTACCTAATGGCGGTGTCGCACGGCTTGTGACGACGACGGTTAAGTTGTCTGGCATGTGCTTTAAAAAGAAGCGCATCGATTCATGAATTTCATCATTGGTGATTAAGTGATAGTCATCGAGTACCACGTAACATTCCTGATGAAAGTCAGCCATTTCGGCAAACAGTTCGCTATACAATGAGCGTAAAGAGGAAATTTGGCGTTTTTCGGCCAGTTTCTGTGCATTAGAACAACTGAAGTTTGTTGCTTTGTTTAATGCCTGCAACAGGTAATTGACAAAACGGAAGCCGTCATTATCGCTGTCATCAATACTGTACCAACCAACATTAGGCTTATCCGACAGCCACTGCGCTGCCATTGTTGTTTTACCGTAACCGGCAGGTGAGCGAAACAAAACCAATTTGTAATAAGGCGCTTGTTGCAGTAAGTCCAGCACTCTTGGACGCACTATGGCGTTATGTAACCGGCCTGGGCGAGTGAGCTTAGATGGAATCCACATTATTCGTTATGTCCTTAATTTATGTAATCTAGCGAAATCTGAAAACGGTTTTCGTCACCAAATTTTAATCTGTTTAAAAAGTAAACAAAAATACAAGTCGAGTGGGATGTTACGACATCGCCATTACAGCTTACTTTGATCCACTTCCTAATTCTCACGAGATGAGGGAAATGGCACCGACTACGCCCTGTATTTGTGAATTTAATCACCTTTTTATCCTAGTTTGTTATGCCCTGTAGGAATTCTTGCACGATGGATATGTAATTTTTGTGTTTGTGAACAAGGGGAGTGTGATCGCTAAGACAAAATTTACATCGTGGTTCGACGGTGTCTTAAAAACTTCATGAGTAAATTTTAGCCTTTTCTCATATTCGCCTGTGATCGAAATCACTAAGAAGCAGAGCGTAAAAAGCTTTGTTGCGATTTAGATCACTAACTGATCGGTTGTACCCCCCTCTACGCCCTCATTCCTCCTCCTTCAAAGGAGGAGAAACAGGAGGATGCTTATTCACACCGGTAAATGCACGATATATGGCAGATGAATTACTAAAAGACGTGAGAATTTCTTAATGAAACCTACACAACAGAAAAAATTTGATAAAAAGTCGTTCCAAGACAGCGTAAAGAAACACCTATCAGTGACTTACGCACATACTGTTGAAAACGCAGATAGCCGCGCATGGTACCTAGCAATGGGTCGTGCACTAGCGGAAATCACTACTTTTGATTTGCTTGCTACTGAAGAAGATCCTCGCATCAAAGGTGCTAAGAGCGTTAACTACCTTTCTCTAGAATTCCTGATTGGCCGTTTAACGGGCAATAACTTAATCAGCATGGGTCTGTACGAGCAAGTAACAGAAGCAATGGCTGAATTGGGTCATAGCGTAACGGACCTTCTTGAAGAAGAACGCGATCCTTCATTGGGTAACGGCGGTCTTGGCCGTCTGGCGGCTTGTTTCATGGATTCATGTGCCGCGCAAGAATACCCAACAGTGGGTTACGGCCTACACTACGAATACGGTCTATTTAAGCAATCTTTCAAAGACGGCCGTCAACAAGAAGCACCTGATGCATGGTGTGGCGTAGAAGGTTACCCTTGGGAAGTGGCTCGTCCAGAGCTTGCTCAAGAAATCGGCTTCTACGGTCATGTTGAAGTGGTCAACGAGAACGGTAAAGAAATTCGTAAATGGGTTCCAGGCATGACAGTAAAAGCGATGCCTTGGGATCTACCAATCGTCGGTTACGAATCAGAAACGGTTTACCCGTTGCGTCTTTGGGAATGTCAGGCAATTGCACCATTCTCATTGGCAAGCTTTAACAATGGTAACTACTTCGAAGCTCAGCATGCGCTGATCGATGCAGGTAACATCACTAAAGTGCTTTACCCGAATGACAACCACGAGAAAGGAAAAACACTTCGTCTAATGCAACAGTACTTCCACTCTGCAGCGTCAGTACGCGATATTCTTCGCCGCCACGAAGCAGCAGGCTACTCATTAGAAGAACTGCCAAAGCAAGAGACTATCCAGCTTAACGATACGCACCCAACTATCGCTATTCCTGAGCTAATGCGCATCCTGGTTGACGAGAAAGGCCTGTCTTGGGAAGCTGCTTGGGAAATCAGCTCGCATACGTTTGCGTACACGAACCACACATTGCTTCCAGAAGCACTAGAGACATGGCCTGAGTCGCTCATTCAGCATTTGCTTCCACGTCACATGGAAATCATTTACGAAATCAACCACCGCTTCCTGCAAGAAGTTCGTGCTAAGTGGCCTGGTGATGTTGCGAAACAGCAAAAACTGTCGATCATCGAAGACGGTTTCCACCGCATGGTACGTATGGCTAACCTGAGTGTAATCGGTTCATACGCGGTTAATGGTGTAGCAGCACTTCACTCTGAATTGGTTAAGAAAGACCTGTTCCCTGAGTTCCATGAGCTGTACCCAACTCGTCTACACAATGTGACGAACGGTATCACGCCTCGTCGTTGGTTGAAGTTCTGTAACCCAGGTCTGTCTCAGTTAATTACTGACAAGATCGGTGGCGAATGGCCAGCGAAACTGGAGCTGTTGGAAGGCATTGCGAAATACGCTACTGACGAGAAATTCCAAAAAGAATTCATGGCAGTGAAGAAAGAGAACAAAGAACGCCTTGCTCACTGGGTGAAAGAAAACATGGGTATCGAGCTGGATACCAATGCGATCTTCGATGTTCAAATCAAGCGTCTACACGAGTACAAGCGTCAGCACCTAGATTTGCTACACGTGTTGTCTCTGTACCATCGTATTCTTAACGAGCCTGGGTTTGATTGTGTACCACGTGTTGTATTCTTCGCAGCGAAAGCAGCACCGGGTTACCACCTAGCGAAAGAAATCATCTTCGCAATCAACAAAATTGCAGAGAAGATCAACAGCGACCCTCGCATCGGTAACAAGCTTAAAGTGGTATTCATCCCTGACTACCGCGTGAGCATGGCAGAAATCATCATTCCTGCGGCGGACGTATCACAACAAATCTCGCTAGCAGGTAAAGAAGCATCGGGTACTGGTAACATGAAGATGGCGCTAAACGGTGCCCTGACTATCGGTACAATGGATGGTGCGAACGTTGAGATTCGTGAAGAAGTGGGTGACGAGAACATCTACATCTTCGGTCTGGATGTTGAAGGGGTGAAAGCGACTAAAGCTCAAGGCTACAACCCGTTTGATTACTACAATGCGGACCATCTACTCAAAGCGTCAATGGATCTTCTTGTCGGTGAAGAATTCACACCAGGTCAGCCGGGTCTGTTACGTGCAACGTACGACAGCCTGCTGGATGGCGGTGACCCTTACCTATGTCTTGCAGACTTCGCGTCTTACGTGAAAGCGCATGAAGAGATGGGCGAGCAATACAAAGACCAGGCTGGTTGGGCGAAGAAAGCCATCCTCAATACCGCCCTTGTTGGCAAGTTCACCTCAGACCGCTCAATTCGAGACTATGTGAACAACATCTGGAAACTGGAACCAGTTCACCGTTAATAAAAGTAAAAACCAAGGTAGCCCTGCGCTACCTTTGGTTATTTTCAAATATAAGTTATTGATAACAATAAAACCCTACATGGAAGGTGTTTGCATTACCTTCGGAGAAAGCGATGAAAGAACTAACAGCATTAAAGAAAGTCGCGGAAATGGCGAGATTGGCTGACAGTTACGTCAGTGCATGGGGAGATGAGGCTAAAGTGTCTGATGAGACTCTGCGCCGTTTGCTCGCTTCACTTGGCTACGATACTAGCAGCGATGAAAAACTATTGGCTTCTGCTGAGAAGAAGCATAAGAAAGACGTACTAGCCCCTGTTCTTGTTTTACGCGACGGCGAGCCTGTCGAAGTAGAACTAAACCTAGGTACGAGTGCTCGTGAGAGTGAATTCAGCTGGCGTTTAGAAACAGAGCAAGGAGAGGTACTTGAAGGCTATCTTCAGTCTCAAATTGTTCGTGATGAACGTGCTGAGGGTGGCCCTCTAGTGTTTGCATTGCCAAAGAACTTGGCATGGGGTTACCACAAATTGATCATCAGTCGTAAGCGTCGTAAAACGCCTTATGAAATGTCGCTGATCATCACTCCAAAAGCTTGTTACAAACAAGATGCGCTTAACGAACACAAAAAGCTGTGGGGGCCAAGTATCCAGCTTTACACACTGCGTACTCAGCATAACTGGGGTATCGGTGATTTCGGAGACCTAAAGCAACTGGTTAGTGACATTGCTTCGCGTGGTGGGGACTTCATTGGCCTGAACCCAATCCACTCGTTGTTCCCGGCAAACCCAGAAGGTGCGAGCCCATACAGCCCATCGTCTCGCCGCTGGTTGAACATCATGTATATTGATGTGGTATCCGTACCTGAATTCGCTCTGAGTGCAGAAGCGCAGCAACAAGTTGGCAGTGCTGAATTCCAGCAGCGCCTGCAAAAAGCTCGTGATTCTCATTGGGTTAATTACACCGAAGTCTCAGCTCTTAAGATGAGTGTACTGCCGTTACTGTTTAGCGAGTTCAAAGCTCGTCATCTAGACAAAAATACCGACCGTGCTCGTACTTTCTTGGACTTTGTAGAGAAAGGCGGTGACAGCTTGTTACACCAAGCGGCCTTTGACGCACTTCATGCCGATCTTCATGCGGAAGATGCCAATATGTGGGGCTGGCCGGCATTCCCTGACAAATTCCGCACATTCGAGTCCGCGGGGACGCAAAAGTACATTAAAGAGCAGAAAGACCGCGTTCATCTGTACATGTACTTACAGTGGATCGCGGACGATCAGATCAAAGAAACTCAAGTACTGGCAGAAGAAAAAGGCATGTCTGTGGGTCTGTACCGTGACCTTGCAGTAGGCGTAGCGGATTCTGGCAGTGAAACTTGGGCTGACGAAGGTAACCTTGTTCTGGACGCAAGTATTGGTGCGCCACCAGATGTACTGGGCCCACTAGGTCAAAACTGGGGTCTGCCTCCACTAAACCCACAAGTGCTTGAAGCAACGGGGTACGAAGCTTTCATCCAACTGCTGCGTGCCAACATGAAGCATTGTGGTTCGCTACGTATTGACCATGTACTTGGTTTGCTGCGTCTATGGTGGATTCCAAAAGGTGAAAAGGCAACAGAAGGGGCTTACCTGTACTACCCAGTCGAAGATATGTTGGCAATTTTAGCGCTTGAATCTCATCGTCATCAATGTTCAGTTATCGGTGAAGACTTAGGTACTGTGCCTGATGAAATCGTGGATATTCTTCGCGATGCCGGTGTGCACTCATACAAAGTATTTTTCTTTGAAACCTCAAAAGACGACGGCGGCTTCATTTCTCCTAAGCATTATGCTGAGCAATCTATGGCGGCACTGTGTACGCACGATATGCCGACGCTACGCGGTTTCTGGCACTGTGATGATTTGAAAATGGGTCGTGAGATCGGTCTGTACCCAGATGAAGAGCAACTAGAAGGTCTGTTTGCTGATCGTCTGAAGTGCAAGCAAGGCATTCTGGATAGCGTTCGCTGGCATGGTTACCTGCCTGAAGGCATTGGTCACGATGCGCAGTTCGTACCTATGGATTCGTACTTAAGCGAAGCGCTTCAACTGCATGTTGCCGCAGGTGGTTCTGCTCTGCTTAGCGTTCAGCTGGAAGACTGGCTAGAGATGGACCAACCGGTCAATATCCCTGGTACTGTTGATGAGTATCCAAACTGGCGTCGTAAGCTGTCGATGAACCTTGACGAAATTTTCAGTCGTGAAGATGTGAATCGAATTGCAAAACGTTTAACGGAAGTCCGCGCTCAGGCAAGTAAGTAAGGACAAATAGAGTGAGTGAGAAAGCGAGCTGATTATAAATTTGTTTGCTTTGAGATAAGAAATTCCCATCTACGTCACTCATTCTATAAAAACAATCCGTTAGGATGGAGTACTGTTATTATGCCCGCAATAATAGCGGGCATTTTCGTTTTTTAATGCTGCTTGCAAACATTGACGTTCGAAGCAGTGCTTTTTAGTAAGTTTACAATGTTGGCTGTGCAAGCCAATATTTTCTTAAACTCGGTGTGTTTAAGGTGGATATTGGTTTTAGGGAGAAAGGTTTGAAAAACACGAAAACAAATAAAATAAAGAGAACAAAGAAAAAGTATGAACGTGCCTATGAACTGCTAGCTCAGGCTTCTTACTCGGATCCGTTTGCGACGCTGGGGCCATTTATTGATGATGGTGAAGGTTCCCTAAGAGTCTGGATGCCAGGTGCAGATAAAGTTGAATTATTGGTTGAAGGGGAGCCAAGAGTTGCCCTTGAACGAGAAGGTGAAAGCGGATTTATTCTCAAAGAAAAACGCGATTTACACCTTACCCATTACCGCTTAGCCGTAGACTGGAATGGCGTTGAGCAGATCATTGACGACCCATACCAATACCACAATATTTACCAAGAGTACGAACACCTGCACACACCGAAAGACATGTATCACTACATGGGTTCGCACTTTGTCACTCTAGAGCGTGGAGGTAAACATATCTCTGGCGTTCGTTTCCTAGTTTATGCACCACATGCGTCAGCCGTGAGTTTAATCGGCGGGTTTAACCAGTGGGATGGCCGTCGTCAGCCAATGCAACGCCTCGATTACGGTATTTGGGGCTTGTTCGTTCCTGGCTTAGAAGAGGGCGTACAATACAAATACGAACTGAAAGGTCCACATGGAGAAGGGTTGCCTCATAAGCAAGACCCATGGGGTTTTTATTCAGAACAGTACCCGTCATTTGCATCCATCACTTACGACCACAATCGTTACCAATGGCAGGATGCTCAATGGCAAAGCCGCCCTGTGACTGAAAAGCGTCATGAAGCATTGTCTTTCTATGAGCTGCATGCTGGCTCTTGGAAACGCGACGATCAGGGAGAGTTTCTTAACTACCGTGACCTGGCTGAACAGTTAGTACCATACTTAGTCGACATGGAGTATACCCACGTTGAGCTGATGCCAGTTTCTGAGCATCCATTCTATGGCTCTTGGGGTTATCAACCTGTGGGGTTGTTTGCGCCAACCAGTCGTTATGGATCGCCAGATGATTTCAAATACTTCGTTGATGCTTGTCACCAGGCGGGTATTGGTGTAGTTCTTGACTGGGTACCAGCGCACTTCCCATCCGATGACCATGGTTTGGCGAATTTTGATGGTACACCTTTGTTCCACGATCCTGACCCGCGTCGCGGCTGGCACCAAGATTGGAACTCCTATATCTATGATGTAGGCCGTGAGCATGTTCGTCGTTTTCTGGTCGCTAATGCACTGTACTGGTTCGAACAATTCCATATCGATGGTATTCGCGTTGATGCGGTTGCTTCCATGATCTACCTAGATTACTCGCGTAGTCACGATCAGTGGATCCCAAATATTGATGGCGGAAATGAAAACTATGAAGCGATCGCGACGCTAAAATGGATGAACGAGGAAGTGTACAAACATTTCCCGAACGCTATGACGATTGCTGAAGAGTCTACGGCATTCCCTGGTGTTTCAGCGCCAACCTTCATGGGGGGCTTAGGCTTTGGATTTAAGTGGAATATGGGCTGGATGCACGACAGTCTTTCTTACATGAAAGAAGATCCTGTTCACCGCAAATACCACCACAATACCATCACATTCCCACTTATATACGCCCACAGCGAGAACTACGTTTTGTCATTGTCACACGACGAAGTGGTGTACGGTAAAGGTTCTATTCACAACAAAATGCCAGGTGATGAGTGGCAACAGACCGCGAACTTGCGTGCCTACTACGGTCACATGTACGGTCAACCAGGTAAAAAGCTCAACTTTATGGGCGCAGAGTTAGGTCAGACAGCGGAATGGAACCACGACGATCAACTGCAGTGGTTCTTATTGGAGTTTGGACGCCACAAAGGGGTGCAAGATCTGACTCGCGACCTGAACCATCTTTACCGAACTGAACCGGCTATGCATGATCAGGATTGTGTTCCAGCTGGCTTTGAATGGCGTCTTCAAGATGAAGCGGACGCGAGTATTTTGGCGCATGAGCGTATTAGTCAGGATGGTGAGCGCATTTTGGTTATCACCAACTTCACACCGGTACCCCACGAGAAGTTCCGTTTAGGCGTTCCGAATGAAGGGAAATACGAACTTCTGCTTAATACCGATGACAGCAAATACGATGGTAGTGGCTTTAAGGTTCTCAACAGTGCTGAGACTGAATCAATTGAAAGTGAATCGCTGCCACAATCTCTTGGGCTGCGTATTCCACCGTTATCGACGGTGTTCTACAAGCTTGTTAAATAAGCCTCTTCTCTAAATCATTAAGCCCGCTTTACATTGTAAATCGGGCTTTTTTTGACCAAACTTTAACCTCAGAAACTTGTTGTTCTTTGCAGATTACGGCAATCTTGATCGCTTGCTTGTAAGGCTGTGAGTTGTCGGGATACGGTGAATGTTCAAAAGGCTAAAGTCATTTCTAATTAAAGTGGTGTTGGTACTGTTGCTCGCTCCTGTTGTACTAGTCGGGGCGGTAAAGTTTGTCGATCCTCCAATTTGGGGCTGGAAGCTCAGTCGCCTTGTCTCACCTCCAACAAATTATCCTGAAAAAAGTCAGCACGAATGGGTACCTTTGTCGCAAATCTCCAAGAACATGCAGCTTGCTGTGATTGCAACCGAAGATCAGAAATTCCCGACGCACTATGGGGTCGACTTTGAGTCTCTATTTAACGTGATAGCGAATGCGGACGAAAATGGCCCATCCCGTGGAGCAAGCACGATTACTCAACAAACCGCTAAGAACGTTTTTTTGTTTCCTGCTCATTCTTATGTGCGTAAGGCCTATGAGCTTTACTTTGCTCTGCTAATGGAAGCGATGTGGAGTAAAAAGCGCATTCTGGAAGTCTACCTAAACGTGGTTGAATTTGGTCCGGGTATTTATGGCACAGAAGCGGCTGCTCAGAACTACTTTGGGGTTAGCTCGGACAGGTTGTCGAAGTGGCAAGCGGCGCAATTAGCTGTCGTGCTGCCTAATCCTTATCGTATAAAAGTTTACCCGCAAAGCGACTATACTCAGCGCCGCACCAGATGGGCGATGAATCAAATGCGGAATTTAGGCAGTGTTCAGTTGTAGAAATATCTAACTACGCCTTGATAAAGCAAAAATGTGAGTTAATCCAAGCTTTAGGGCGTAGTCTATTAGAATGATGTGCTCAAATTTTCATCCATTTACTATTAGTGCGAATAAAACTAATAAATTTGCGTGGGTTACATACGCAATCAATGGATGGAACGATGAAACTGAATCTGATCACGACGACATTATTACTCGCCTCGGCAAGCGCTATCGCTGAACCCAATATCACCATATCTACCACAACCAATAGCCGCGACTTTCCACTCAGTGCCGAGCAACCTTTAGTCGTGCCGCTTACCAAAGACGGCTACACACTAAAAATAACCGGTGTCGAGGGAAGTTGTACCGCGCCCGACGGACAAAACGTAAAGTTCAATACACCCATTTCACTGAACTGTGGCGAGCCGACAGAACTTGCGCTGAAAATACGTTTTACCGGCGATTACTCGTTTGCCTATGATGAGCAGGCAAAAACACTTCTGTTTAAGCGAGAACCAAAGAAAGCGGCGAAGACTGAGTTCAAACGCTCGATCCCAAAAGTCCAATGTGAAGTCTATCAAGGTGGCGAAGTGTCCATTGCATTGGGTGATAGTTTCCCCGATGGAACCAAATTGCGGGATGCTTACTCAGGGCAGGTAGCCGAAGTAAAAAATCAGCAAGTCTCTTTGGTGCCAGACCAAGCGTCAGGTGGAATCGTACTTCTCGAGCCGATAAAGAAAACTAGGCAAGCAATACCGTTTGATTACCGCAATGCCAATATCTACTTTGTGATGGTTGATAGATTCAACAACGCAGATAGCAGCAATGACGCCAGCTATGGGCGTAAAAAAGACGGGAAAGAAGAAATCGGTACCTTCCACGGTGGTGATCTCAAAGGAGTGATTGAGAAGCTCGACTACATTAAGAATTTGGGGACGGATGCAATTTGGCTCTCACCGATCGTTGAGCAGGTACACGGTTTTGTTGGCGGTGGCGACAGTGGCTCGTTCCCATTTTATGCTTATCATGGTTACTGGACCCGTGACTTCACTAAGATCGACGAAAACTTCGGCAGTGAAGCTGACTTAAAGATGCTGGTGGACGAAGCGCACAAACGCGGGCTAAAAGTGCTGATGGATGCCGTCATCAACCACACAGGTTACTCCACACTTGCCGATTTACAGTTTGATGGTATCGAAGTGCTCAAACCGGGCGCTGATTTGCCAAAAAAGTGGGCGAACTGGCAACCAAAGAGTGGCGAAAACTGGCATAGCTATCACCAATATATTAATTACCAAAGTCCGAACTGGGTTAGCTGGTGGGGCGGTGATTGGGTAAGAGCCGGTTTACCGGGCTATCCTGAGCCGGGCAGTAGCGATATCACAATGTCGCTCGCTGGGTTGCCGGACTTTGTCACCGAATCTGATAAAGCGGTAACGCCACCTAAGTGGCTACTAGACAATCCGGGTACGCGTGTTAAAGCGCGAGACAATTTCACCGTGTCTGATTATTTAATTGAATGGCAAACGGATTGGGTGAAGCGCTTTGGCATTGATGGATATCGCGTCGACACAGTAAAACACGTCGAAGGTGACGTATGGAAACGCCTGAAGCAGGAAGCTTCTCAAAGCTTGGAGCAGTGGCGTGAAGAAAACGGTAAATCCGGTCAACCGTTCTGGATGATGGGCGAAGTTTGGGGACATACGGCCTATCGCAGCCCTTACTTTGATGATGGTTTTGATGCACTGATCAATTTTGATATGCAGAAGAAACTCGATAAAGGCGCAGCCTGTTTTAGCCAAATGGCTGACACCTACCAAAGCTATGCCGACACCATCGCCAACGAGAAAGACTTTAACCCTGTCAGCTATATGTCCTCTCACGATACCGAGTTGTTCTTCTCACGCTTCAAAGACTACGCCATGCAGCGTAACGCAGCGAATGCGCTGTTATTAAGCCCTGGCGCTGTACAGGTCTATTATGGCGATGAAGTGGGGCGTAACATTGGCCCGTATGCAGACGACTTCCACCAAGGCACTCGCTCTGACATGGTGTGGGAGCTGACTGACGACAAGCAATCGTTGTTGAAACATTGGCAGACACTAGGGCAGTTCCGTAAAGCACACCCTGCGATTGGAGCGGGTAAGCATCGCGTAATCGCTCAGGATGGAGCGTACGTTTTCTCTCGTACTCTTGCTGGAGACAAGGTAGTGGTTGCGTTTGTCGGCAGAGAGAAACCGTAAGTCACTAGTTCAAAAAGCGAATTCTGGCTTTTAATCTAGATTTCAAAAGTCATAGCCCTCAGACTTAGGTTTGGGGGCTTTGTTCTTTTCGTCATCCTTTTCATTTCAGTAAAGAAGCCCCATTAATGTTACGTTCAGATTTGATCATTACTATTATTGCAATCGTCATAACTACCGGAGGCAATGATGACTACAGCCATGTCTTTAAAATCGGCGCCTAATGACGCCGTTGATGACACGCTAAAAGTGCCAGATGAAAAAACGTTTTGGCACAAGATGAAAAGATCGGTCAAGAAAGCGGGTGAAGAGCTCGCGGTGATGGGGATTAAATCCTGGCTCGCGATGACAGACGCTAATACCTCTGTTCGCCATAAAGCGATTCTTGGTGGGGCATTAGCGTATTTCGTTCTCCCAACGGATATGGTGCCCGATGTGCTGGCTGGCGTTGGATTCACTGATGATATGGCAGCGCTCACATTAGCTGCGAACACGGTTGGCAACGCTATTACGCCAGAGCATGAAGAACAAGCCAGAGCGAAACTGAATTCAATGGCTAATGACTAAAAGCCTTTAAGATTGCTGAATAAACCTTTCTCAATGAACAAAGCCCCGATGTTTCCATCGGGGCTTTGTTTTAGACAGGATAACCGTAAAACGGTTTAAGCGTCAGCGCGTTTAAGATGCACTTCTTCTTCGGCTACGCCGGCCATTGGATCGTTGAAGCGAGCTTCATCCAATGCACCTTCTGATTTAGCAACAATAACCGTTACTGCGCTATCACCAGTAATGTTTACTGCGGTACGAATCATATCCAGTAGACGGTCAACACCCATAATCAGAGCGATACCTTCCAGAGGCAAGCCTACTTGGTTTAGTACCATCGCTAGCATTACAAGGCCAACACCAGGAACACCAGCAGTACCTATAGATGCCAGAGTCGCCGTCATGATAACCATCAGGTAGTCACCCATGGTTAAATCAATGTTGAATGCCTGTGCGATAAACGCGGTAGCGACACCTTGCATGATCGCCGTTCCGTCCATGTTCACGGTTGCACCAAGTGGTACAGTGAACGAAGACACACGGTTTTCTACGCCCATGCGGTGTTTTGCTGTTTCCATCGTAACAGGAATGGTCGCGTTCGATGATGCAGTCGAGAATGCAAACATCACAGCATCTTCCATTTTACGTAGGAAGGTGATTGGGCTAAGACCAGTAAAGCCTTTTAACATCACGCTGTAGGTAACCAGACCGTGTAGCAATAGTGTGCCGGCTAGTACGATAAAGTACTCGGCAAGGTTTAGGATTGCACCCAGACCAAGACCAGTAAACAGCTTCGCCATCAGGAAGAACACACCGAATGGTGCAAGGTTCATTAAAATAGCAACCAGCTTCATGATCACTTCATTCAAGTCTGAGAAGAATGCAGCGATGCGCTCACCTGGCTTACCTGCAGCACTGATCGCGATACCAAATAAAACGGCAAACACGATAACTTGAAGCGTTTTGCCTTCAGCCATTGCACTGATTGGGTTAGTCGGGAACATGTCGATGATCACTTGACCCAAAGACGGTGCTTCTGCTGACTTAAATGAACTTACCGCCGTAAGATCAGCGCCAGCGCCTGGCTGGAACACGGTGCCCATTGTCAGAGCAAGCGTGATAGCGACCGCTGTTGTTACAATGTATAAAGCAAGGGTTTTACCACCCATGCGACCTAAGGTAGATAGGTCTTTAAGAGAGCTAGTACCACAAACCAGTGATACAAATACCAAAGGTACTACTAGCATCTTCAAGCTGGCGACAAAGATCTGTCCACCAACTTCAAATAGTCCATTAACAATGTATGCGTCGACAAATCCGTTGTCGGCAAAAAGTGTGCGAATTGCAAATCCTGTCAAGATACCCGCCACCATACCGAAAATAACACGGCTGGTAAGCGACATCGGTTTCTTGGTATTCATGAGAACACTCCTTATAGTTATGCACTCTGAGTTCACTTCAAAGTGGCGTGCAGGTTAGCAGCGGAGTGAAAAAACACGAAAGAAAAAACCTATTCTTGGTCAGTAGATGTGACCAGGGTCACCATAAAAAATGTCACTTTAACACTTATTTAACTTTGTGGTTGGTTGTAATGGCTATTTTTTAACACTTTTATCGAGTATAAAACTACTGTTTACGTTTTGTTACACTTTCTTGTTTTGCGGTTTGGTTGCATATTGAGCTAGTGGTTATTCACCTCCAACCATGCGGGACTAAATATGCAACTTAAGCTTGTTTATATAATGCGCATTAATAGTCGATAATTCGAGCAACACATTTATCTCACTATCCGTATCGCTCTCTTATTTTTAGCCACTAAGTAGGTAAATTCAGCGCCATATCAACATGGTACATGGGACAGGCTAGATAGCTGCACATGATCCCACTCCCAACGGCTTTTGTTGTTGTTTGGAATTCCACCAACCCAATATTGTTGCTCAAATTTAGCGTTACCGTTTAAGCACTGTATTCCATGCTCGGTTATACACACTTGTTGCTCCCACCAGTTTTTTTCTAACGCATCTACAGCTATCAGTGGTTTCTCATTGGTCGCTAAAGGAAGGACCAGTGCGTAGAACATCACATCACCCAGGTAGGGTAAAGGTTCGCTCTGCTGATAAAGCTGAAACCACTTACTCACTGAAATCGCGTTGCTTTGTTCCTTAAGTGCATTGAGTGCGAGACGCTGAGTGAAGCTCAACCCTGACATTGAATGGGGGAGCTCGCGCAAATGCCGCATAAGAACTGCATTTATATTTGGCAAGCAATCCAATTCATGTTGATCTAATAAAGAGACAATAGAATCTGGCGTTTCTTCTGTGATAGCTTGCCAACACCGACTGGCCTGGCTCATTAATCTTGCGTTTATCGGCTTGCGATCATGCCAGCATGAACGAATCGCCTCTGCGGGTAGCTGTCCAAAGCCGATAAAACGTTCTGTACCTGGGAATTGGTTCAATTCAATAATCTCAATGACTTTATCTTTTACGTTCTCAAGATAAGTCAGGCAACGGATCAACATGAGTTGATCATAGCTATCATGCTCCACCCAAAATACGATGCGCTCAAACTTATCGTCTAGCAGAGTCTCTACGTTACGCTGCTCTTGCTGAGCGACGTTTTGAACAGATTCTTTATGCCCCATGACGGGCAGCAGCGTATCAACAACGAACTGAGCGCGTATGACTAAAAATGATTGCTCAGCTTTAGGAATAGGACCCATGCATAGTGGATCAATCATGGGTAGAAACCGACCTTCAAAGCCGCTTTCTTTAAGCTTTTCCTGAATATCATGCCCACAACGAACATGGAGTGTACTCAGGCTACTGTCTAACGCTTTTTCTCGTTTAGCGATAGCGTTCTTATGCGATTCTAAACGTTCCACGTGAGCTTTTAGTTTGTTCCAACTCGGTAAGCCGAGCTCTCTTGCTAAAGCATGTTGAACATCAGCAAGCCGAATAGACTCGAAAGATAGAGCCTTGGGTTGGGAGTGAAACTGTTTAACCAGATTTAGCGTATTGAAGTCACGTTGACGAATTGCCTTTAAACGCTTTTTAGCGATGACTTTTTGCTGATTGAGATTAATTGAGAAGCTATTGTGAGGTTGCATTTTTCACCTTTCTTATTCTCTTCCACACTCGCCTGAACAGAAGCTTAAAGAAGGTAAAAACAGATTGTACCTGCTGGAAATGCAGGGAAGCCAAATTGCCGTGAACCGAGTTCTTTCCGCGAGTGTTGGGTGCTTTAGGCGTGAGCTCGTTTATCATAGGCGACGGTTGAATGACTGGCAACCGAAAATCAGGGGGCAGGGTGGGGATCGTTAATAAAAACAAAGCCCCACCTCGATTGGCATCATACCGTTCGTTTAACAGCGAACGGTAGATCACAATCATCCGTCATTCTGGATAGCGACGAAGGAGCGTGATTCAGAATCTTATATCCGAGCACTTTGACGCCAAAAATATGCCTATATTTGTTAGCTTGCTGATAATAGATTCCTAGTCTCGCTGGAATGACCCGCTAAGGGCGTTAAGCGATTGTCAGGGCATTGGTCCGTTCAATTTACCGCTTTGCTAATCCTTTGCCATTTAAATAAGGCAGAATATGCGGGCGAGACTCTCCGGCCAATTTCGTCGTCACTTCCTCAGACCAGGTGCTTTGCTTTTGATTACTTGAACGTGTGGCGTAGTAATCGTGCATGGTTTGGTCGTAAGCTTTTATGTCTTCGAGATTTAAAGCTTGGTACTGATTTTCGTGTACGATCACTTTTGCTGGTAAGCGAGGTTTAACTTCTGGATTTTGTTCTGGATGACCAAGACACATGCCAAACAAAATAGCAGTATTGGCAGGTAAGCCGAGCAACTCATCAACACCTTGAGCATTGTTTCTTAAGCCACCAATGTATACGCCACCCAATCCCAGTGATTCTGCTGCTAATAGACAGTTTTGCGCCATGATGCCGGAATCAACGGCACCAATCAGTGTTAACTCGGTAAAGTCTGCTTGTACTTGAGGGTTAATAGCCGAGTGACGCTGATAATCAATGCAGAACACTAAAAACTCCGCCGCACTCGCAACGTAAGCTTGGTTACCTGCGTATTGCGCCAGTTGTGCGCGTTTTTCTGGATCAGTGACTCGGATGATGGAAACGACTTGCAGCATGCTGGAAGAAGATGCAGCGAGGCCAGCTTGAATAATCGTGTCCAGTTGAGTTTTATCTATTGGTTGCGGGCTGAATTTTCTAATCGAGCGGTGGCTCATTATAGTTTCAATCGTATCGTTCATGATGATTTAACATCCTTTGTTATTGTTTTCATATTTCGTGGAACTCACCTTATCGGCATTTGATGGCTGGGTAAACTTTCTCCAAAGAAAAAAGCTCAAAAGAAAAGATCAAACGAAAAAAGTGTGTCTTAAAGCATAAGTTTTACCAGAGACAATCAGTAATCAGGCAAGTCCGAAAATATGGGTATATACTGTCTTAAAATCAATGAATTACATGCGGTAAAAAGATGCAAGAGTTAATCGTTCACACAGTAACGGTATTTATGGGTTTCTTCGCTATCATGAACCCTATCGCGAATATTCCCATATTCTTGAGCTTAACCGCAGATGAAGATAAAGAGACGGTTCGTTCCATTGCACTGCGTTCCGTATTCATTGCCTTTATCATCGTTGCGGTGTTTTCAATTGCGGGAAAACTGATTTTCGATTTATTTGGGATTACGCTTTATGCACTGCGTATTACTGGCGGCATTCTGGTCTTTTTGATTGGTTACAACATGCTACAAGGTGATACTACCCATCAAAAG
This sequence comes from Vibrio sp. STUT-A11, assembly GCF_026000435.1. NCBI lineage: Bacteria > Pseudomonadati > Pseudomonadota > Gammaproteobacteria > Vibrionales > Vibrionaceae > Vibrio > Vibrio sp. STUT-A11. The sequence goes on along the minus strand of NZ_AP026764.1, from coordinate 322,864 downwards.
ACCAAGGAAAAGGCTTACTCACCTGCCCAGCAACAAGCAGCGTTAAGTATCGCGGTTTCCCCTCTCGCGATGCCAATATTAGCCGGTCCTGGCACTATCGCAACGGCGATGAACTTTGCGACCGCTGGTGGGTTTGATCAAACAATCATTACCATCATTTCATTTGCTGTACTTTGTATTATTACTTATATCCTGTTCTTATTTGGCGATAAATTAGTTAAAGCGGTTGGTCCTAGTGCGCTCAATGTTGTGACCAAAATGATGGGTCTGATATTGGCGGTCATTGGCACTCAAATGCTGATAGATGGGGCTGCTGAAGCGTATAAGAACGTTTTCTCTTAATCCTACTAGGCTTATGTAAGGTGTAGGCATGGTTACAGGTTGTACTTTGTAGCGAAATCTGACTTGAGTATAGGAATCACCTATCTAAATAATAAGAATAACCAATTGTTTCTATTGCCTTACTTTCAATACTATTTTGAAGCACAGTATTGGGGAGGAAACATGGTTAAAAAAGCAATTGTGGTTGAAGGTGGTGCGATGCGAGGCGTCTTCGCTAGTGGCGTGCTAGACGCATTCATGGAGCAAAATTACAAGCCGTTTGATTTTGCAATCGGTGTATCGGCAGGTGCATCGAATCTGATTGGTTACTTAACTGATTACCCACATCGCAGTATTAATATCATCACCAAGCTTGCAACCTGTAAACGTTTCTTCGATCCAACCCGCTTTATAAAGGGCGGTGACCTTATTGACGTTAAATGGTTATTTGAAGAGTCTAACCGTTTATATCCAGTCGATGAAAAGAAGCTGTTCGATGGCATCCCATTTTTTGCGACCACAACCAATGTTGATACAGGTAAAGCTGACTACTATCGAGTCAATCGCGATAACTTCCATCACGCGCTAGAAGCGACGACTGCTTTGCCTATCGCGTACAAACATACCCCTTGCTTTTCTGGTGGCTGCTACACCGACGGAGGCGTGGCGGACTCAATTCCGGTTCGCGAAGCTTACCGAAGAGGCGCGAGAGACATTACTGTGGTGTTATCCCACCCGCTGAATTATTCGAAGAAGCCTGCCAAAACAACCTGGCTCACTAAGAAGCTGTTTGCCGAGCATCCTAAAATGGTCGAAGCAATGTTGCACCGAACAGAGAACTATAACGAATCGTTGGCGTTTATTCGTAACCCGCCGGAAGATGCGCGTATCCGCGTTATTGCTCCGCCTGATAATTTTCATGTACAGCGTTTATCAATGCGTCAGTCTGTGTTGCTTGAAGGTTATGAGATGGGGCTTGCAGAGGGCAGAGCACACCTGAAAAATCTTGCTGGTGCTCATGGCCTAGATCGAGAAAACTGTCACTTCTGTATTTAGCGCAGCGACGCTTAATCTTTCGTCACTCGTAAATAGGTAAATTGGCTAACCATAGAATATGGTTAGCCAATAAGCGTTAGGCTTGTTTACGCTGTGCTTCTTTTTGAGCAATCTTAGCCGCACGTCGCTCTTCACGTTGCTTCGCGCTTTCACCGCCAACGTGCTGTTCACCACGTTGATCAGCTAAAGAAATTTGCTTTTCACGCTCGCGGAATCGAGCAATCTGCTCTTCTGAATGCGTACCGTGACATTTAGGGCAGCTTACGCCTTGTTCGTAAAGGTCTGACTGTTTGTCTTCTTCTGTGATTGGCAGACGACAAGCGTTACATAAGTCGTAGTCAGCTTTCTCTAGCTGGTGGTTTACAGCAACACGACCATCGAATACGTAGCAATCACCTTCCCACATGCTCTCTTCTTGTGGTACTTCTTCCAAGTACTTTAGGATGCCGCCTTCAAGGTGATAAACTTCGTCAAAGCCTTGCTCTTTCATGTAAGCGGTTGATTTCTCACAACGGATACCACCGGTACAGAACATCGCCACTTTCTTATGCTTGGTCGGGTCCATGTTTTCTTTTACGTAGTCTGGAAACTCACGGAAAGTTTCAGTGTTCGGGTTTACCGCACCTTTAAAAGTACCGATTTCGATTTCGTAATCATTACGCGTATCAACAACAAACACTTCTGGATCTGCGATAAGATCGTTCCAGTCTTTTGGTTTTATATAAGTGCCAACTACATGACGCGGATCGATGCCTTCAACACCTAAAGTTACGATCTCTTTTTTGAGTTTTACTTTAGTGCGGTTAAAAGGCTGTGTCTCAGCAAGCGACTCTTTATAAACAGTGCCCGCAAGACGAGGCTCTGCATTTAGCCATTCAAGCAGGGTATCAATACCCGCACGGTCGGAAGCAACGGTACCGTTGATACCTTCACTTGCCAGCAGAAGGGTGCCACGAATCTGGTTCTTTTCCATCAGTGCAAGCAATGGTTCGCGTAGCTCTTGATAGTTACCTAGTTCCACAAACTTGTACAGCGCACAGACAACATACTGACTCATGAGATTTCCTTTAAAAAAACAGGCTTTAATAAAACAGGTGGTCGACGACCATTAAATTAACGGCCCGGAGTATACCTGACTAAAACGGTCAGGTATACAATTAAACCCATCGATATCAAACAAGCATAATGGCTGATTGGTTAATCTTTTGGTCAAGCCAAAGTCGCCGCAGTCTGGTTACCCATAGCGATTAAGGTATCCAGAATGCGCTCACCGTCAGCACGCAGACCATTGTGTTCATATTCGTTGGTGATCCACGCTTTTGCATTCGGCATGGATGTGAGTGTTTCTCGGCTGATGTCCATTTCCACAAACATATCGTCGGCGTAAACCGCACAGCTTACCGGGACTTGGTTCATTGCCAGTTGGTTTTGGTCATAAAGTGATGGCCAATCTTCTTTACTCGCCAGCATTTCAGCGGCTTGTTTCAATGGTTTTAGGTTAACGTATTGGTCAAACATCCATGGGAAAACCATTTCTCCGGTAAAGTAGAAAGGCTTACCTTTTTCATAGTTAAACGCTTGGTTTGACTGCCGTACCCGGTGTGCACTCCAGTTTGAAGCAAAGCCCTGGCAGTATATCGATTCGTGCAAAATGGCGTAAATTGGGTTGGTTTGGAAGTTTTGCTGCGCCAGCATGTCACTTAAAAATTCGTAACGCAGCTGCGCTTTTCCGTTTACTTCTATTAATGCGCTTTCAAGCCAGTAATACGTTGGTAAGAAGGTATCGCTGACCCCAAAATTAATCCCAATCTGTTGGAATTGCTCAACGGTAAAGCGTTGCCCATTTGGCAGGAACTCTTCATTTTCTAGCAGGTGATCGGCAATCGTTTGGCAAAGCTGTTGTGCTTTAGGAAATTGCTGGAAAAACGCCCGGTTTTTATCCATCGTACGTTTAAACGTTGCTTGATAGACATCGTCTGGGTGACGCGAAACAGATGGCACGCCACCAGTAATGTAGCTTCGAGTCAGACTTTCAGGGAACAGCGACAAATAGGTTAAAGAGCAAAATCCACCGAAGCTTTGTCCTAATATCGCCCATTTTTCTACACCAAATTGCTGACGTATAAATTCAGCATCACGAACGATATTGTCTGCGCGGAAATGACTCAGGTGTTCCGCCTGCTGCTGTGGTGTCAGGTGCGCCAGCGTTTGATGATTGATTACTGAGCTGTTTCCGGTACCTCGCTGATCAAGCAGTAATACCCGGTACTCTTGAAGCGCTCGTTTTATCCAGCCGTTGTGGCCATTTTGACGTGGAGAAGCAAAGCCGGGACCACCTTGGAGATACACCAGCCATGGCTTTGTTGAGCCTTCATCTCCCACCAGGCAAACCGAGCGGGCAAAGACTACAATGGTGCCTTTGCTCTCATCTTTGTAATCCAAAGGGACCTTAAATGTGTGAGGAGTGTAGTGTAATCCTGCGTCGACAAACGATTGAGCATTCATTGTTATTGTTTATATCCTTGTTGGGTTCAGCATCTAGTAGACCTTACGCTCGTTACTTTACTTGGAAATGCGTGATTAACCAAGATTCCGCAACTGAGTTGGTCTCTCCTGAGCATTAACTCTCTTTTGTAAAATCAGCGTAAGTTCAAGGAATTGAAACGATTAGCGACTGGTGCAACTGGTTGAGTGAGCTATGCTAAGTAGAGTTGCTACAAAGTGCAGTGCGAATCGTGGAGGATGTTGAATGAAAGTGTCACTGGCTCGATGGATTATCGTGACTTGTTTAGTGAGCGTGCCAGCCTTTGCAGTGGTTACGCCAAGCCCACCTCAGTTACAGGCAAAAGGGTATGTGTTAATGGACTTTCAATCGGGAGCCATTATTGCAGAACAGAACGGGAGAGCTGGATTAGCACCTGCAAGTTTAACCAAACTTATGACAGCGTATGTTGTGGGTCAGGAAATCAAAGAAGGCCGACTCAATTGGGATGATTTAGTGACGGTCAGCGAAAATGCATGGTCAGAAAAATTCCCCGGCTCCTCAAAAATGTTCATCAAACCGAAAGATGAAATCAGCGTTGCGAATCTAATGCGTGGTGTCATTATTCAATCGGGAAACGACGCATGTGTTGCGCTTGCTGAGCACATAGCTGGTAGTGAACGTGGATTTGTTGCGTTGATGAATGGCTGGGCCGAAAAGCTCGGGCTTCAAGATACTTACTTTGTAAATTCTCACGGGCTTGATAGTGAAGGGATTCAAACTTCTCCTATCGATATGGCAACCTTGATGCAATCGATCATCAACGATGTGCCTGATGTCTATGCGCTTTACAATGAAAAGGTGTTCAAGTGGAACGATATTACCCAATACAACCGTAATAAACTGTTGTGGGATAAGTCTGTAAGAGTGGATGGTGGCAAAACAGGTTACACCAGCAACGCAGGGTATAGTCTGGTCAGCTCAGCAACCGAGGGTAAAATGCGGTTGATATCTGTCGTGATGGGAACACCTAGCCCACAGGCGCGCATCAGTCAGTCTAAAAACTTGCTCAGCTATGGTTTCCGCTTTTATGACACTAGGAAGGTGGCCACACAGGGACAAGTAGAATCAAAAGTTAGAGTTTGGAAGGGAAAGGTGAGTGAAATAGAAGCAAGCTTTCCGAAGGATGCTTACTTGACCTTGCCTCGCTCAATGACCGCAGGATTAGACAGGAGCGTCGAAATCAAGGAGCCTTTGATGGCGCCAATTGAGCAAGGAGAAGTGGTTGGTAAAGTCGTCTGGAAAGATAACGATGAAACCGTAGCCAGTTATCCACTGGTCAGCAACCAAGCTGTTGAACCTGCTTCGTGGTTTGGCCAAATTTGGGATAGCATTGTTTTATGGGTAAAATCGTTCTTTTAGCAAATCGAACATTGGTTAGCTGATCAAGCGATGAATCGAACAAACAACAGCCTGCTTTTAGTCGGGCTGTTTTCAGTCTAATACAAATAACAGTTGGGTATCTCGTTGCCTTCAGTTAGATTAGCCCACCAAATCGCCTGATAAATTGTTGGATTGAAATCATGAGCAACGAACAACCGAATAACCCATTGCACGGGTTGAGTTTAGAAAAAATTGTCACCCGTTTGGTTGAGCACCTTGGCTGGAATGGCATGTATGAACGTGTTCGTGTTAACTGCTTTAAAAAAGACCCGTCTATTAAGTCGTCGTTAAAGTTTCTGCGTAAGACGCAATGGGCCAGAGATAAAGTTGAAGCTCTGTATATCGAGACTTTTTGTTGATTAGCAAAATAAGGTAATGATTCCCGAAAGCGACGAATGCGCGCTGTCGGGAATCTGAACGTGATGATTACTCTAGATGGTGAGTACTCCCCACAGTCGCTTCCAGTTCCAGAATCGACTTACGGACGTTGTCTGGAATCTCAGTCTTAGTGTTATTTTTAAAATCAAACATCACACCTGTTGCCGTCGCGACGGTGACCACTTTTCCCCACTTTTTACTGAATACCTGATATTCCATCGTCATGCGGTCCCCCTGCATGTCGATTACTCGTGAGCCAACCAGCAGGGTGTCTGGGTAAGTCACAGGTAACTTGTAGCGACACTGAGTTTCACTCAAAACAGGACTAATTTGCGAGGTTTGCAGGTCAACGAGCAAATTAATCGCTTCGAAATAATCCAAACGCGCGGTTTCAAAGTAACGAAAGTAGACGACGTTGTTGACATGCTGCAAGGCATCCATCTCTCCCCAAGCGACTCTGATCTCAGTAATGACAGGGAAATCTTTTAGTTGTGTGTCCATTTTTTTGGTTCCTTTTTCATCAACGTTGCCACAAATTGTGAGGTTACTTATTAGTCTGAGTATTTATTCTAGATGCAATTCTTTAAGATGTAATAAAATTGTTCTGTAAGTGTGAAATAAAATGACTCAATATGTAAAGTTAAATCTTTACATAGTGTCGTTGGAAGCGTAAGTTTATTTGAGAGTAGTTAAAATGGAGAGGTCTCATGGCAGAACTGAAAAATTTCAATCTCGCCAGAGTTGAGAAGCGAATAGACTGGACACAAGATCTGTTCAGCTTAAGAGTATCTGGCGCTCCACTTTCCTTTAAAGCTGGTCAATTTACCAAACTCGGGCTGTTAGATTACAGTGGAAATCTTATTAGCCGTGCATACTCCGTGGTGAATGCTCCGAGCGAACAGTTTGACTGGCTGGAGTTTTTGATTGTCGCCGACCCACAAGGGCAATTGTCTCCAAAACTGCAAAAGCTAAAGACTGGTGACAGCCTCTATGTTGGTGAAACAGCACACGGTGATTTGATCCACGATACAATTCCAAAGCAAGCACATGATCTTTGGTTGCTTTCAACCGGTACCGGTATCGGGCCATTTTTGTCTTTATTAGATGATATCAATCTGCTTCCGCATAACGAAAAGATTGTTTTGGTTCATGGAGTTCGCTACGAGAAAGACTTGGTGTACAAATATTTAATTGAACACCTGGAACAGCGTTATGAAGGCCGGTTGAAGTATGTGCCGATAGTGAGTCGAGAAACGGTGGAAGGTAAGTTGCAAGGCCGAATTCCAGACTTTATTGCTTCTGGAGAGCTTTGCGAACGAGCTGATGTAGAGTTTTCACCTGGAAGTAGCTTTGTCATGTTGTGTGGCAACCCAGGAATGATTAAAGATACTTTACCCGTGTTACAAGGGCGCGGTTTAGATAAGTTTCGAACCAATACTGGTGGTAACATCATTTACGAACGTTACTGGTAAGTCTGAAAGTAGTTAGATACTCCATTGGTCAATACCCTTAATCAATGGATTAAGGGGATAGTATAGTCATGGTAAATTTAACTCCCTCAGTGCGAAATTTACCATGAAGGTTTGAGTGATAAAAAATGAAACCAAATAAGCTGCTGAAATTAAAGGATTAAAAAGTTGGCATCGTACGTGCTTTGTAAACATGTACCCAAAATAAACTGCTAATCCTCAAGGAGCTTGCTATGAAAAGCGTATTTCTTTCTACTCTTGGTCTTATTGCTGTCATGTCATCATCAATCGCTGCTGCTAACACGCTAGACAAGGAGGAGTGGAGCTCTGATTTACGTCAAGACTTCTCTGCAATGAAGCAAGAAGCGATAGCGGATGTTCAGCAAATGAATATGGATGAGATCGATGCTCGAGATGCACGATTCGTTAAACGTATTAAAGAAGAGCAGGCGCAATTGGTAAAGGTTGCGTGCCAAAAATCAGAAGCGAGTAAGTCATAGTTTCTGAATGGCCCTGGTCAAAATAAAGAATGACTCCTAATACACGTTCAGCGCTAGATAGCAGTAGGCGCTGATCTTGTTGCTCAACTTGCCAGCTTACAAAAGCTGGCTTTTTTCTGTCCATCAGTAAATCGCAGGCAGAAAAAAGCCCGCAAAGAACGATCTTTGCGGGCGAAAAAGGGCACCAAATTCGGTGTCTATTCATTATGGAGATGGTCGAACATCCTTATCAAACTGACAATAGCTTGGTGAGAGGCTTACCACCAGTGCGACCAACTGCGCTAAAGTTAACATTGTTGTAATGATTGTTAAAATGTTAATTTCTCAATCAATGATTTCATTATCGTTACTTATAATTGCGAATATGTTGTTGTCCTGTGTTTGGGGTGTGCTAAAACTAAGGTTTTGATAACATTTTGATTTGTAAACGGCAGGCTGAGCATCATTTTGCACATGTGAGCTCAGTTGTGTATGGCGTGATGTTTTATACTTTGCTTAGTCCAATCAATTAAACTGCTTGCTTTTGTTAATGACATGTTTCAATTCATAATGCATTCAGCTAATCGATACTTAGGTTTTTTAGTGTGAATAGAGAAAGAGTAGCTTTCCGTGCTACTCTTTTTGATTGGATTAGAAGTAAATGTTCGACAAGATATGTCTAACTAGTCCCAACTTAATACCGTCCAGTTTGGCTGATTCGCATGCTCTCGCAGGCGAGGGCATGGATTGACCAAATAGGCGTAGTCAGCGTGCTGACAAAGCGGTAAGTCGTTGATCGAATCGGTATAAAAGTGAATTTCTGAGTACAATTCTGGCTGTGCTTCTAGCCATTGCTGCAGTCTGGTGACCTTACCCTCTCTGTAGCTTGGTATCCCAGAAATCTCAGAGCTGTAAGTGCCTTTTTGTTCAATCAAGTCGATCCCCAATGACGTTGGGATTCCCAAACGTTGGCCTACCGCTTCGACTAAGAAAGTCACGCTCGCGGAAATGATCACCATATCAATGCCATCTCGGGAAAGTTGTGCGATCAACGTTTTGGACTGCTTAAACTGCTTGGGTAGAATCTGTTTGTCTACGCACTCTGCAACTAACATTTTTACTTGCTCAATAGGCATGTCAGAAAGTGGTGCCATGCAAAACTCAAGGTAGTCTTCCATGTCCATTTTTCCCTCAGCGT